>CAZJPA010000001.1:0-39446 GCA_964547755.1 uncultured Sphingomonadales bacterium
AAGGGCTCGCCGTCGAGCGCGGCGAGGAGGGCAGAGCGCGCTTCCTCCTCGCCCATCTCGGCCGAACAGAAAACGAGGCCGTTGCCGATGCGATGGCGCAGAGGAATCCGCCAACGCCAACCGGCGGCATGGGCGTGGGCTTGCGTGTAAGGCGGAAGGGGGCCGCTCTCCCGGGATCCGACGGCCCAAGCCGCATCGCAAGGCAGCCAATGGGACCAGTCCACGAAAGGCACGTCCAACGTCTCGCCGAGCAGCAGCGAGCGGAATCCCGAGCAGTCGATGAAAAGATCGGCTTCGATCCGGCGGCCGTCTTCGAGAACAAGCGCGCAAACCCGACCATCCTGCGGATCACGCTCCACCCGACGCATCAGGCCTTCCACATGCGCCACGCCGGCCGCCTCGGCCACCCGACGCAGCAGGCGCGCATAAAGGCCGGCATCGAAATGATAGGCCCAACGCAGACCGGCCAGCCCGGGAGCCGGCGGCTCCTCGCGCGGCAGAAAGCGCCCGGTCGCGGCGGCCAGGGCATTGGGTGAATAGTCCCAGAACGAACCGGCCTCACCGGCGGCGGCAGCCCGCGCCCGCAACCAGTAGTGATGGAAACCGACCTGGCCAAGGGTGACACCGATGTCGGAGAAGGCGTGGATATAGGAGTCTGCCGGCCGCGTCCAACCAATGAAGCGGATGCCGAGCTTGATGGTGCCCTCGCTGGCGGCGAGCAACTGTGTTTCCGCGATTCCCAGGAACCGATTCAGATGCCGGATTTGCGGGATCGTCGCCTCGCCCACGCCCACGGTGCCAATCGCCGACGACTCGACGAGCGTGATCGCGACAAGAGGCCCCAGTCCCTTCGCCAGCACGGCCGCCGCCATCCAGCCGGCCGTTCCGCCGCCGAGCACCAGAACCCGCTTGGGCCGCCCCTGCCCGGTGGAAGGGTCGGTGCGGACGGGATCGCCCCCTTCTGTCGGCATCGCTGCTATCCCTTCTCATGCCTGCTGACGCGGGACACCCGCCTTACCCCCGCCGGTCGCCACGCTGGCACCAGCCTAGTCCCGGCGGCCGGAATCCGCAAAAGCGGTAGCCCGCCGGTCGCGAAGGACCAGCGGGCTCTCATCCGCAATCGGCAGCCGGACCGCATGCCGGCGAACGGGCGTCAGAAGCTGTAGGACGCGCCGAACAGATAGGTGCGCGAAAAGCTCTGATGATCAATCACCAGCCGCGGATCGGGCTCCTGGAAGGTCACGAAGGGTTCGTTGGTCAGGTTGTTGGCCTGAGCCAGCAAGGTCAGTCCCTGCAGGGGACCGCTTTCGAAAGTGTAGCTGATCTGTGCGTCGATCACCGATTCGGACTTGACCGTGCGCAGGATGCGGGTCGCGCTGATGCCGGCCACCTCTCCCAGGAACTTGGTGCGGTAGCGGTGGCTGACGCGCGCCTGGAAACCCGCCTTTTCGTAGTAGACGGTGGAATTGACGACCCATTTCGACAATCCGGGCACGGTCACGGGATCAGGGTTGTCGCCCAGAATCACCTTGCTGTCCGTGTAGGAGGCCGACAGAATCACGCCGAAGCCTTCCAGTGCCGGCGCCACCACTTCGAAAGGCAGGGTGATCGTGCCTTCAAACCCCTTGATATTGCCGTGACCATTGTTGGTCGGCCCCGAGACGATGCCCAGCGGCGTGCCCAGCATCGCCTGCTGTTCGGGGGTGAGGAAGTCCGGAATGAAGGCCGAGAAATCGAACAGGAAGGCGTCATTCGGATTGATGAAATCCTGCAGATCCTTGTAGAAACCCGCGATCGCGATATAGCCCGCGCCATCGGCGAAATAGTGCTCGAAGGAGATGTCCACCTGATTCGAGATGGTGGGCTTCAGCCGCGGGTTGCCGCCGCCGGCGCTGAAGAAGGCCTGATTGGGATCGGTTGAGGTCAACCGCGTGAAATTGGCCGACAGCGCAAGCGAAGCGTTCAATTGATCCATCCGGGCGCGGGCCAGGGTGCGCGCGGCGCCGAAGCGGATCTGGGTGTTTTCGTCGATTCGCAGGATGAGGTTGAGACTCGGCAGAAAGCGCCAATATTTGTCACCGTCCTTGACGGGAATGAAGTCTCCCTCCGCGGTCCCGGCGCCGACTTCCGCACCCGCCACGCGGAAGCCTTGGGACGACTGATCGGTGTAAACCGCCTGGACGCCGACATTGCCGACCAGCTCCATGCCGCCCACCAAGGTATTGACGTCCCACTTGGTGAAGGCCACCAGCACGTCTTCCCGCACGGACCAGTCCTGCGGCACGTTGAAGGAGGACAGCTGGATCGGCACCGGCACATAGACGTTCTGGAGCAGATAGAGCGGATCATAGGTGACCTGGGCCGGAATGCCGAGGAACTTCAGCCCCGCGGTCTTCTTGAGCAGGGCGGCTTCGGGGATGGGCAGGCTCGTCGGCCCGCCGAGAGTGAGAAAGTTCTGGGCGATCCGCCGCTTCTTGTCGCGCCGCGACAGGTCGATCCCGATCGTCGCCTTGTCGAAGACGGAACTATCGAGAAAGCGATCGGCCGAAAAGCGCAGATGAGTCAGCTCATCGCTGGTCTTGGGCGCATTGATGAATCCGGCTTGTGTGAGCGGATTCGGCTTGGCGCCGCCGCCCCAACCCTGCGGGTCGGTCAACACGAACAGACTGGTATCCGCATAATCCAGCGTGGGATCATAGGTGAACACGCCGCTCTTTTGCTGCTGGAATCCGAGGGTGTCCGTCGCACCCATGCCGGCCGGGCCGGTGCCGGAATAGGATTCGAGCAACCGGTCCTTGCGGTCGGCCCGCGAGTAGCTGATATCGGTCTCAAACCCCCAGTCCTCGGCGAAATCGTAGCGCAGGTTCCAGCCGACGTTGAAGAGATCGGCGTTGCGGTCGTTGCGGTCGTTGCGCATCACCCCCTTCACGCCCGCGAAGGCGCCGTCGGTGATCAGGCCGTCGCTGGCCGTGTATCCGGGCTGCAGCTGGGCGGCCGACCAGAACAGCGGAAACTCGATCCCGCGCAGGATCTGGGTTTCGTCGAAATGAGAGTAGGAAATGTCGAGCGTGGTGTGCAGCGTGTCGCTGGGCGCAAACTCGATGGTTCCAAGCGTGCCGATGCGCTTGAGGTCATCGGACTTCACGAAAGGCTTCGAGCCGCCCAGCACGAGATTGCCGTCGGGCGCGGTCGGATAGCCCCAGGCGTTGAACTGTTCGATCTGGGTGGGCGTGGACTGGATCGCCACCCCAAGCGTGACCCCAAGGCGATCCTCCATGAACTGATCGACATAGGTCACACCCACGCGATAGCCGAGGGCGGAGGCATCGGGGTTGAGAGAGCCGTCCTCATTGAATTCGGCCCGCGCGATCGCCGTCAGCCGTCGCCGGCCGAAGGCGAGCGGCCGGATCGTGCGCAGATCCACCGTGCCGGCCAACCCTTGGCCGATCAAGGTGGCGTCCGGTGTCTTGTAGACGACCACGCCACCCAGCAGTTCGGCCGGATACTGGTCAAACTCGACACCGCGGTTATCGCTGGTCGTCACCTGCTCACGGCCATTGAGAAGCGCGGTGCTGAAATCCGGACCCAGCCCGCGGATGCTGATCACCTGGGCACGACCTTCGAGCCGCTGGGCGGCCAGACCGGGCAGACGGGCCAATGTTTCGCCGATACTCACATCCGGCAGCTTACCGATGTCCTCGGCCGAGACCGCCTCGATGATGGATGTGGACATCTTTTTGAGCTCGATCGCGCGCTCGATGCTCGGCCGAAAGCCCCGCACGACGATCTCTTCGATCGCCGGCTTTTCATCCTTGCGCCCGCGACCCTCGTCACGCCCGGTCTTCTTGCCTTCGTCCTGCGCCTGATCCCGCGCGGCCTCCTGAAGAGGGGCGAGCGCACCCGCCGCCTCGGCCGCCTTTGCCGGCGCCGCCACGCCGAGCCCGGCACCGGCATCGATCAGCGCCAGAATCGCCGCGCCCGACACACAAGCAAGCAAGCGACCCGGATTCCTGCGATTCGCCATCGGCTGTCTCCTCCCTGCCACCACGGCCATACCCGCATCCAAACGGGCTTCCAACACGCACGACCGACCGTATCGTCGTGAAGCGCCCGCAAGCGCGCATCGGTAAGGCGCCAAGACGAGAGAACGGTCGCCCTTCCCTGCGCCCAAGCGACCTTGGTCGACCATGCATTTGCATTTATAACGTCACAACAATGCAAATTGCAAGGGCAAAATGCCCTCATTTGCGGCAAAACATCATGAATCTTTCTCCGCATCCCCGATCCGCCTTGGACTCTTCGCGGCATTTCCCGAGAGCAGGAGAAGGGATGCGCCAAACGCCCAACCGCATCGCACCGCCACCCCATATTTGGCCTTCCCCTTGCTATCATAGAGGAATTATGCGCCCTTCAGAGACCTTCGCCCACCCTTCCGCCAGGATCACACCACCTCTCCCCAACCAATCCCGCTGCCCGAGAAGACGTGTGTTTGCGGCGCAGGCGGTTTCTTCCTTTCATCACATGCCTTCCGGGAATCGGAAAGGGCATTGCAAGAAAGCTCTTGCAATATTGCAAAAAGACGGCAAAATGACACGGCCGCTGGCAGCGAAAGAGGCTGCCGAGTCTTCTCCTTCCGCCATTGGGATGCGGAACCGGGCGGCGGTTTGCGCGGCGGAAAGGCAAAGCGACACCCGGATGAGCGTGAAAGGCGATGGCTCTAAAGTCGATGCTCTGACGGGACCGGCGGCAGCCGCAGCAGGAAAGGCGACGATTGGGTGAAAGGGGAGAGCGTGGCCGAACAGGAGGGCAATGGATGCGCACCGCACGCCTGGTGGCGCGGCGCCGTCATCTATCAGGTCTATCCGCGTAGCTTCCGCGATTCGAACGGCGACGGGATCGGCGATCTGGCGGGTGTGCGTGCCGGGCTCGATCATATCGCCTCGCTTGGTGTCGATGCGATTTGGCTGTCGCCCTTCTTCGTCTCGCCCATGCATGACGGGGGCTATGATGTTTCGGACCATTGCGACGTCGATCCGATCTTCGGCACGCTCGCCGATTTCGACGGCCTGCTCGCCGACGCCCATGCCCGCGGCATGCGCGTGATCATCGACCAGGTCTATTCCCACACCTCTTCCGCCCATCCCTGGTTTCAGGAGGCGCGCAGCGGCCGCGATGCGCCCCGGGCGGACTGGTATGTCTTCGCGGATCCGCGTCCCGACGGCACGCCGCCCAACAACTGGCAGTCTCTGTTTACGGGGCCGGCCTGGAGCTGGTGTGCCGAACGGCGCCAGTATTATCTGCACAATTTTCTGGCCGAGCAGCCGGATCTCAATCTCCACAATCCTGCCGTGCGTGAGGCAATCGCGGACATCGCCCGGTTCTGGCTGACGCGCGGTGTGGATGGGTTTCGTCTGGATGCGGTCAACTTCTACTGTCACGATCAAGCCTTGCGGGACAATCCGCCGGCCGGCGTGCCCGCCGCTGACCGGCCCTATGACTATCAGCGTCATCTCTACAACCGCTCGCGCCCGGAAAGCCTAACCGTCGTGGAGGCGCTGCGTGCCCTTGCGGATCAGTTCGGTGAGCGGTTTCTCGTCGCCGAGGTGGGTGACAACGCGCCGATCAGCGAGACGATCGCTTACGCCTGGTCCGGTCAGCCGCGGCGCTGTCACAGTGCCTACGACTTCGCCTTTCTCAACGGCCCGCGGATTTCGGCCGAGCAGGTTCATGCGGCCATCGAGGCATGGAACGAGTCGCAGGAATCCGCCTGGCCATCCTGGGCCTTCAGCAATCACGACGTCCCCCGGGTCGTCAGCCGCTGGGCGGCCAGCGAAGCGGAAGAGGAAGATCCGCGTTTCGCCTCTATGCTCAATGCGCTCCTGCTCGGCTTGCGGGGCACGATCTTCCTTTATCAGGGGCAGGAGCTCGGCCTGCCGCAGGCGCATCTTGCTCGCGAGGATCTGCAGGATCCGGAAGCGATCGCCAACTGGCCGGCGACCTTGGGGCGTGACGGCGCCCGCACGCCCATGCCCTGGCAGGCGGAAGACCCGCATGCCGGCTTTTCCTCCGCCCGCCCCTGGTTGCCCGTGGACCCGCGCCATCGGGCACGGGCCATAAGCCGTCAGGAACAGGAGGGGCGATCGGTGCTCGCGATCACCCGCGCTCTGATCGCCCTGCGGCGGCGACAACCAGCCTTGCGCCATGGAGACTATCACGCGCTCGCACAGGCGCCCGCCCCCCTGATCGCCTTCACCCGCACGCAAGGGGACGCCAGCCTGTTGTGCCTCGTCAATCCGGCGGCCACCCCCTTGGACTGGCGTGCGCCGGAGCTCACCCGGCGCTGGCGTCTGCCTCTGCTGAGTGCGGATGGCGCACGGCTTGCGGACGATCATTATGTGCTGCCCGCCTATGGCTGGGCCTTCTTCGCCAGCGCGTGAGGGATGCCGCCGCGTCGCGGATCGCGTTCTGACAGCAGCGGGTTCCGCCCAAAAGATCGAGACGGAAAGACCGGCCAAAATGCGTTTGTCTGCGGATCCGCGTCCTCAGCAGACGACGCGCTCTTCGTTTCGTCTCCTCGTTTCATTGCGTATCCGGCCGGTCGCGGACCGTCACGCGCCACAGGATTCGCGCACGATGAGTTCGGTGGCCAGACATTCGGAAGCCGCCGTCTCGCCACGCAACAAGGCGAGCAGTTTGCGCAGCAGCAGACGGCCTCCGAGCGTGACATTCTGACGGATCGTGGTCAGCGCCGGGCTGGCATAGGCGGCGAGCTGAATATCGTCATAGCCCACGACGGCCAGATCCTCAGGCACCGTCAGCCCACGGCGTTTGGCGCCTTGGATGATCCCGAGGGCCAGCAGATCCGAGGCCGCCACCACGGCGTCCACGCCGGTTTCGGCGTCGATCAGCCGCTGGATCGCCTCCATCCCTGAATCGAGTCCCAGATCCGCCGTCACGAAGAGAGCCGGATCGAAGGCGACGCCCGCCTCTTCGAGAGCCGAACGATACCCCTGGAACCGCAGCGCGATTTCTGGCGCCTCGGTATTGCCGATGAAAGCGATGCGCCGCCGTCCGAGACGCAGAAGATGGCGGGTCGCCCGCACGCCGCCGCGCAGATTGTCGCTGCCGACGGTGACATAGCGTTGGTCGGGCAGCTCGGCGCCCCAAACGACGAAGGGCATGCCGCGGTCATGATAGGCATTGAGATGGCGATGAATGGTGCTTTGTCCGAGAAAGATGACTCCATCCGTGCGCCGATGTTCGAGGATTTCCAGAGTCCCGACCTCGTCGGCCGGCATGATGTGCGAAATCAGCAGATCACAGTCATGCTGGATGGCGCTGTCGGCGAGAGCACCCAGCAGTTCGAGGAGGAAAGGATCCGACACCCGACGGTCCCGCCCCTGCGGAGGGGGAATGACGACCGAGAGCGCGGGCGTTCTCGTCAGCTCGGACGTCCGGGCTGCCGTGCGGCCGCGGAAGTCATGCATGCGGGCGAGCTGAAAAATCCGCCGCTTCGTCGCTTCGGCGACCAGCGGGCTGTCCCTGAGCGCCCGCGAGACCGTGGAGACCGACACGCCTGCAATCCGCGCGAGATCCTCCAGCCGATAGAGGCGACGGCCGCGCGCGCCTGCCGCCTCTGGGCGCCGGACCGCTTCTTCCGTCGCCGGCTCTGTCCTCTCGTCTTCCGCTCCCGCCGGGACCGATGTCCGGGACCCGTTACCCACGATGACACTCCCCGTCCATTGCGCCGTCACCATCCCTGTCCTGTGCAGACCCACTGCATGCGAGCCATTGCGAAGATGTCACGGCCCGCCGGTCTCGGCAAGGCCCGGGACAGGAAGAGCCGGCCCGCGCCCATCCCCGCCATCGATGCGTATCGGCCCGCATCCCTCTCACCCGCCCGCTTGTGTAGCAAGCGCGCGCAGGTCCTCCTGTGCATCCGCGGCAATGCCGCCGATCCGCGCAAGCGCGCCGGCGTGCTCGGGCATGGCCATCGCCGCTTCGCGCACGAGACGGCGCAGGTGGGCGAGCTTCGCATCCGCATCGACCCGCCCGGCCCTGAGGTCGGCGAGCGGGTCACATGCCTGTGGAATCACGCCCTGGCCCGTATAGACCGCCAGCCAGCTCGGATTGAGAAACAGCTCAGGGCCCGGCGAGACGAGCCGGCCGCAGGCGCGCCAGGCGGCAAGACGTTCGGCAAGTTCATCCGGCACCGCCATCGCCGCAAGCCGGCGCCAGAAGGGCTCGTCGCGCCGATTGGCGTGATAGTGGAGGATGATGAAATCCCGGATCCGTTCGTATTCCTCGGCCGACAGGCGATTGAACTCGCGCGCCGACGTCTCGTCGGATGGCGACAGCGGCCAGAGTGCGAGCAGCCGGAACAGGGCCGATTGGATGAGGTGAATAGAAGTCGATTCCAACGGCTCCAGAAATCCGCCGGCCAGCCCGATGGCGACACAGTTCTTCTCCCATAGTCGCGCCCGGCGCCCGGCCGTGAAGCGGATCAGGCGGGGCTCGGCGAGCGGCTCGCCGTCGAGTGCGGCGAGCAGGGTGTCGGCGGCCTCCTCGTCCGACATCTCGGTGCTCTGATAGACGATGCCGTTGCCGATGCGGTGCTGCAGCGGGATGCGCCAGCGCCAGCCGGCGCGGTGGGCGAAGGACTGCGTGTGCGGGGTGAACGCACCACCCGCCTTCGATGGCAGCGCCACCGCCCGGTCGCAGGGCAACCAATGCGACCAATCGAGAAAGGGGACCGCCAGCGCATCGCCCAGCAGCAGTGAGCGGAAGCCCGAGCAGTCGAGAAAGAAGTCGGCCGCCAGCCGCCGGCCGTCGTCGAGGACGAGGCGGGCGATGCGTCCCGTCTCGCCGTCGCGTTCGACGCCCGCGACCCGGCCTTCGATCCGCCGGACCCCGCGTTCTTCGGCATAGCCACGCAAAAAGGCGGCATAGCGCGTCGCATCGAGATGATAGGCGTAGTCGAAGCTGCTCTGGATGCGGCGCGGATCGGTGATCGGCCGGTCGGCGCGCCCCAGACGCGCGGCGACGGCGGCCAGCGCATATTCCTCGATCGCGCCGACGTCATGGCCCAGCGCCCGCGCCCGCAGCCAATATTGGTGCAAGGGCACGATGTCGAAGTCCACCGCATAGCGTCCGAAGGGGTGGATATAGCGTTCGCCCGGCGCACCCCAGCCGATGAATTCGATACCCAGCTTGATGCTGCCGCGCACCGCGCGCAGGAATGCGCCTTCATCGATGCCGAGGCGGTGGTTGAACAGCTTCAAGGGCGGGATCGTCGCCTCACCGACGCCGATGGTGCCGATCGCGGCCGACTCGACGAGGGTGATCGCGATCCGAGCCCCCAAAGTCTCGGACAGGATCGCCGCCGCCATCCAGCCGGCCGTGCCGCCGCCCAGGATCAGAACCGAACGGATGCCGCCGACCGCCGGCGCGGATCGGGCGCCGCCCTTCCCACCGGCCTGTTGGGCGTCGCATCCCTCTGCATCCCGATGTTTCCGCTGTCCGTCCTGTTCGACTCCAGCCATCGCATCCTCCCCGATCGGTGCGCCGCGCGGCCCGCGATCCGATGACAGCCGCACTCCGGCCCGAGCGATGCTGCGTTGCCGGCCGGGCCGGCGTCAATGCAGGGGCGCCGGTCAGAGCAAAGACGGCCGACCAGATCGCTGCCCGCACCACCAACGCGACGGGTAGTTTGCATTTTTCTTGCGCATAGTGCAATTATTTGCTTCGCTTTCTGCGCGGATTGACCGATATTGATTCGGGTGGTGGAGCCGTGAGAAAATTTCTTGATATATTAGAATATGTTATGAGACTACCGCTCATGGCGGTCTCGTCTCCGAAAATGCAAATTGCAAATGATTCTTGTCGGTTTGCAAATAATGAGCGGCAATTTGCGGCGGTGACTTGCCGCCACGGCGGCCGGCGCGCCGGGCTTGTTGGCCTGATCCTGATCGCCGTCTTGACGGCCGTCGGCACCGGCGGGGCCGCGCTTGCGCGTCCTGATGATGCGGGCGGGACAGCCGTTTGTGCGCCCTGTCGGCTGCGGTCCCCGGACGGGTCCTTGATGGTGGAGGTCCGCCTCGATGCACAGGGGCGGCCGTTCTGGCGGTTGCTGCGGTTCGGCGAGGAGGTGATCGCGCCTTCGCGTCTCGGTCTGCGGCTTGCCGGCGAGCCATCGCTGGCCGACGGACTCGTCATGCATGCGCATGCGACGCGGGAGGTGGACGAGACCTGGCAACCGGTCTGGGGACAATGGGCGCGCATCCGCAACCATTATCGAGAGCTCGTCGTCTCGCTCGCCCGCGCCGGCACACCGGAGCGCACCGCGCTGACGATCATCTTCCGTCTCTTCGATACCGGCGTCGGATTCCGCTATCATGTGCCGGCGGGCACAGCGGGCGCCGATGCGCCGCGCATCGTCGAGGACGAGCTCACCGAATTCGCCCTTGCCGGTGATCACACGGCCTGGTGGATCGGTTCCTATCTGCCGAATCGCTACGAATACCTTTATCGCCGCGGTCCGGTCTCGGCGATCCGCGGGGCGATCACGCCGCTGACCATGAAGACGGCCACCGGGATTTATCTCTCCATTCATGAGGCCGCGCTCGTCGACTATCCCGAAATGACCCTCTCGCGTGAAACGGGTACCACCCTCAAGGCCGATCTCGTGCCCTGGAGCGACGGCGCAAAGGCCCATCTTGCGGGCGGCTTCCGCACCCCTTGGCGGACGCTGATCGTCACCGATCGCGCGGTCGATCTGATCGCAGCCGCCGCCATCACCTTGAATCTCAACGAGCCGAGCCGGATCGCCGACACCTCCTGGATCCGGCCCGGCAAATATGTCGGGGTGTGGTGGGAGATGCACATCGGCCGCTCCACCTGGGCGACCGGTCCACGCCATGGCGCCACCACCGAAAACGTCAAGCGCTACATCGACTTCGCCGCCGCCCATGGTTTCGACGGCGTGTTGGTGGAGGGCTGGAACGTCGGCTGGGACGGCGACTGGATGGCGAACGCCGACCGCTTCGCCTTCACGACGCCGGCACCCGACACCGACTTCGACGCGCTCGCCCGCTACGCCGCCGAAAAGGGTGTCCGGATCATCGGCCATCACGAGACCTCGGGCGGAATCGAAAACTACGAACGCCAATTGGAAGACGCCATGGCCTATATGGCCGCGCACGGCGTGCGGGTGGTCAAGACCGGCTATGTCGCAGTCAACGGCCACATCCGCCGCCACGACGAGATGGGCCGCGAGCGCCGGGAGTGGCAGCACGGGCAATACATGGTCCGCCACATGCAAAAAGTTCTGGAAGTGGCGGCCCGCCACCATATCGCCATCGACACCCACGAACCGGTCAAGGATACCGGGCTGTCCCGCACCTGGCCGAACTGGATGACGCGCGAAGGCGCACGCGGGCAGGAGTACAACGCCTGGTCGGCCGGCAATCCGCCCGACCACACCACCATCCTGCCCTTCACCCGCTTGCTCGCCGGACCGATGGATTTCACGCCCGGCATCTTCAAGCTGCGTTTTCATGGCCCCGACTCGCCGTTCCGCGTGCACACGACGCTGGCCAAGCAGCTGGCGCTTTATGTCGTCATCTACTCGCCGCTGCAGATGGCCGCCGACCTGCCGGAGAACTACGAGGCGCGGCCGGATGCCTTTCGCTT
Organism: uncultured Sphingomonadales bacterium; assembly: GCA_964547755.1. Taxonomy (GTDB): domain Bacteria; phylum Pseudomonadota; class Alphaproteobacteria; order Sphingomonadales; family Rhodothalassiaceae; genus J084. Next base: position 11,692 of record CAZJPA010000001.1, read on the forward strand.
CATCGAGGACGTGCCGACCGACTGGCGCGACACCCGCGCGCTGATGGGCGAGATCGGCGATTACCTGGTGGTCGCGCGCGCCGACAAGCGCAGCCGCGACTGGTATCTCGGCGCGATCACCGACGAGCACGGCCGCCGCCTCGTCGTCGATCTCGGCTTTCTCGAATCCGGTCGGCGCTATCGTGCCGACATCTATCGCGACGGCGAGGATGCCGACTGGCGCACCAATCCCGAATCGCTGGCCATCGAGCATCGCATCGTGACGTCCGCCGACCGGCTGATCCTGCAGTTGGCGCCGGGCGGTGGCACGGCGATCCGCTTTGCGGCCCTGCCGGCGAAGACGCCCTGAGCCGATCGGCCGCCGCAGCAAACCTGCACGCAAGGGGATATCGTCAAACAGTCACAGGAGGAGAGGAACATGACCAATCCATCACGAATGTCTGGATCGACACCCAGCGCCACGAGACCGGCGCACAGCCGCATCGCCTCTTTGCGCCGCCGGCTTGGTGCCGGCTTGGTGCTCGGACTGCTGGCGGCCGGCGCGCTCGCCCCGGCGGGCCGAGCCGGCAATGTTTCGAACGACGTCGATTACACCCGTGACGTCGTCTACCAGATCGTCACCGACCGCTTCGTCAACGGCGACCCCACCAATGACGCGACCGGCGCGCTGGCGAGCCCGGGGTGTGCGGATCTGCGCAAGTATTGCGGCGGCGACTGGGCCGGCATCGTCCAGAAGATCCAGGACGGCTATCTAACAGACATGGGGGTGGGCGCGATCTGGATCTCGCAACCGGTCGAGAACATCTTCGCGGTCACGCCGGATGCCACGGGAGCCACCTCGTATCACGGCTTCTGGGCGCGCGACTACAAGCGGCCCAACCCCTTCTTCGGCTCGATGGCCGACTTCGCCAATCTGATCGCGGTGGCGCATGCCAACGGCATCAAGGTGATCATCGACTTCACGCCGAACCACACCTCACCCTCGCGCGAAGGCGATCCCTCCTATATGGAGGACGGCGCGCTCTACGACGACGGCATCTTCATCGCCTCTTTGAACAACGACCCGACGGGGCTCTTCCATCACAATGGCGGCACCGATTTCTCGACCTATGAAGACGGCATCTATCGCAGCCTCTTCGACCTTGCCGACTATGACCAACAGAACCCGACCCTCGATTCCTACATGAAGGCGGCGATCGCGCTCTGGCTGGACATGGGCGTGGACGGGGTGCGCGTCGATGCGGTCAAGCACATGCCACCGGGTTGGACGAAGAATTGGGTGGATGCGCTCTATGCGCATCGCGCCGTCTTCACCTTCGGCGAATGGTTCTTGGGCGTCGGCGAGGTCGATCCGCTCAATCATCGCTTCGCCAACGAGAGCGGTATGAGCCTGCTCGACTTCCGCTACGGCCAGACGATCCGGCAGGTGCTGCGCGACGGCACGGCCAGCTGGTACGACTTCGACGCCATGATCCAGGGCACCGCGGCCGACTATGACGAGGTGATCGACCAGCTGCCCTTCATCGACAATCACGACATGGCGCGCTTCCATCAGCCGGGCGCCGATCCGCGCCGCACCGACATGGCGCTCGCCGTGTTGCTGACCTCACGCGGCACACCGGTCGTCTATTACGGAACCGAGCAATACATGACGGGTTCGGGCGACCCCACCAATCGTGCGATGATGACCGGTTTCGATCGCACCACCCGCGCCTACCGGATCATCCAGACTCTCGCGGCCTTGCGTCGCAGCAACCCGGCGCTCGCCTGGGGCACGACGCAGCAACGCTGGATCAACAACGACGTCTACATCTATGAACGGCGGTTCCGCGGCCATGTCGTGCTGGTGGCGATCAACCGTTCGACGAGCGCGACCGTCACCATCACCGGCCTCTATACGGCCCTGCCGGCGGGCGGCTATGCAGACGTGCTCGGCGGCCTGCTCGACGGCAATGCCATCACCGTCAACGCCGACGGCTCGGTCGTGCCTTTCGCGCTCGCGCCCGGTGAAGTCGCCGTCTGGCAGGCCAATGCGCCGGCAAGCGGCCCGGCGATCGGCCATGTCGGCCCGATGATGGGGCGCGTCGGTGCCACCGTCACCATCGACGGCGAGGGCTTCGGCGCGCAGGCCGGTCAGGTCCTCTTCGGTGCGACCGCAGCATCCGTTCAGAGCTGGTCGGACAGCCGGATCACGGTCACGGTGCCGAACCTTCCCGGCAGCGTCCAGGACATCACGGTGAAGACGAGCGGTGGTGTGACAAGCGCGCCCTATCCCCGTTTCGAGATCCTGACAGGACCACAGGTGTCGGTGCGCTTCATCGTCGACAACGCCACCACCTTCTTCGGTCAGAACGTCTATCTGACGGGTTCGGTCCACGAGCTCGGAAACTGGAGTACGGCCGACGGTGTTGCCATCGGCCCGTTCTTCAATCAGGTGGAGGAAGCCTATCCGAGCTGGTATTTCGACGTCAGCGTGCCGGCCGGACGATGGATCGAGTTCAAGTTCATCAAGCGTGACGGTGCCGGCAACGTCGTCTGGGAGGGCGGCTGGAACCACGGCTTCACCAGTCCGGCGAGCGGCACGGCGACGATCCGGGTGAACTGGCAGAACTAACCCGGGAAGGGTTGTCGGCGGGACCGGGCGCGCATGGTGCCCGGTCCCGGCACCGAATTCACCGGCACCGATTCAAAAGGGACGTTTCAACGGGGAGGAGGTCCATGAAAAGCCATCTGGCCGCTGTCGACTGGGCGATTATCGCCGTCTATTTCGCGATCGTCTTCGCGGTCGCGGCGTGGGCCCGCTGGGGAGGGCGCCATACCCGCGACACCGAAGACTATTTCCTCGCCGGACGCAAAGCCGGTTGGCTGGTGATCGGGGCGTCGCTGTTCGCTTCCAACATCGGTTCCGAACATCTCGTGGGGCTTGCCGGCTCGGGTGCGGCCAGCGGGGTTCCGGTCGCCCAGTTCGAGATCATCGCGGGACTCGTGCTTCTTCTGCTCGGCTGGCTGTTCGTCCCCTTCTATTTGAGGAGCGGCGTCTTCACGATGCCGGAGTTCCTCGAGCGCCGCTATTCATCGGGCGCGCGCACCTATCTCGCGGTGATCTCGATCGTCGGCTACGTGCTGACCAAGATCGCGGTCACCATCGCCGCCGGCGGCATCATCTTCGAGTCGCTGATGGGGATCGACTTCTGGACCGGCGCCCTCGTCGTGGTGGCGGCGACCGGTCTTTATACCCTGGCCGGCGGTCTCAAGGCGGTGCTCTATACCGACCTCGTTCAGACCGTGATTCTGCTCGCCGGTGCCGGTATCGTCACCTGGCTGGGGCTCGATGCGGCGGGCGGCTGGGATGGCGTGCGGATGAGCGCGGGCAGCGCGCATTTCGATCTCTGGCGCACGCTTTCGGATCCGGAATTCCCCTGGACCGGGATCCTCTTCGGCGCACCGATCCTGGGGGTGTGGTACTGGTGCACGGACCAGTACATCGTCCAGCGGGTGCTGTCCGCCAAGAGCGAGACGGATGCGCGCCGCGGCACCATCCTCGCCGGTTTCCTGAAGCAGCTTCCCCTCTTTCTCTTCGTCCTGCCGGGCATCGTCGCCTTCGCGCTCGCCCAGCAGGGTGCGATCGTCCTCGATCGATCCGACGCCGCACTTCCCGCCCTCATCGGCCATGTCCTGCCGGTGGGGCTCAAAGGGGTGGTGGTCGCCGGATTCCTGGCCGCGCTGATGAGTTCGCTGTCTTCCGTCTTCAACTCCTGCGCCACCGTGTTCACGATCGACATCTACAAGCGTCTACACCCGCGCGCCGGCGAGCGCCATCTCGTCGTCGTCGGGCAATTGGCGGTGCTGGCCCTGATCGGCCTCGGAATCGCCTGGATCCCCTTCATGGGGGCGATCTCGGGCCGGCTGTTCACCTATCTGCAGAGTGTCCAGGCCTATATCTCGCCGCCGATCGCCGCCGTCTTCCTGGTCGGCGTGCTGTGGCCGCGGGCCAATGCGCGCGGTGCGGCGGCGGCGCTGGCGGTCGGCTTCGTCGGCGGGCTCGCGCGGCTCGTGGCCGAGTTGGCTGAAGCGCATCTTTCCGGCTGGTGGCTTGCCTTCGCGCAGGTCAACTTCCTGCATATCGCGATTGGTCTGTTCACGCTTTCGGTCTTCGTGCTGGTGATGGTCAGCCTGACGAGCGCGCCGCCGCCTGAAGACGTGCGTCGGCTGACCTTCGCCGGCGGCCTGCGCCCCGGCGGAACCGCGTCCGCGCGCCGCGCCGATCTCGCCTTGAGCCTGCTGCTCGTCGCCCTCATCGGCGCCGTCTGGCTCACCTTCAGCGGGTGAGGCGACTTACCGGAAGGCCGTCACGACCCAGGCGGTGGCAGCGACCAGCACGAGCGCCAGCACCCGGTAGTTCCGCCACCAGGGCTTGGCCTTGAGCTCCGCGCTTTCGGCTGTCCAGGTCTCGCGCGACCAGAGGAGATCGGCGATCGCCATTCGCTCGGGCGCCGGTGCGGTGAGGCTCGCGATCGCCAGCACCACGGCCGAGACGAGAAAGAGGATCGGCGCGACATAGAGGAAGTGGATGATCCGCTGATCCGCCCAGACCTCGTTGACGAGCAGCAGGACGATCCCGGCGATGCTGCCGACGACGAGCGCCCAATGCGCGCCGCGGGCGTTGGCGCGCGGCCAGAAGACGCCCATCACATAGAGCGCGACGATCGGCGGCACCGTGTAGGCGAGCATCACCTGAAGATAGCGAAACAGCGACTCAAAGCGGGCGATCTGCGGCGCCCAGGCGACCGCCAGCACCATGACCACAACGGTCGTCACCTGACCGACACGCATCAGCCGATGAGCATCGAGATCGGGACGCAGGCGCCGCACGAAATCCATCGTCACGAGCGTCGAGGCGGAATTGAGCGTGGAATCGATCTGCGACATGAGCGCAGCGACGAAGCCCGCCAGCACCAGCCCCAGCATACCGGCCGGCAACAGGTCGAACATCAGTGTCGGATAGACGAGATCGGCGCGCGGCAAGTCCGGATAGAGCACGAGCGCGAAACTGCCCGGCAGCACCATGATGAACAGCACCGGCAGTTTCAGCGCACCGGCGAACAGCGCGCCGAAGCGTCCGTGATCGATCGTTTTTGCCGCAAGCACGCGCTGGACCATGAACTGATTGGCACACCAGAAATAAAAACCGAGCAGAAAGGCGCCGGTCACGAGCCCCGGCCAGGGCATCGCCGGATCATCGGCGGGACGGATGAGGCTGAGCTTGTCGGCCGGCACGGCGGCCGTCATCGCTTCCCAGCCGCCGGCTGCCTGCCAGGCGGCCACCGAGATCACCACGGAGCCGGCGATCAGCAGCACCGCCTGCAACACATCGGTCACCATCACCGCCTTCAGCCCGCCGAAAGCCGTATAGATGCCGGCCGCCAGCGCCAGGCCGGCGACGATCAGCGGGATCGACAGATCGGGGAAGATCATCTTCAAGATCAGACTGCCGGCATAGAGGCCGCCGGCGGTGTCCACGACGATGTTGAGAAACAGGGTCAGCCCGGCAAAATAGGTCCGCGCGCCCTGCGAGTAGCGCCGGGCGAGAAATTCCGGCATGGTGTAGACCCGTGCCCGCAGGATCACCGGCAGAAAGAAGACCGCGAAGACGACCAGCACAACCGCCGCCATCCATTCGTAATTGTAGACCGAAATCCCGGCGCCATAGGCGTCACCCGCCAGACCGACGAGGGTGGAGCTCGAGATGTTGGAGGCAAACAGCGAAAAGCCGATCACCGGCCAGACCATGCCGCGCCCGGCAAGAAAGAAGTCTTCGGCCGTCTCGTGACGGCGGCCGAGCCAGATGCCGAGCGCGATGGTGCCGACGAGATAAAGGGCGATCACCGTCAAATCGAGCCCGCTCAGCCCATGAATCACGCCTTCCATCATCTCCTCCCTCCTGCCTTCGCCCTGTGAGCCTGCCCTATGAGTCTGCCCTGTGAAACTGTCGGCGCGGCCGGCGCCATCTTGCCGCCAGCTAAGCGGAATCCCGCGCGATTTGCAAGAATTTTGCGAAATATGCACAAGGATTGCAAAAAACCGCAGCCGCGACTAGCATTCTCCCGCGTGCGATTCGATCACCGGAAAGGGAAGACAGTCAGCATGCTGGATGGCAAGGGGACGGCGAAAAGGAAGAAGACGGCGAAAAAGCGAAGGAACGGCGTCGCGGCGATGCGTTGGGCGGATCGGATGCGCCGGGCGGATCCTGCGCGGATGTCCTGCTGTTTCTCCTTCGCATTGCTGATCTTGCCGTTGCTTGCCTCCGGCCCCGGACCGGCACAGGCACAAGGAGGTGATGGCGGGTTCTCGCCCGTCACGGTGCCGGCGAATCCGATCCGTGATCCGCGCCGGGATGTCGTCTATTTCGTCATGCCCGACCGCTTCGCCAATGGCGATCCGACGAACGATCGCGGCGGGATCGCAGGCACGCGCACCGATCACGGCTTCGACCCTACCCACAAGGGCTTCTTTCACGGTGGCGATCTGAAAGGGCTGGAAGAGCGCCTCGACTACATCGCGGGGCTGGGGGCGAACGCGGTCTGGGTGACGCCGATTTTCAAGAACAAGCCGGTCCAGGGGCCGAAGGGCGCGGAATCGGCGGCCTATCACGGCTACTGGATCACCGACTTCACCCAGGTGGACCCCCATCTGGGCACGAACGCCGACTTCGCCCGGCTGGTCCGGGCGGCGCATGCGCGCGGGATGAAGGTCTTCATGGACATCGTCGTCAACCACACCGCCGACGTCATCCAATATCGCGAATGCGCGACCAGCGGCGACATCATGAGCGGCGTCCCAGCGGCCGGCTGTCCCTATCGTGCGATCGCCGACTATCCTTGGACGACGGTCGGCGGCCCCGACGGCCCGCCGATCAACGAAGGATTCCTTGGCGATGATCCGGTGCATCAGACGCCGGAGAACTTCGCGCATCTCACCGATCCGCGCTGGGCCTATACACCCTTCGTGCCGAAGTCCGAACGCCGGGTGAAGGTGCCGGGCTGGCTCAACGATCCGATCTACTACCACAACCGCGGCAATTCGACCTTTGAGGGCGAAAGCTCGACCTATGGGGACTTCTTCGGCCTCGACGATCTCTTCACCGAACATCCGCGGGTGCGCGCCGGCATGATCGCGATCTTCCGTGACTGGATCCGGCGTTTCCGCGTGGACGGTTTCCGCATCGATACCGCCCGCCATGTAGACGATGGCTTCTGGCGGGTCTTCCTGCCGGCGATGCTGGCGGAGGCGAAAAAGAGCGGCATTCCCGATTTCGCCATCTTCGGCGAGGTCGCGCATCACGATCCCCGCTATCTCGCCCGCTTCGTGCGCGCGGTCGGCTTTCCTGCGGTGCTCGATTTCCCGTTCGCCTATGCGGCGCGTGCAGCGATCGCCGGCACCGGCTCGCTGCGTCGGCTCGCCGATGTCTTCGCCGCCGACGACCTCTACACCGCGCCGGGCCGCGGCGCCGATCAGCTGTTCACCTTCATCGGCAATCACGACATGGGCCGCTTCGGTCATGCGATCCGCGCCGCTCTCGGCGACGATGCGGACCCGCGCGAGATGCTGGCGCGTGCGACACTCGGCCACGCCCTGCTGTTCTTCGCGCGCGGCACCCCCGTCGTCTATTACGGCGCCGAGCAGGGGTTTACCGGCGATGGCGGCGATCAGTTGGCGCGCCAGGACATGTTCGCCTCGCAAGTTGCCGTCTACAACGACGATCCGGTCATCGGGGGCGCGGTCGGGGCGACCGCGCGCGACAATTTCGACGTCACGCACCCGCTCTATCGCCGCATCCGCGCAATGGCGAGGTTGCGGCGCAGCGCATCGGCGCTTGAGAGCGGCATTCAGATCACGCGCTTCGCCGACGATGGGCCGGGCCTGTTCGTCTTCTCGCGCATCGATCCGCAAGCGGGCCGTGAATTCGTCGTCGCCCTCAATACCGCGCGCGAGAGGCGCACGGCCGAATTCACCACCGCCGCCGCCGGTCCCTGGGCCCTGCGGCAGGCGACAGCCGACCTCGGCGGCCGAGTCCGGGCCGAGGCCGCCGGCGATCCGGCACATCCCCGCCTCCACCTGTCCTTGCCGCCACTTTCCTATGCGGTCTTGACAGCCGAGATCGCAAAGCCGTCCAAGCTGCCGCCCCCACATGTCTCGCTGCATCTGCCGAAGCCAGGTGCGGCGGGATATGCGCGCGTGGAGATCACCGGCCCGGCGGGCGCAGCAGCGGCGCGTGGGCAGATCCCGATCACCATACGTTTTGTGGCCACGTCCGCCGATGGCCGCCGTTGCCCGCTCGGTGAAGACCGGGCCGCGCCTTGGCGCATCTGGTGGGATCCGGCGGAAGAGCTGTGTGCTCAGGCTGTCGCGCTCACCGCAGAAGCCTTGCTGCCCGACGGCCGGGTCCAGACGGTGACAGCCCCGCTTGCGCCACCGGCAGCCGCTCCCTAGCGTCCGCCCCACGCCCCCTGCAGTCCCTGGAATCGATCGCCGCGATCCGCCGAAGTGCTGGCTGGCGCGCGGTCCGGCGATCTGGCATGCTGGCGTGCGGAGATTATCTGCGGCCGCAGGGTTGGGTCGGCTTTGCGCGTATAGAACCCATGAGGACTGGATGATGCGGCAAGCGTGGATGCGCAAGGACGAATTTCCGGCCGACGGCCGCACATGCTGCGACGAGGAGCTGGTGGCGGCTGTCGCCGGCGCGCGGGATGCGGCGGCCTTTCGCGTCCTTGTCGATCGTCATGCCGCGCCCGCCCTGCGAATCGCCGAACGCATTCTCCAGAACCGAGCCGATGCCGAAGATGCGGTCCAGGAAGCGTTCCAGCGGCTCTGGCGCGAGGCGCGGCGCTTCCGGCCCGACCGCGGCCGGTTTCGCAATTGGTTCATCCGGGTGCTGATCAATGTCTGTCGGGATCGGCAGCGCCGGTTGCGGCGACGACCGGCGACCGGCTCCGTGGACCTGACGGCGGTGCCCGCGGACTGGCAGGGCGTCGAGCGGCTGGACCGCGTGCATGCGGTCCGCCAAGCGATTGCCGCCTTGCCCGAGCGTCAGCGATGGGCGGTGGTGCTCACCACTTACGAGGGCCTGTCCAATCGCGAGGCGGCGAGGGCGATGGGTGTTTCCATCAAGGCCCTGGAAGCGTTGCTCGTGCGGGCGCGGCGGCATCTGGCGCTCACCCTCACGAAGGGATAAGGGAAAGGACGAATAGTCCATGACCGACAGGAAGGCGATGAGAATGCGGTGGATGCGGATTCGACCATGGCGCGCCGCCAGGATCCGCTTGGAAAGAAGCCGCGGTCAACCGCACCCGACCGCGGCGGCGGATAAGGATGAGCTCGCGTCCCTCCTTGCGCACTGGCCGGCCCCTCGCCCCCCCGATGCCGCCTTTCTCACCCGATTGAAGCGTATTCCGGAAGCCGACGCCGCCGCCCGGCAGAACGCCGGAACGGATGGAAACCCGATGGATGATCTGGTCCGTTGGTGGCAGGATACCTGCCTTCGTCCCCTGATCTTGGGCCATGCGGCGCTCTTGCTGGTTGCGCTCATCGCCGGCATCGTGATCGGCAGTCTGGAGCGACGGCCGGTGATCACGCTCGACGTCACACCGCTGATCACGGCCGAGCTGCCGCTGCCCGACAGCTGGCCGGAGGGACGCATCTGATGGACCGGCGCAGCCGCATCCTCCTGACCGTGACCGCCCTGTCCTTGGCGACGAATGTCTTCGTGCTCGGTCTGTGGCTGGGCGGGGCTTGGCATGGGGACAATGCCGAATCCGGCACGACGCGGCGTTTCATCGTGGACTTCACGATACCGGAAGAAGCCTTGCCGCCGGATCTGCGCGCGCCCTTCCTGGCGAAGCTGCACCATGAGAACAGCGCCTTCGCCCGGGATCTGGCCGAGCTACGCGCAGCACAGGAAGCCGTGCAGGCGGCTCTGACAGCCGAACCTTTCGACAGACAGCGGCTCGATGCCGCCTACGCCCGTTTGCGGCGGGCCCAGGAGCGACTGCAAGCCAAGATCCAGCGCAATCTCGCAACCGCCGTGGCCGGCCTCGATCGTGAGCGCCGCCGGATGCTCGCCCAGCGGCTGCGGGCGCTCGGTGAACGACAGCGCGCGCTCATGGAACGGCGGCGGGCGTTGCAGGAGCGGCGGCGCATCCTTCATCAGGCCGGCGCAGAAGAAGCGTTCGATGACCGGCTGTTGGCGGTGCTCTCTCCCCGATACGAGCGGCTCAATACCGAATTCGCCCACCTCCAGGCCGAATTCACCCGCCTTCAGGCCGAACTGCGCGCATTGGAAGAGCGTGCCCCTCTGGAAGAGCACCCCTCCCCGGCGCCCGATCGCCCGCAGCCACCGCATTGACCGTTTCGCCCCCCCGGCGGGCTTACGCTATTCTTGGCTTGCTATTCTTGGCTTTCGGCCGCGACTGTCTCGAGAAGTTCCGCAAGCGTCGCTTGGAGACGCCGCAGATCGCCCGGGCTGGAAAGGCGATGATCCCCGTCCCGCACCAGGGTGAGCGCCACATCTTCGGCCAGCAGCCGTTCCATCAGCTCGAACGACAGCTCCCACGGCACGTCCTTGTCCCGCATGCCGTGAAGAATGCGCACCGGCACATGGATCGGGACCGGATTATAGCCCTTGAGCACGAGATGCTCTCGCGCCTCGGTGATAAAGGCGTAGGAGATCACGAGCGGCTCCATGCCCTCCTCGGCTGCGGGCAATGTCAGATGACCATCGCGTTCGAGACGCGCGCGCTCTTCGCCTGTGAGCGCGTTCCAGATCAGCCGCTCGGTAAAATCGGGGGCCGGCGCGATCAACAGCAGGCCCCGCACCCGCTCGGGCAAACGGCGAGCGGCGAGCAGTGCCATCCAGCCGCCGAGCGAGCTGCCGACCAGGACCACCGGTCCCTCGCTCGCCGTCTCGATCACCGCGAGCGCATCCGCAAGCCAATGACCGATTCGCCCGTCCTCAAACCGGCCGGAGGAGGCGCCGTGACCGGAATAGTCCAGCCGCAGATACGCCTGTCCGCGCTTGCGGGCCCACTCGGCCAGAAAGCTGGCCTTGGTCCCGGTCATGTCCGAGCGCAGGCCTCCCAGAAACACGAGGGTCGGTGTCTCGCCCGGGACAAATTCATAGGCGATCCGGCGACCGGCGACTGCGACAAAAGACGGCATGACTCTGTATTCCGAGCGCGGTTCTTGGAATGTCTCAGTGCAATCTTACGGATTTTCTCACCTAGCGGATGCAGCGCCTTCTTGGCAAGCTGTGCGTTTTCGGCCGGTGCGGCAAACTGCGAGGCTTTGTCACCCGTCTTCGCGCAGACTTGACCGGGGATGTGGCGAAGGTTACTGCGGCGATCGGAAACCCGCTCAGCGCGATCTTGCGCGCAAAACAGGGCCGGGGAAAGCGGCGCCGGGCGGAATGCGAGAGAGCATGGCGATGAGTGAAACGGCTGTCACCACAGATCATGTGCGGATCACGCTTCCTGACGGCAGCGTGCGTGAATACGATCACGCGCCCACCGGCGAGGAAATCGCGCGCGACATCGGTCCGGGGTTGGCGAAAGCAGCGCTCGCCGTCAAGGTGAATGGGCAGCTGCGTGATCTTTACCTGCCGATCACCGAGGATGCGGCGGTCGAGATCGTCACCCGCAAGAGCCCCGAGGCGCTGGAGCTGATCCGCCACGATGCCGCCCATATCCTGGCCGAGGCCGTCCAGGAGCTCTACCCCGGCACGCAGGTGACCATCGGCCCCACCATCGAAGACGGCTTTTATTACGATTTCGCGCGCGACGACCCTTTCACCCCGGAGGATCTGGAGCGGATCGAGCAACGCATGCACGAGATCGTGGACCGCGCCGAACCCATCCGCCGCGAGGTCTGGGACCGGGAGGAGGCGATCCGTTTCTTCCGCTCCATCGGCGAGGACTACAAGGCCGAGATCATCGCCGATCTGCCCGCAGACGAGGAAATCTCGATCTACCGCCACGGCGAGAACTGGCTCGACCTGTGCCGCGGCCCCCACATGCCGACCTCCCGGCACACGGGGCATGCCTTCAAGCTGATGCGGATCGCCGGGGCCTACTGGCGCGGCGATTCCCGCAATCCCATGCTCCAGCGCATCTACGGCACCGCCTGGCGCGACGAGAAGGAACTCAAGGCCTATCTCCACCGCCTGGAGGAGGCCGAGCGCCGCGATCATCGCCGGCTCGGCAAGCAGCTCGACCTCTTCCACCTTCAAGAAGAGGCGCCGGGCATGGTTTTCTGGCACCCCAAGGGCTGGACCATCTACCGGGCGCTTCAGGCCTACATGCGCCGCCGGCTCGATGCCGCAGGCTATCAGGAGATCAACACGCCGATGATCGTCGATCGCTCGCTCTGGGAGCGCTCCGGTCATTGGGAGAAGTTTCGCGAGAACATGTATGCGCTCGAAATCGACGCGCGCGATTTTGCGATCAAGCCCATGAATTGTCCCTGCCATGTGCAGGTCTTCAATCGCCGTATCCACAGCTACCGCGAGCTGCCGCTGCGGCTGGCCGAATTCGGCTCCTGCCACCGCTACGAGCCGTCCGGGGCCATGCACGGGCTGATGCGGGTGCGCGGCTTCGTGCAGGACGACGCCCACATCTTCTGCATGCAAGACCAGATCGAATCCGAAACCCGGGCGTTTACCGAGCTGCTCTTCCAGGTCTACCGCGATCTCGGATTTGCGGATGTCACCATCAAATTCGCTGACCGCCCCGAAAAACGGGCCGGATCGGACGAAACCTGGGATCGGGCCGAGGCCGCGCTGCAAGATGCCGTGCGGGCGATGGGGCTCGCAGTCGAGCACAACCCGGGCGAGGGCGCTTTCTACGGTCCCAAGCTCGAATTCGTGCTGCGGGATGCGATCGGGCGCGATTGGCAGTGCGGCACGCTCCAGGTGGATTTCGTGTTGCCCGAACGATTGGACGCCCATTACATCGGTGCAGACGGCGAACGCCACCGCCCGGTGATGCTGCACCGGGCGATCCTGGGCTCTTTCGAACGCTTCATCGGCATTCTCATCGAGCATTATGCGGGCTGGCTGCCGCTGTGGCTGGCGCCGGTGCAGGCGGCCGTGCTGACCATCACGAGCGATGGCGACCCTTGGGCGCAAGAAGTCACAGAAGCCTTGAAAAAGGCGGGCTTGCGCGTGGAAGCCGATCTGCGCAACGAAAAAATCAGCTACAAGATCCGCGAACACACGCTCGCCAAGGTGCCGCATCTTGTCATCATCGGCCGCCGCGAGGCCGAAGAGCGGCGCGTGACCCTGCGCAGCCGCGGCGCAGAACGCCAGGAAACACTCGATCTCGACGCGCTGGTGACCAAGCTCGCAGCGGCGGCCCACCCCCCGGCATGAACGTCTGCGCAGCCGTTGTTGTGACTTTTTTTCGCGATTGTGGCTTTTCGGTCACTCCCATTCGCGCAAACCTTGGGTTATGATGCCGTTTCCCGGCGCAGCAGACGCCGGGATGAGCGTGTTATGGGCTAAAGACGCAAACAGAAAAGGGAGAACCAGACAATCGCTGACGCGCGCCGCAGAATGGGCCCGCAGCCCCGCTCCTCGGGACCGCGGGTCAATGACGCCATCACCGCACGGGAAGTACGCCTCATTGGCCCGGACGGGCAAAATCATGGCATCGTCGATATCGGCACCGCCCGCAAAATGGCGGAGGAAGTGGGGCTCGACCTCGTCGAGATCGCGCCGCAGTCCTCGCCGCCCGTCTGCAAGGTGATGGACTTTGGCAAATACAAATACGAGCAGCAGAAGAAGGCCGCCGCCGCCAGGAAAAAGCAGAAGACCCAAGATGTCAAAGAGCTCAAGATGCGGCCGACCATCGACGATCACGATTTCGATACCAAGATGAAAGCGGCCGAGCGCTTCTTGACGAATGGTGACAAGGTCAAGCTCACGATCCGCTTCCGTGGCCGCGAGTTGTCACATCAGGAGCTGGGGCGCGACGTGCTCGAACGGGCGCAGGCCCGGCTGGACGCGCTCGGCAAGGTCGAGAGCGGCCCGAAGATGGAAGGCCGGCAGATGACGATGGTTCTGGCCCCCGTCAAATAAGCCTGCGTCTTAAGCGGCCGTCTCCTCCGTTCTTCCGCGCATGGCAAAGATCGGGATCCCACACGGGTCCGTCACCGATTCCGTCTGTGTGCGCCTGCGGTCTGGCACGCCTTATCCTTGGCAGACCCCCGATCTTCATGAGAAAAGAAGCCGACTGCGCGCAAGAGGGAGAGGAGGGGCGTGCCGCGATCGCTCGCATTTTCGTTCGGTCGGCCATGTTCGCATCGCTGGACGCTGGCCGGGTTGCTGGTCGCGCTGGTCTGGCTGGCCGGCGGGAATCCGGTGTTGGCCGTCGATGCTTGCCCCCAGCAGGCCGTCGAAGAGCTCTTAACGGCCGGTGACTACGACGCAGCGGTGGCGCAGGCCGTAAAGAGCCCCTGTGCGCCGGTGCTGGCGCTTGCCGCCCGGGCCCTGCTCGCCAAGGGGGCCTTCCTGCCCCCCGGCAAGGCGCGCAGCCGCCTCCTCGCTCGCGCGATCGCGCTCGCCGAACGGGCGCTCGCGCAGGATCCGGAGAATCTGACCGCCCTTCTCCAGGCGGCCGCTGCCTATGGCTTTCGCGCCGTCACCAGCCGGCGCATCGGAGACGTCCGCCGCGCCTGGACGCTCCTGGCCCGGGCCCGCAAGCTGGCACCCAAGGATCCCTACGTCCTGGCTGCGATCGGAACCTGGCATGGCCGCACGCGGCTTGGAGCCGGCGGCCTCGTTGCGCCCCTGCTCTTCGGGGCGACGAAGGGCGCCGCGCGCCGTCTTTTCTCCGAAGCCCTGGAGAGGGCGCCGGATGCGCCGGCGATCGTGATCGGCGCCGGTCTGCTGCTGGTCGCCTTTGGCGGCGAAGACATGCGAACCGGCCTTGCTCTGTTGCGGCGCGCCCACATGTTGCCCGCGCGCGATGCCTTCACCCGGATCCTGAAGGAGCGGGCGATGGCTCTTCTCACCGCGGTGCAAGAAGGCCTGGAAGGCCGCGCCCTGCGCCGCCTCGCCCGCCGTCTGCAGCCCTATGCGGACAATCCGCCAGCAGGCCCGAGCCGGCAGGAGACCGGATCAGCCGGGTGATTGTTCGTCGAGATAGTAATGCGTGATGGGCCGCAGCCGGTCATCCAGGCGATACAGCAGGGGACGACCGGTCGGGATTTCGAGCCCGGGGATGTCCGCATCCGAGATGCCATCCAGATATTTGACGAGCGCGCGCAGGCTGTTGCCGTGCGCGGCCACCAGCACGGTCTCGCCGGCTTTGAGCGTGGGGGCGATCCGCTCCTCCCACAGCGGCAGAAACCGCTGGACGGTGTCCTTCAGGCTCTCCGTGCGGGGCAGCAGAGCCGGATCGACATCCCGATAGCGCGGGTCGCCATGCGGCAGACGCGGATCGTCGGCGTCGAGCGGCGGCGGCGGCACATCATAGGAACGGCGCCAGATACGCACCTGCTCTGCGCCGACCTTGTCCGCCATCTCCTTCTTGTTGAGCCCCTGCAGCGCCCCATAATGGCGCTCGTTGAGTCGCCAATGCTTCTCCACCGGGATCCACATCCGTTCCATGGCATCGAGCGCCAGACAGGCCGTGCGGATCGCCCGGGTCAACACCGAGGTGAAGCAGTAGCTCGGCAACAGCTCATGGGCGGCCATCAGCTCGCCGGCGCGCCAGGCTTGTCGGCGGCCTTCCTCGGTCAGATCGATATCCGTCCAGCCCGTGAAGCGATTTTCCAGATTCCACTGGCTCTGGCCATGACGCAGTAAGACGAGATCAGGCATACCCGCAACCCCTGCTCATGTATTCGTGATTCTGTGGGCGACGCCCGGACGAGGACGTCGGATAGCGGAGGGCTTTCGCGCCTCGGGCCTGCGCTTGTGCCCGAGCAGGCCGGCTGTCGTCAAGAATGGCGGCCGCTCACGCCAGCGTGTCCTTGAGAAAGCCGGCGATCGCCCCGCCGATGGCGTGGGGGCTGTCTTCCTGGATGAAATGCAGCCCCGCGACGGTGACCGTCCGCTGGGCAGGCAGGCCTGCGCACAGTTCCTTCACGCGCCCTCTCACCACCACACCCGGCTCGGCGAGCACGAGCAGTTTCGGAATGCGGCTGGTCTTGAGAAAAGCGAGATTGTCCGCCAGCACCCGATGGGTCTCGGCGGGCTCCCCATCGAAAGGCACGGCCCGCGGCCAGGAGAGCGTCGGCCGCCGGTCCTCGCCCGGTTGCGCATAGGGGCGGCGGTAGACGGCCATCTCCTCCGGGCGAAGCCTGCGCATCACGCCGGCCGGCAGGATGTTTTCCACGAACAGGTTCTGCTCCAGGATCAGTTTCTCGCCTTCGGGCCCGCGCAGAGCCGCAAAGATGCCGCGTGCGGCCTCCGGCCAATCCGCCCAAGCAAGCGGCGCCACCAGCCCTTCCATATAAGCGATGGCGACCACCCGTTCTGGATGGCGACGCGCCCAGTCGATGCCTAAGGCCGTGCCCCAGTCATGCAGCACCAGAACCACCGGTCCGGCGGGCACGACCTGGTCGAGAAAAGCGTCGAGAAAGCGCCGGTGGACGGCGTAGGAATAGCGGTCCGGATCCGCGCCCGGCAACTTGTCGCTCGCCCCCATGCCAATAAGGTCGGGCGCCACCACCCGGCCGAAGGGCGTCAGATGGGGCATGACGTTGCGCCACAGATAGCTGGATGTCGGATTGCCGTGAAGCGCCACGATCGTGGGTCCTGCGCTTTCTTCCGTCACCACCGCGGCCATTCGGCGATCCAGAACCGGAACGTACCGGTGGGGCGGCTCATCGGATGCGATCGCCGTGAGCGCATCCGGCCCGAGAATGGTTTCCTGTGTCATCGCCCCTTTTCCTTTAGGCCTCCCTCCCCTTGCGCTTGGCGCGCGTCACAATCCTGCGCGCGCGCTGAAAAGCCGGACAGCTGCTAGAACCGGTAGCCCAGGGCGAAGACGAAGGTGAGGCGATTCGTGTCCCGCGTGACGGGAGAGCGGCGGGCACGACCGATCAGCGTTTCATAACGCAGCAGCGAAAACAGCGTCCAATGCGGCGCAAGGGGATAGGCGACTTGGAGCTTGCCGCCCACCCGCTCGAACCCGCTGCCGGGTCGAAACGCAGGCAGCCCCGTTGCCGCGCTTTCAAACCGATCGACGCCATAGAAGGCGTCCATATAGTCGCCTCCACCGAATCGCGCCTCAGGCCCGAGGCTGACGAGTGTTTCTCCAAAGGCCCGCAGCTTTCCCTGAAGAGCGAAGGTGATGAAGCTGCCGCCATGCCCCTGGTCGAGGGCATCCGTGTTCGTGCTGACATCAAGCGCGAGCGCGCCATAGCCCACCGTGCCCGACAGCTTGAGCAGCGCCGTCTTGCCCACCGGATCGAGGCCGGGAAACTCCTTGGCCGAGCGGTTCTCGAAACCGGGCGCAAGCGAGAGCTTGAGCTCGAAATAGGGGCTCCAGAAATCCCGCCCCTTATCCCGACGATAGAAGTAAAGCCCGATGCCGTCCGTGACATTGATGAAGTATTTGCGCTTGATCTCGACATCGAAGAACAGGATCGGACCAAGCTTGAGCTTGGCGGAACCGGGGTAGCGCGGCCGCAAGGCGAAGCCGGCGCCCAAAGACAGCTTGCGGGGCTGTTGCAGCACCCGCGCCCACCAACCCGGCAGCGGAAACTGGGGCGGAAGCTTGCGATAGCGCTCCTTTTGGTCCGTCTTCTGCGCCACGTCCTTCTGCGATTTGGCAGCGTTGCCCGACCGGCTGTCCGGAGCCGGCGCGGCTGTGACCGCCCAGCGCTCGGCCCGTGCGGGACCCTCCCGCTCCCCGGCCGCTGCACCCGCCGGCAGACCCACAACCGTCCAAGCCGTGACCACCAGCGCGGACATCCCGGCCCAACGCCTGCGTCCCGGCCGGATCACGACGGGGTGATGGCTGGATACCGCTCCCATTCTCCCCCCCTTCCTCCATATGCACAGCCACGCAGCCATATAGTCAGTGGCCATCACCTCCCCCGGCCCCTGACGATACGAGTGGAATGCTCACCATGATGTCGGGGTGACGCTCGAATCGCAAGGTCAGATGCAAGACCGACGGCGGCGGCTGCGGGATGCGCGAGAGCATCACATGCAGGCCGCCGGGCGCGAACCGGAGACGATCATGGGCGGGCACCGGCACGGTGGCGCGCGCGATCATACGCACCATTCCCTTGTCATGGCGCGACTCATGGACACCGGCCAGCACGGGCGGCGCGGCGATCACATCAACGAGACGGTCCGCTCCCCCCTCGTTGACGAGTGTGAAATAGACCGCGCCCATGCCACCCGTCGGCAGCAGCCGCGCTTGGGTATCCTCCACCCTGATCACCGAAGGTTCCGGCCGGCCGCAGGCGGTCAGAACCACCACAAAAGCGAGCGCCGCCAAGCGCGCGATCCGCGTTCCACCGGCGGCGGCCGGCATGGTCATCCGTCTCCCGCATGACGATAGGCCCACATGCTCAGCCATGGCTTGCTCTTTCCTTCTTCTCCGCCACGCCCGCCTGCGCGGCCGCTTCAGGAAGTGGTGCCCGTCAGCCAACCACAGCCGCCGGCGAGCGAGCGCGCCATCACCCGATCATAGAGGGCCATCTGGTCGGCGATGACGGCCTCGCGTTCTTCCGCCAACAGGAAACCTTCCTGGATCGCATGATCGACGGCGGCCGCAAAAGCCTCCCGATAGCCTTGCCTGTCGCCGTAGCGTTCCTCGATGGACGGACGCGGATCGAGCGAGGCCATGCGTTCGCGTTGCGTGCGTGGGAAAGGAATGAAACTGCCGAGCCAGCGCGAGATGATCTTGTGCCCGCCGGTCGCGGGGCTGCGGGGATTGAACCCGAGATGACTGCCGAGCGGCGCCAGAATCCAGGGCAGCGGCACCCCGCCCTGCTCATTGCCGTCCCGTCGCGGCAAGGGCAGGAGAGCGCGATAATGGCCGGTGACCTTCGGCGGCACGACGTCCATGATCCCGGCTGTCCGAAAACGCGGCCCGAAATCCAGCCGCGGCGGCACCAGATAGCCTTCGGGCCGGGCCGGAGCGAAACCACGGGGAAGAGCCGCCAGATAGGTGGCCAGATCGCCCAACTCGCCGCGCGCCAGGGTCGGATAGCGGGAAGGCGGCGGCGGCGTGCCCTTGGTCACCCAGGCGGCGAGTGCCTTGAGCAGGGCGCGCGCCACCGGCCTCTTGTCCATGGGATTGACGCAGTATTCGAGGCCGCGGGTGGTCGGCCAGCGGGCGAAGAAATGCTGGGCGCCGAGTAGTGCGTAGATGCGTGTGAACGGATCGGGCGGCAGATCCGCGCGGCCGTCGGCGGTCGTATGCAGCAGCGAAGCCGCGCGGGACCAGTATTCCGTCGAGCTGTTGGTGAAGATGACCTTCGGAACATATCCGAGAGCCCGCGCCTGATCGAACAGGCTGGCGCGCCGGCCGGTCAGGGGATCGACGCTGGGTGTCGGCGAGAAGGGGAACATATCGGTGGGGTAGATATGCTCCTCGAACTGGCTGAAATGGCGGGTGGTTTGGGCGAAGCGGAAATTGAAACTGCCCTTGCCGCCGCCGGCGACACGGATGAAAGCCCCGTCGAAGACCGCGCCCTTGGCATCCACGAACAGGCCGTCACGGATCATGGTCGCGATGAAGCGACCGGACTGGGAATGACCGAAGATAAGCGCATGGTGGATGGCGAGCGCCTCGTCTTCGCGGGCATGGCGGATCGCATCCCGCACCGCCGCAAAGCCGAGCCCCACGACCCGCGGATCCCGCACGGTCACGATAAGCTCGTAGATGCGCCCCGGCTCGAAAGCAAAATCGGCCGTGACGTGAAGATTGGCGGGCTCCTCGCGCCCGTCCGGCAACCGCTTCGTCAACCGATAGCGATCGGGCGGAATGATCACGCGCTTGGCTTCCGGCCCGTCGCGCACGGTGAGCACCGGCTGCGGATCGGCTGCCAGCGGGTGACCCTTCGCGCTGATGCCCCCGACGAATGCGGTATGCGTGGGGTGATCGACCGTGAATTCATAGGCGATCCGGCCGGTGATCGGGCTGCCGTCCGGTTGACGGGCGATCGGCAGGTCGATTTCAAGACGGTCGTTGCCACTGGGGACGTCCCAGTTCCAGGCGGCGGCCAGCAATGTGTAGCCTTCGCGCATCAGCCAGCCATTGCCGGCGGTCTTCGGATCGTTGCCGGCGCGCTCGGAATTGAAGATCGCCAGCGCCGTCAGATTGCCGCGGTTGGTGACGTCAAAAAGCAGAACATGATTGCCGCGCGCCGGGTCCCGCGGACGGATCAGCACGAAGTCTCCCGTAAAGCGCACCAGCCCGTCGTGATCGCGCGGCGCAAGGTCGATGTCCCGAATGGCCCGATTGAAAACCGCCTTGGGATCGACGGCGTAGACGAAGCGCCCCCGGATTTTCTCATACGGGCCGACTTGCCCGAAGGACCGGCCCCCTGCGAAAGCTTCACGGGAGGTGATCTCGACCCGCTCGACCCGCGCCCAGGCGGACCCGCCGATCGCACAACAAGCCGCCAGAATGACCGACCAGGCCAACACCCGCCAGAACCGGCTTTTTCCATCGTCGGCCCTGGTGCGAATCGTCCTTTCTGTCACCGTCACCCTTCCTCTTGTCCCGCTCTCTGCCGGCGATCGCAATCGCCCCCGCCCCGACACCGTAAACAGAAACACCGACCCGTCAGCCTACCCGCGCCGCCATGGTATCCGTCGCCTCCACCAGTTCGTGGGTGATCGTCGCCTCGAAGGCCGAATGGCCGGCCAGGGTCACCAGTCTCAGCTCCGCCTGAGACAGGGCTTGCTTGAGTTCGAAAGCCGCCTCCGGCGGGCAGATGGCGTCATAGCGCCCCTGGACGATGATCACCGGTGTCTCCTGTAGCGCACCCGCTTCGCTCAGAATCTGGTCCGGCCGGCGCAGAAAAGCGCGGTGAAAGAAATAGTGGCATTCGATGCGGGCCAGCGCGAGGGCGAAGGCGTCCGACTGGGAATCGGCCTGCTGGCGCGTGCCGGGATCCAATGTCACCGTGCTGGCCTCCCAGCGGGCCCAGCGATGGGCCGCCATCAGCCGTACCTGCTCGTCCGGCGCTGTCAGCAGGCGGTAGTAGGCGGCGACGACGTCGCGCCTGTCGGCCGCCGACAGCGGTGCCACGAAGCGGGCATAGCTTTCCGGAAAGAGGCGGCTGGCGCCATCCTGATAGAACCAGTGGATCTCCCGTGGGCGGGCGAGAAAGATCCCCCGCAGCACGAGTCCCAGCACCCGTTCGGGGTAATGCTCGGCATAAAGCAGCGCCAGCGTCGATCCCCAGGAGCCGCCGAAGACGACCCAGCGCGCGACGCCGAGATGGGTGCGCAGCCGTTCGATATCCGCGATCAGATGCCAAGTGGTGTTGGCATGAAGGGCGGCATGCGGACGCGAGCGCCCACAGCCACGCTGATCGAACAGGACGATGCGATAGCGTCCGGGATCGAAGAAGCGGCGCTGGGCGGGCGCGGTGCCGCCGCCCGGTCCGCCATGGAGAAAGAGCACGGGAATGCCGTCGCGCCGGCCCGACCACTCCCAATAGATCCGATGGCCGTCACCGACATCGAGCATGCCTGTTTCTTCCGGCGAAATCGCCGGATAGAGCTGGCGCAGGCCTTGCCGGCCGTCTCCCCGTGACATTGCGCCCTCTTTCCTGCCGACCGTTGCGGGATCGCCGTCACCTTACGCACCCCCCGCCGACCCCCAGCCGAGATGAAGGCCGGTTTGACCAGGAAAGTCAAGGCGTCACAACCTGTTGCGGACAGATCATCCCGGTTGCTGACCGGACTGGGCGGAAACGATCTTCCAGCTTCCGTCCGGTTGCCGGCAAGCGGTACCATAACCGGTGACTTCCTTGCCCCCGACATAGATGGTCTGGGTGAATTCGCGGCAGTATTGGCCTTCCTCGTTCTTGTATGCCGGCTTGGGCTCCACCCAGCCATGATGGCCGGTGTCCGGATTCACCCATTCCGAGCGCTGACCAGAGGGGGTGCGCTCCAGCGCCTCGTATTGCGCCCTCTCAAGCGCCAGCCGGTCAGCGCGATCGAGCGACTTGCCGATCTCATTGCCGATGGCCGCCCCCAGGAAGGTGCCGAGGGCCGCTCCGATCACCTTCGAGTCGCCATGCCCACCAAGCTCGGCGCCGAGCAAGCCGCCGAGCGCGCCGCCGATGATGGTGCCGGCCGCCTCCTTCTCGCCTTGGCCCGTGGCCGTGCAGGCGCCGGCCAGCAACGCCACGGCGAGCACGATCGGATGGCGCAGGCGCCGCATGAGTCCGGACTGCTTCTTAAGCGTATTGCCATCTGTCATGACCGATCTCCCTGTTCTCTCGCTGCCGTGCGGGGGCCGTAACCAGCTTCCTCAACCATAAACGCACGCGCGCCGCATCCGTTCTATTCCCTTGATGTGTTCTGCCATCTTGCGACTTAATCACGGCTGAACGAAGCCCAAGGCCGTGCAATCCGAATCTCACCGGCCTTCGGATGTATGCGCGCGCGCCATCGGCTGGGCGGCCGGCAGTTCGAGGCGCACCCGCAAGCCCCCGAGCGGGGAATCAGAAAGCGCGACCGTCCCGCCGTAGAGGCGCGCGATATCCATCACGATCGCCAACCCCAGTCCCGAGCCGGGTTGGGATTCGTCGAGCCGGTGGCCACGGCGGAACAGATCGGCGCGCTTGGCCGCCGGTACGCCGGGGCCGTCATCCTCGACGAGGAGGGCGAAACAGGCTCCCTCCTCCCGCTCGGCCACCGGAAAAGCCGTCACTGTGACCGTATGCCGCGCCCATTTGCAGGCATTGTCCAGAAGATTGCCCACCATCTCCTCGAGATCCTGGCGTGTGCCCCGAAAGACGAGGGAATCAGGAATGTCCATGGTAATCGTGACGGCGCGGTCCGCGTGGATCTTGCGCATTGCCCGCACGAGGCGGGCGATCGTCTCCCGCACCGGTGTGCGGGCG
Organism: uncultured Sphingomonadales bacterium; assembly: GCA_964547755.1. GTDB lineage: Bacteria > Pseudomonadota > Alphaproteobacteria > Sphingomonadales > Rhodothalassiaceae > J084. Next base: position 34,795 of record CAZJPA010000001.1, read on the forward strand.
CGTCTCAACGGCCCGGCGCCGCCAGCCCGCGCGCGTTTGAGATGGTGGTCGATGTGGCGCTCCATCACCCGAATCTGCTCGCGCAGCAGCACGGCCAGATCGCCGCTTGCGCGCGCGGCGGCATTGGCGAGCACGCTCAAGGGTGTCTTCAGGGCGTGGGCGAGATTGCCGGCGTGTCGACGGGCGCGCTCGACCAGTTCTTCGTTCTGAGCGATGAGGGCGTTGACCTCGCGCACCAGTTCCCCGATTTCGCTCGGAAATTTGCCGCTGAGATGGTCGGCCGCGCCGGCCCGTACCCGACTCAATCCCCGCCGGACGGCGCGCAGGGGCCGCAAGGCGATGAGCAGCTGCACGGCGATCACCGCCGCCAAGGCCAGAGCGAATCCCGCCATCGACAGGAAGACGAGATGACGAAAGGCCGCAATATCGGCCCGCATTTCCCGCAGATCGGCGGCGACCATGAAGCGGAAGGTGACGTCAGAGCCGGGCAGCTCGACATCCTGCATGGCCACCAGCAGGGGCTCGCTGGCCGGTCCCACGTCTTCTTGGATCACCACTTTGTGCGCGGCTTGCGTCCAATGGGGATCGAGCGCATGGTCCCAAAGCGAGCGGGACCGGAAAGCCGGCTGGTCGGCCGCGGAGATCTGCCAGTAGCGGCCTGAGTAGGGCTCGGCATAGCGCGGATCCTCGAGCGCCCGGGAAAAGCGGATTTGCCCCAGCTCGTCTACTTCGGCCGCGCCGATCAGGGCATCGAGGCGGCGCATCAGGTCGGCTTCGAACTTGTCCTCGACATAGTTTTCGAAGGCAAGTGTGAGGACGTAGCCCCCGGCAAGCAACGTCGCCGCCACCCACAGCAAAGAAGAAAAAAAGAGCCGGCGCGTGAGCGAGCCGCGGATGGTGACCCGCGCCGATTCCCGCGGCGGCGGCCGTTCCGGACGTTCGCCCTCGCCTTGCGCACTGGTCATCTTGTCGCGGCGCTTCCCGCCCCGTCCGACGCCTCCCGATCCGCATCGCCATGCGCGGCGTCCGGTTCCTCGAGCCGATAGCCGAGGCCGCGGATCGTGCGGATGACGGGCACACCGAGTTTCTTTCTGATGCGATTGATGAAGACCTCGATCGTGTTCGAGTCGCGGTCGAAATCCTGGTCGTAGATGTGCTCGGTCAGTTCGGTGCGTGAGATCACCTTGCCGGGATGATGCATCAGATAGCTGAGCAGCTTGAATTCCTGGGCGGTGAGGCGCACCGGCCTGCCGTTCACGGTCACCTCGGCCTTGCGGGGATCGAGACGCACGGGACCGCATCCAAGCACCGGTTCGGCGTGACCGCTCGCGCGCCGGATGAGCGCTCGCAACCGCGCCAGCAACTCGGCCAGCGCGAAGGGCTTGGTCAGGTAATCGTCGGCCCCGGCGTCGAGGCCGTCCACCTTGTCCGACCAGGAATCGCGGGCGGTCAGAATCAGGACCGGTGTCGTCACCCCTTGGGCGCGCCAGGCTTTGAGCACACTCACCCCGTCAATCACGGGCAGACCCAAGTCGAGGACGATGGCGTCATACGGCTCCGTCTCGCCCAGAAACTGCGCCTCCTCGCCGTCGGGCGCGACATCGACGGCATAGCCCGCCTCGCTCAAGGCTTGCCGCAATTGCGCGGCGAGCGCCGCATCGTCTTCGGCAATCAGGACCCGCATGGCTGTCTCCCATGCTCGTCACCTGCCCGCCTGTGCTCGAACCCTCACCGCCGGCGGATCGCAAGAATGCGGCCGGTATGCGCATCGACGAACACGATGGCGACCTTCCCGTCACCGCGCAGAATCTTGAGCCGATAGACATAGCGTCCCGACCTGCGCTGCCGCAGCTCCTGATCCACGATCCGCCCCGGAACGGCCTGCAGGGCCTCACGGCGAATACGGCCATAGTCGAGAATGCGGCCGGCCTCGCGTTGCCGGCGGGCCTCCTCCTGGTCTTGGTTCTGCGCCGCCGGCGCCGGCGTCGCATGCACCGACACTCGCCCCTTGACCGCCCCCCAAGCCAAAACGAGCGCAAGAGCGACGAGCCCTCCTGCAAGAGCACGACGATTACCTCTTGCCGCTCTTCTCCCCGTGCCCGTCTCGCCCATGTTCCACAACCGCTCTCACCACATACCAGCAGACCCCCCGCAGCCGATCTGGTCCTTCGGTCCGGCGGCAGGCCATCGATTCGCTCGCGCTGATTTGCCTTCACTCTTTCAGAAGCGGCGTGAATGGTCAATGAACCGGGAAATCTTGATCTCGCTCAAGGACGAATCCGCCCGCTTGACGCAGACTGTTCAGCGTATGACGATGGAAACGGCCGCGGTATTCTCCTGCGGCTTCAAGAGGGTGAGGAGCGGGTGATGATGCGCATGATCTATCTGCCGGTCACGGATGCCGGCGACCTGGCGGACTGTCTGGATGAAGCCTTGCCGCTGGTGCAGGCCTTTCGAGGCCATCTGTGTGTGGACTTCATCCGTCCCGACCCACGCGGCAGCATTCCCTTCGTCGGGGAAGGTTTGACGGCGGACGTCATCCAGGATCTCGTGGAAGCGGCCGAGCGGGAGGGACGGGCCCGGGCGGATCGGGCGCTCGCCGTGTTCCGGGACCGGCTCGCCGCCGCCGGCGTTGCGACCGAGAAGGGTGAACCCATCCGCGATACGGCGAGTGCGCGTTTCCACGAATCGGTGGGGCTGATCACCGAGCGGGTCGGCCGCATGGCGCGTGTGCATGATGTGAGTGTCGTGCCGCGTCCGGGAGGCGATCACCGGCCCGAGGCGGGCGAACTGTTCGACGAAGCCCTGTTCCGCTCGGGCCGGCCCGTGCTCCTGGCGCCGCCGCGGGGCGCAGACGAGCGCCCGGAGGATACCGGCCGGTCTTCCTATCACCATGTCGTGATCGGCTGGAACGGTCGGGCGGAAGCTGCCCGCGCCGTCGCCGACGCCCGGCCTCTCCTACAGCGGGCCGACCAGGTGGATGTCGTGACGGTCGGCGACGAGCATCCCGAGCGCCCCAGCGCCCAGAGCCTGCAGCGCTATCTGGAACGCCACGACATGACGGCCCGCCTCGTCCGGCTCCCGGCCACGCATGACGTGGCAGAAGCCCTGTTGGGACATGTCCGCGAGGAGGGAGCCGATCTTCTGGTTCTGGGCGCCTACTCCCATAGCCGGTGGCGTGAGATGATCGTGGGCGGCGTCACCCGCCATATGGTTCATCATTGTCCAATCGCGCTGTTCATGAGCCACTGAGCATGGAGACGACGCGGCCCAGGACGGCTTGCGGAAGCCGGTGGCGTCTTCGCCTGACGACGGGTGTGGGCGCGCTGGTGGCGACACTCCTGGCAGGCGCCCTCGCGCCGGCGGCCGAGCCGCTGCCCGATCTGCCCGAGCCGCTCACGAACAACGCCGTCGCCTTGCTCTGCCATCGCGGCCATCGCCTGATCCTGTCGGTTTATGGACTGGGGCGCGGGCGGCGGGCGAAGGATATCACGCGCCGGGTGCTGCTGCTTGATCTCGATACCCCCCGACCGGCCTGGGAGCGGCTTCCCGATGCGCCGATGACACCGCTGCGACTGGCCGCCAGCGCCGTTGCGATCGGCGGCCGGTTTATTGTGCTCGGCGGCTATTCGGTCGCCCCCGATGGCCATGAGACCACCCATGGCGATCTGTGGTCTTTCGATCCGGCGAGTCGGCGATGGCACCGACTTGCGGACATGCCGGTGGCCGTCGATGACAGCGTGGCTCTCCCTTATCGCGACCGTTGGATCTATCTCGTCTCGGGCTGGCATCAAGACGGTAACACGCCCGCCGTCCAGCTCTACGATACCCGCACCGACCGCTGGCGGCGGTTAGCCGACTTTCCCGGCATCCCCGTCTTCGGCCATGCGGCCGGCATCGTGGACGGGCGGATCGTGATCATCGACGGTGTGGCCGTGGTCAAGCGCGATCAGCGGGGCCGTCGCCGCTTCCGGCTGATCGCCCAAGCCTGGCAGGGCCGGATCAGCTGGCAGCGGCTGCCCGATCATCCGGGGGGGCGTCTATCGGGCCGCAGCAGCGGGAAGCGAGAGAACCGGCCTTGCCGTCTTCGCCGGGGGTGGCCGCAGAGCCTACAACTACGACGGCATCGCCTATGAAGGCGGCCCCGTGCGCCCCTCGGACCGGATCTTCGGCTATGACGTCCGACAGGCGCGCTGGATCGTCCTTGCGCGCCTGCCGCAGGCCAGCATGGATCACCGCGGCCTTCTGCTCACGGGGTCGCAGGCGGTGATCGTGGGCGGCATGCGCGAAGGGCCCGAGGTGAGCGCGAAGCTGACCGCCGTCGACCTCGGCCGGCAGCTGCGTGCGGACTGCCGCCGCTGACAGCTTCCCTCCCCCTCGCCGTCCGCCACCACGCGTCGCCCCCACGCTTCCCACCGCCGCCTCTCTCACTACCTGACCACCGCTGCCCTCTTTCTCTCTTCGTCACGCCACCGCTCTTTCTCTTCGTCATCCGCCGCCACTCTCGTCTCATCATCCGCCGGCACCTCCCCCTCTCGTCATCCGCCCCTCCTCTCCCTCTTCGTCATCCGCCGACCCCGGGTCGCGGCCCGGGGCAGGCTCGACCGGCGGGTCCAGCCCTCCCCTTCGTCATCCGCCGGCTCGACCGGCGG
>CAZJPA010000002.1:0-36075 GCA_964547755.1 uncultured Sphingomonadales bacterium
ATGTCCGTGAACACCGTCGCGACCAGGCTGTACGAGAAGGCGGCGATCGTGCCGAAGGTGATCAGCGTGTTCATGTCCGCTGTGCGATGGCGGACGGTGAGCCAACCGGTGCGGTGGATCGGCCAGCCGGTGTAAATCATGACCGGCGTGATCAGCGCCAGTTGCGTCCAGTTGTTGGAGAGGAAGCCTGGGACCAGGTCCTCGCTGATGAAGTCGCCGACCATCACCGCGTACAGCACGGGGGTGGTCAGGATCGCGCCGAAGATGACGCGTCTCATGAGGTCGCGGACCTCCGCGCGGCGGGCAAGTCCTCTTCGGCCAGACGATAAAGGAAGCGCTCGCCCGCCGCGCCAAACAGCGGCCACTTTGGCGGTTGATGAGCTTCGACATGCTTGGTGAAGGGGCGCGCACCCAGGCCGCGGCCGAACGCTACTTCGCCCTCTACGAAGAGGCGATCGCCGCCGTGGGCGCGGCGGCCGACGCGGAAGGGGATCGTCCGGAGACGCGCTCGTCGGTCTCCATCAAGCTCTCGGCCTTGCATCCGCGGTATGAAGATGTCCACTGGCTCAGACTTGAGCGCGAGCTGCTGCCCAGGCTCGTCCATCTGGCCGAACGCGCTCGTGATGCCGGCATCCAGCTGACCATCGACGCCGAAGAGGCGGACCGCCTGGACGTCTCGTTGACGCTCTTCGCACGCTTGGCCACAGACTCGAATCTGGCCGGCTGGAATGGATTGGGCCTGGCCGTGCAAGCCTACCAGAAGCGCGCGCCTCATGTGGTGGCCTTTATCACGGCGCTGGCCGAAGAGACGGGCCGCCGCATCCCGGTGCGTCTCGTCAAGGGCGCCTACTGGGACAGCGAGATCAAGCACGCCCAGGAGCTCGGCGTGCCGGACTTTCCCGTCTGGACGCGCAAGGCCGCAACCGATGCCTGTTATCTGGCCTGCGCGCACGCGCTCTTTGCGGCGGGCGAGCGGATCTATCCCCAGTTTGCCACGCATAACGCCTACACGCTGGCGGCTGTCCGCGCGATGGCGCCCCGGAATGCTGATTACGAGTTTCAGCGCCTGCACGGCATGGGGCATGTGCTCTACCGGGCAGCGGAAGAACAGTGGGGCGAGAACGCCTTTCGGCTGCGCACCTATGCCCCCGTCGGCGCCCATCGCGATCTTTTGCCCTATCTTGTGCGGCGGCTGCTGGAGAACGGCGCCAATTCGAGCTTCGTCAACCGGTTCCTCGATGCCGAGACCCCGGCGGCGGCCTTGGCCGCGAATCCCTTCGAGGAACTCAAGGCCTTGAGTCCGCGCCGCCATCCGCGCATCGCGCCGCCGCCGGCCCTGTATGGCCCGCGCCGGCCGAATTCCGCCGGCTTGAACCTCCAGCAACCGCAGGAGCGCGAACCCCTGCTGGCGGCGCTTTCCGCCCTCGATGACGAGGTGGCGGAAGCCGCCTGTCTGGTCTCAGGCAAGGCTTGCGGCGGAGAGACTGTCACCATCCGCCGGCCGGCCGATCGCAGACGCATCGTCGGCCGCGCCCGTCTTGCACGCGCCGAGGATATCGCCGCAGCGATCGCGGCGGCGGAACGGGCACAGCGGGGCTGGAATGCGCTGGGCGGGGCCCGGCGTGCCTCCATCCTGCGGGCGATGGCCGACCAGCTGGAAGCCCATCGCACGCGCCTCGTTCATCTCATCGTCCATGAGGCCGGACGCACATTGGCGGATGCCGTCTCCGAACTGCGCGAGGCGGTGGACTTCTGCCGCTACTATGCGCTCGAGGCCGAGGACAGCTTCGAGCGGCCGCAACCGCTGCCCGGTCCCGCCGGCGAACGTAACGAGCTGTCGCTGGCCGGACGCGGGGTGTTTCTGTGCATCAGTCCGTGGAATTTTCCGCTGGCGATCTTCACCGGCCAGATCGCGGCCGCCCTGGCCGCCGGCAACGCGGTGATCGCCAAGCCGGCCGAACAGACACCGCTTGTCGCCCATGCGGCCGTGCGTCTTTTCCACGAAGCGGGCGTGCCGGCGGATGTGCTGCATCTGCTGCTCGGCAACGGCCCCGACGTCGCCGCTCCTCCGGTCGCCGACCAGCGGATCGCCGGCGTCGCCTTCACCGGATCCACGGAAACCGCACAAGCCATCAACACCACTCTGGCCAGACGGGGCGGCCCGATTGTGCCGCTCATCGCCGAGACCGGCGGATTCAACGCCATGGTCGTCGATTCCACCGCGCTCGCCGAGCAGGTGACCGACGATGTCCTCGCTTCCGCCTTCTCCTCCGCCGGCCAACGGTGCTCGGCGCTGCGGCTGCTCATGGTGCAAGACGAGGTGGCCGATGAGATGATCGACATGATCACCGGCGCGCTCGCCGAGCGCAAGGTCGGCCTGCCCGAGGATCCGGCCACCGACATCGGCCCCATCATCGACGAGCCGGCGCGCGAGCGCCTTGAGGGCCACATTGCCCGGCTGGCAAACAGCGCGCGGCTGCTGGCCGAGGGGCGGCTTGCTCCTGAAACGCGTCACGGCGTCTTCCTGGCGCCCCGCATCTTCGAGATCGCGGATCTGGCGCCGCTGTCCTGCGGTGAAGTCTTCGGGCCGGTGCTGCATGTGCTGCGCTACCGGCTTGCCGACCTGGACCAGCTGATGGAAGCGCTGCGCGCCACGCAATACGGGCTGACCTTCGGCATCCACAGTCGGCTGGAGAGTCGCTGGGAGAAGCTGTTCGCCGAAACCCTCGCCGGGAATGTCTATGTGAACCGCAACATGATCGGCGCGGTGGTCGGTGTGCAGCCCTTCGGCGGGACGGGACTGTCGGGCACAGGCCCCAAGGCCGGCGGACCGCATACATTGCTGCGCTATGCGACCGAGCGGGTGATGACTGTCAACACCGCCGCCGTCGGTGGCAATGCCGAGCTCTTCCGGCTGGATGGGTGAGCCGATCGGCCCGCTCCTGGACGGTGGATCGATGACGGACGCAAAGGCTTGGAACGGCGACGGACGGATGGCGTCAAGGACCGCCCGTCAGCGAGAGGATTGCGCGAGAGGATTGCGCGCCCGTTCCTCCCTGCTTCCGGCATGGTCGGTGCCGATCACCGGCGACTGATCATCGCGCACAATGATGTAGGCCTGCGGCCGGGCTTGCAAACGACCTCCGCCCGCCGCTGTGCGTTTCTGGCCTTGTCCCCCCCTCTCCAGCGAGTCGTGTTAGACCAGAAAGCCGTGCACGAGGATGTCCAGAACACGAAACACCAAAAAGCCTGCGGCCGCGGCCAGCAGCGCCGCTACAAGATCACGTTCATAATAGGCGGCAACCGCAAAGCACAGTGCCGCACCCACATAGGGAACCGATGGGGAGAACGGGCGCAACCCCAGCCCCCCTGTCAGCACCTCCATGAGGGCGAGCCCGACGATGATTACAAACGCCAGAGCGACCAGCAGACGACGGCCCGGGCATTGCCGCCGCCGCGGCCTTGCCTCACGCAGCGGTTCCTGCGCCGGATCGGCTTCCCCATGTGACGGCATGACGACCACCCTCCTGTCTTCCTCATCAAAGGCCGATTGCCCATGCTGCTTGTGGGCGGAAGGAGGGCGGCGGCGAGCGCCCACCGCCCTCCGTTAGCGATTGCCTGATTTCAATGAAGGTTTGTGTAGGGCTTTCACCCTCCCTTCGCCTGCTGCTGATTGATCCCAAGCTTGCGATCGAATGGATCGCTGACATTCGTGGGATCCCAATGGGCAAAGAATTCCCCAAAAGCATAGCCCAGGAAACCACCGATAAGAGCGCCCAGCTCACCCGCGGCAGCAGCTCCTATCGCACCTCCCACAATGATACTTCCATTTACGACAGCGTCATGAGTATGATCGCCAGCATCCGCCGCAGATTCGCCCCCCGCCACCCATTCCAGCTCTTCCATGGTCAGAGCGCGGATGCCAGGGGCGGCGCTGGTTGTTTCAGCAGAAATGCCCCGGTCAAGCGTCGCAACAGCAATGGTCATAGATTTGACTCCCCTCGTCTATCAATCTGCACCACGACCCGGGCCTCGGACAAGAGGACAGGAGAACCGGCAACAGGACACGTCCAATGTGTGTGCAAGAGGCCGTCACTCTCACGGTTCTCGCCACCTGCATGCCGACTCCCGCAGGAAGCGCCCCCTTCATCCCCTCTTGGGACATGTCGCACTCGCTTGCTCCCCCGGGTCACCCGGTGCCTCGCACCGGGCATCGATTTGGTTACCCTCCCTCTGCTTCTTTCTGCCAAGTGCAGAACCATATGTGCCTGCACGCAATAACCGCGAAAACTTCTCCCTCTCATGTCGTTCGCCAACTTCGGCGGGCGCCCCCCGGAGCAGGCCTGACCGGCGAGTCCACTCCCTACCCTCGCCACCCGCCGCCATCTCCTCCCTTATCATCCGCCCCTCCTCTCCCTCTTCGTCATCCGCCGCCTCCCCTCCTTCGTCATCCGCCGACTTGATCGGCGGATCCAGCGGATGGTGGGGGCGGCATCCAGCCTTGGGAATGACGTGTCTGTCAGATGGATTCGCCGGTTAAACCGGCGAATGACGACCCAGTGATCGGTGATCAGGGCTCAGTGATCAGCAATCCGTGCAAGAAACGACGCGCATAAGACCCGATCACAAAGCACCGATCGCCGACATCTGATTACTGGTCACCGATGACTGATCACTGGAACGTCATCCGCCGACCCCGGATCCAGCCCGGGGCAGATGCAACCGGCGGGTCCACCCCCCCTTCGTCACCTGCTGGCACTCTTCTTTTCGTCACCCGCCGGCTTGATCGGCGGGTCCAGCGAGCAGCGAAGACAATCCCGAACGTCGAAGATCTCATCCCCGCCGAATGGATTCGCCGGTTGAACCGGCGAATGACGCAAGTGGGTTCGTTGGATAGATCCGCCGGTGTTGGCTGGCGGATGACGAGGAGGGAGAGATGGGGGATGACAGCGGATGAAGAGGGGGAGAAGGGCGGCGGGTGTGAAGAGAAGAGGGCGGTGGGTGAAGATGAAGAAAGGAAAGAGACCGGCCGGAACGGGCAGACGGGCGGGGCCGTTTTCATCACGATATCGTCACCCGGACTGGTGCGGCCCACACCTGTCATGATAGAGCAAAAACCCTGGGCAAGAGGAGCAGGACGGCAGCACGAAGATCGGGGCACTCATGACACAGGCGAAACAGGTGGACAATCCGACGACGCAGGAAGAGACGGACAAGCCGCGCGCGCCCTTTGACGAGGCGGCCTTCACAGCCCGGTTGGCCGAACTGGAAGAGACTCTTGCGCAATCCCAGAAGGTGCTGGAGACCTGGCTGGCGAAATGGCCGGAACAAGCGGCCCAAGATCCCGACCCGCTTCACGTGACGCCGCTGGCGGCGGAAACCGTCGCCGGACTGATGGCGAATCCGCAGGCGCTCATCGCTTTCCAGAGTCGCTACTGGGAAGGCCAGCTCAAGCTCTGGCAATATCTGGCGGCCCGCCTCGAAGGCCGCGCGGCCGAGCCGGTCATCACCCCGCCGCGCGGCGACCGCCGCTTCCGCCATCCCGCCTGGTCCGACAACCCCTTCTTCGACTATCTCAAACAATCCTATCTGCTCATGGTGGACAGCTGGCAGGCCGCCCTTTCCCAACTCACCGACTTGCCGCCCCGCGACCGCGCCCGGGCCGCCTTCTTCCTGCGTCAATGGCTGGACGCGCTCAGCCCGAGCAATTTCCCCTTCACCAATCCCGAGGTCATCGAGGAGACGGTGAAATCCCGGGGCGAGAATCTGGTGCGCGGCATCCGCAACTTCCTCGCTGATATCGAGCGCGGCCGCGGCGAGCTGATGATCCGCATGACGGACGAAAAAGCCTTCCGACTCGGCGAGACGATCGCAACCACGGCCGGCAAGGTCGTCTATCGCAACGAGATCTTCGAGCTCATTCAATATACGCCGACGACCGAGACCGTGCATGCGCGGCCGCTGCTGATCTATCCCCCCTGGATCAACAAGTATTACATCCTGGATCTCACGCCGGAAAAATCCTTCGTGCGCTGGTGCGTGGACCAGGGGATCACGGTTTTCATGGTCTCCTGGGTCAATCCGGATGCGCGCCACCGCGACAAAGGGCTTGAGGACTACATGCGCGACGGCCAGATCGAGGCGCTCGAGGTCGTGCGCGCGATCACGGACGGCGAGAAGGTGAATGTGATCGGCTATTGCGTGGCCGGCACCTTGTTGGCCGCAACGCTTGCCTGGTTGTCCGCGCGGGGGCGGGCCGATGAGATCGCATCTGCGACCTTCCTCACCGCTCAAGTGGATTTTTCGCAGGCCGGCGAACTGTGCCTGTTCGTGGACTCCGAGCAGCTCAAGTCGCTGGAAGACCGGATGGAGCGCCAAGGCTATCTCGATGCCCGGGCGATGTTTTCGACATTCAACATGCTGCGGGCGAACGATCTGATCTGGTCTTTTTATGTCAACAACTATCTCTTGGGCCGCGAGCCGGCGCCTTTCGATCTGCTCTATTGGAACGCAGACAGCACCAATCTGCCGGCACGGCTGCACCGCGAATACCTCACATGGATGTATCTGGAGAACCGGCTGATCCAGCCGGGAGCAATCGTTCTGGATGACGTGCCCATCGATCTTGGCCGCATCAAGACACCCGTCTTCATCCAAGCGGCGCGCGAGGATCATATCGCACCGCCGCAGTCCGTCTACAAGCTGACCGGGCATCTCAAAGGACCGAAGCGCTTTGTGCTCGCCGGTTCCGGTCATATCGCCGGTGTCGTCAACCCGCCGGCCGCACATAAGTATCAGTATTGGACGCGGCGCCCCCCCTACCCGAAAGACTTCGCCCGATTCCTCGACACGGCGCAGGAACATCCCGGCTCCTGGTGGCCGCATTGGCTGGACTGGTTGAAGCGCCATGCCGGCAAGATGGTGCCGGCGCGCACGCCCGGCTCGCCGGATTATCCACCGCTCATGGATGCGCCCGGCGCATATGTGCGGGTGCGGGCGCTGTAGATCGGAACACCCCAGCGCATAGCGCGCATTTGCGACTGGGGTGGGGTGACGCTCACGAATCCGCCGCGGCGTGCTCCTTCCCGCGACTGGCCAGGCCGGCCGCAAGCTCCGCGAACCAACGCGCGGCCGTCAATGACGAAACATCCGCAACATCGAGCGCAGGGTCGAATTCTGTCAGATCCACGCTGCGTATCTTGGAATGCGTGCCGGCGATGCGCGCCGCCAAGAAGAAGTCCGCGGGCATCATGCCGCCGGGTCGCGCACCGGGGGCTGCGGGCAATAGCGCCCGTTCGATGACGTCGATGTCGAAATCCACATGGATCGCCGCCACCCGGTCTGCCAGTGTCTCCAGCGCCTCTTCCATCACGGCCGCGATTCCGCGGCGGCGGAGTTCGGCCATCGTCACGATCCGAATACCCTGCGCGCGCGCAAAGGCATGCATCCGCGCGGTGTTCGCAAAGGGCTGCAGACCGATCTGAACGATATGGGAGCCCGGCAGCCCGTCGGCGATCAGCGCCCGTACCGGATTGCCGTTGATCAGCCCGCAATCGGTGTCACGCAGGTCGAAATGGGCATCGAGCGTCACAAGACCAATATTGCGCAACGGCAGCCCCAACCCCGCGGCCAAGGCATGCACCGCCGGGCGCGTGACGGCGTTGTTGCCGCCGATCATCACGGCCAAGGCATGACGCGCGACAAGCGGAGCGAAGGCATCCCGAATGGGAGCGAAAGCCGCATCCGGACGCAAGAGCTTGAGATCGAGATCGCCGGCATCGCGGATCGTCAGATCGGCAAGCTCGCTGCCGGTCTCAAGATCATAGGTGCTGACACGCGCCAACGTCTGGCGCAGTGCTTGGGGGGCGAGATCACAACGGCCCGGAGTCAAGGATCCTTCGGCCAGCGGCGCACCCAGCAAGGCAAGAGGCGCATCCTGCGCCGTGCGGTCCAGCAGATCGGCCATACTCCACCATCGGCGGCACTCCGATTCCCATCGCCTGCACACGCCTTCCCCCTTCTTCTGCAGCTGCTGCCCCGACATGACATCCTCTCCTCGACGATGATGGCGGCCATGGTATAGAGCGATTGCGGTTGCCAAGGCCAGAGGGTGCCTTGGCGGATCGGTATGGAAACGAAAGCGCAAGAAAGGCCGCACGGCATGTGGGATCGTCTGTTCCTCGGCGCGGATCTTGCGACCATGACGGAAGGCCCCGACCCCCTCGGCATCGTTCGCGACGGCGCCGTGGCCGTTCAAGATGGGCGGATCACATGGGTCGGCCCCCGCGCGGCCCTGCCCGGACGACCGGCGGAGGTGGCGGCTGAGGTGATCGATCTGTGCGGCGGCTGGCTCACGCCCGGACTGATCGACTGCCATACCCATCTCGTCTTCGCCGGCGAGCGCTCGAAAGAGTTCGCAATGCGCATCGCCGGCCGCAGCTATGCCGAAATCGCCGCGGCAGGCGGGGGGATTCTTGGAACCGTCCAGGCCACCCGTGCCGCAAACGAACAGACGCTGCTGCGCACGGCAGGCGCGCGCCTTGATGCGATCTGCGCCGACGGCGTGACAACGATCGAGATCAAATCCGGATACGGGCTCGATTACGAGAACGAATTGAAGATGCTGCGGGTCGCCCGGGCGCTCGCCGAGAAACATGCGGTGCGGATCCTGCCCACCTGCCTTGCCGCTCATGCGCTCCCACCCGAATACCGCGAGGACCGCGCCGGCTATCTGGCGCTCGTGTGCGAAAAGATCATCCCCGCCGTCGCTCGTGAGCGACTGGCGGATGCCGTGGACGTCTTCATTGAATCCATCGCTTTCTCTCTGGTCGAAGCCGAGCAGGTCTTCCTCGCCGCGCGTCACCATGGTCTTGCGATCAAGGCCCATGCCGAGCAGCTTTCAGCCAGCGGCGGCGCCGCGCTCGCCGCGCGCCATGGCGCCCTGTCCGTCGATCATCTGGAATATCTGGACGCAGCGGGAATCGCGGCGATGCGAAAAGCCGGCACCGTCGCCGTACTGTTGCCTGCAGCGTTCGCCGTATTGGGTGAGACGAAAAAACCCCCTGTCGCCGCGCTGCGGGCGGCCGGTGTGCCGATCGCGGTGGCGAGCGATTGCAACCCTGGCTCCGCGCCTGTGCTCGCACCTCGGCTTGCGATGCATCTGGCCTGCACATTGTTCGGGCTCACGCCGGCCGAGGCGCTGCATGGCATGACGACAGTTGCCGCCCGTGCGCTCGGCCGGGCGCAGGAGCTGGGCCGGATCGCTCCCGGCATGCGGGCCGATCTCGCTCATTGGCGCATCGACAGGCCAGAGGAACTCGCCTACTGGATGGGCGGCCGGCTGTGTGCGCACCGGATCTTCGCCGGCAGGATCATGGAGACGCAGGATCATGAGTCCGGCTGACACAGCCTATCCTTACGAGCGCATCCGACGTCACTTGGAAGACCGGATCGCCAGCGGTCATTACGCGATCGGCCAAAGGCTGCCGTCGGAGACCGAACTCATGCGCCTGTTCGGCGTCTCGCGGATGACCGTCAACCGCGCCATGAAGGAGCTGGAGGCGGCCGGATTAATCGAGCGTGTGCCCGGCTCGGGCAGCTTCGTGGCCGACCGGCGGGCCCAAGGGCATTTGCTCGCCATTCACGACATCGCCGCCGAGCTCGCCCGTCGCGGCCACCGTCACCATGCCCAGATCCTCGCGCGGGAGACGCTCTCAGGCGCCGATCTCACCGATGCCGGCTTCCCGCCGGAGACCCGAGTCCACCGCGTGCGCATCCGCCATTTCCGTGATGACGAGCCAGTCCTCGTGGAAGACCGCTTGGTCGATCTTGCGATCGCGCCGGCCTATGAAGAAGCCGATCTCACGACCGAGACGTCCTATCAGGTTCTCATGCGTCTTGCGCCGTTGCAAAAGGCGGAGCATGTGGTGCGCGCCGTGGCCGCCGATGCGGCGCTGGCCGCCCAGCTCGCCCTTGTCCCCGGCGCGCCCGTCCTGCTCGTTCATCGCCGCACCTGGGCGCGGGAGCGGCTGTGTTCGATCGCCGATCTCTGGCATGCCGGTGAGCGCTACGAACTCGTCGGCCGTCTGAGTTAGGGCCTGTCTCATCGGCCCGACAGGGGCGGTCCTGCCCACCTCCCCCGCCTCCAAACCGCCCACCTTAAGCGAGCCACTGGACCCGTGCGCCGGGAAAGCGGCCGAGAAGGGTGCGCTCATGCGTTCTGCCGAGCACGGCCAGCGCCGTTGACAGCCCATCGGCCAGGGCCGCATGCGGCGCCCGCACCGCCAGCCTGCGGCGCGTAGCGACGGGGCGCCCGGTCCGGGGATCGAGAATATGGGGACTGCGCCCGCCGATCAGGGTGCCGAAGCTGTCGGTCACGGCGACCGCCGCCGCCATGACCGACAGCTGCTCCGATGCGCCATCCAATCGGACATCCCAACTGCGACCGGCTGCCGGCCGACCAAACGTCCGGATTTCGCCGAACTGCACGCAGGCGGCCCGGCAGTCTGCCTCACTCAGCCGTTCGGTCACACGATCCGTGATGTACCCCTGCGCGATTCCGTTGAAGGTGAGCGCCATGCCCCGTCGGCGGAAGACGACCGCGCCCTCATCAAACAGGACGTTCTGCATACCCACGAGGCGCCGCACAGCCGCAAGGCCGGTATCCGCTCCATCCATGCGCTTGACATAGGCGTACAGCGGCTGGACCGTGGGATCGAAAGCGCCGTCACTCGCCTCCCACAGCCGTCGCGCCAAGGCAAGAAGCGTCAGCATCTCCGCCGGCGGATGCGCAAGACGGCCTTGGGCGTTCAAGCGCAGGAGCAGCGAATCCGGTCGATACAGACTGAATATCCTCTCAAGACGCGCCTTCTCGGCAAGCGCGCGGGTCACCAGCCGGGCCGCCTCATGACGGTCGTCGGCCTCCACCCACAGATGCGCTTCCCCCCCCAAAGCCACACCGGACCAGCGATAGAGCCGACCGGCCCGGGCGGGTGATGCCAGCAGCGGCGGCAGGCCGACAAGACCAACCAACGCCCCGCCGGCGCCGATGCGCAGCAGATTGGCGAGAATACGCCGACGACTGGGCAAACGATCGGTGAAGAGTGTCATGGCTGGTTCTCCCGTTCCGATTCTGGACCAGACCGCTCTTGCGGGGAAGACGGCATCATGCCCAAGAGCGGCAATCGGCGTGCCTCGACGAATGTGAGAATCCGACCGCCATGGCGGGCGATGAAGGCGGCTGCGGCGGTCCGCTCGGCGAAGGGCACGAGCTCAGGCGCGCCCATGCCGCCATGCTGGTCGCTGCCCCAGACATAGACGGCCTTGCGCGCCGGGATGAAGGCGTCGCGGCCCGGATGCGCCCAGCTTTCGGCGCGACCCATGTCCTGGACATAGAAGGCCCTGATACGCCCTTCCCGCTCACCGCTTTGCAGATAGGCGAAGGCATCCCGCACCGAGGTGAACCACAGCGGCTCGTGCCGGCCGACCACCCAAATTTGGGCCTTGGGGCCGGGATGGGCGAGAACCAGCATGCCGCAGTAATAGCCGCTGGCGTCGTCGTCGATGGGCACGGGAGGCGGAGGGGCCGCCTCCTGCGCACAGCCACCGAGCAACAAGAGGATCGCCAGAACCAAAGCCGCCTCGACATATCCGACCGCCCGCCCCATTCCAACGCTCCTAGAGTTCCCGCTTCAGAAAGCTCCAGCGGGCCCAGACCGCCACCGTCAGGAGCCAGACGAGACCGGCCGATGCCAGCGCGACCGGCCCCAACCCCAGATGCAGCCCCGCACCGGTGACACCGACGGCCAGCTTCTCGCCGCCCACGGCCTGAAGGTTGAAGAGACGATAGACATCCGTGGGATTGGCGAGCAGCAGGCCACGCACCAGTCCGTTCGGCAGGCCGCCGGCACTCGCCACCAGGATTCCAATCACGCCGAGATCATAGAGAATCACGAAGAACAGCCAGATCGCGACCGCCAGACCGACCGCAGTCGCGCGCTCACGCACCCGCGCACTGATCGCGTAACCAATCAGCAGGAAGACCAGACCGAGCAGAAAGGTGGAAACCACCAGCCCCAGAAAGGCCCATGCGCCGTGGCTGTCCACCTGCGCCCCCTGGCGTATCAGAGCGATGGCGGCCGCCGCTCCAAATCCGGTTGCGACGGCAACGAGAATCACGGCTGCATGACTGACCGCCTTGCCCGTCAGAAAGGAGTCCCGCGTGACGGGATAAGAGAGGGTGAGCGCAAGCGTCCCACGCTCGGCTTCCGCGATCACGGCGTCATGGCCCATCAGCAGACCGAGCAATGGCACGAAATAGACGCCCAAGGTGGACAGGGAGACCACCAACACCTCCAAAGCGGACGCGCCGGTGCGCCCCCCCGGCGCACTGCCCACCATCGCCAGGAAGACCGCGAAACCGAGCATCAGCAGCACGCTGCCCACAAGCCAGCGGTTGCGACTCATCGTCCGCCATTCCTGGCCTGCGATCACAGCCAACCCGCTCATGAGCATTCTCCCCTTCTTCCTTCGCCCATGTCGGAACGGATGTGGGATACGACCGGTCCCGTCCCGCCGTCGGCTGCGTCTTTTTCGAGCAAAGCGGCATAGAGGGCATCGAGCCCCGGTGCCGAAAAGGCAAAGTCGATTTCGGCCTCTTCCATCAGCCGGGCGAGCGGACCGAGCAAGGCGGTCTTGCGGATGGGGGCGAAGGTGATCGTGAGCCGGGTGTCGGATTCGACCGTCATCTCCACATCCAGCCCTGCAAACGCCCGTTCGGCCTTGAGCAGCATCCCCGGCGGCAGAACGAGGCTGAGCCTGTGCGGCAAGCGCGCCCGCCGGCGCAGTTCCTCCAGCGAGCCGACGGCAAACAGCCGGCCGTTGCTGATCATTGCGATGCGATCGGCCACGCGCTCCAGCTCGGCCAAGACATGCGAGGCGATGACCACCGCCTTGCCCTGCTCCTTCAACTCCGCGATCAGGGCGAAGAACCAGCGCCGCGCCATCGGATCGAGACCGGTGGTGGGTTCATCGAACAGATAAAGATCGGCATCGCCGATGAGCGCTTGGGCGAGACCGAGACGCTGCTGCATGCCCTTGGAATACCCGGCGATCCGACGATCGGCGGCCTGCTGCAGCCCGACGCGATCGAGCAGGGCGTCGATTGCCGCCGGCCGGGCGTCGGCACCCTTCAGCCGCGCGTAGAACCGCAACACTTCGCGCCCCGTCATTTGAGGATCGAAGGCCACCCGCTCCGGCAGATAGGCGATACGGCTCCGCATACGGGCGCCCTCATGAGCATTCGGAGTCTGGCCCAGCACGGTGACCGTGCCGGCATCGGGGACCACGAATCCCAGCAGCATCTTGATGAGTGTGGATTTCCCCGATCCATTGTGCCCGACCAGCGCCAGCCGCTCGCCGGCATGGATGGCGAGATCCACACCATCGAGGGCCACAAGACCGTCATAGACCTTGCGCACGCCCGTCACCCGGGCGAGGGGGACGGCGTGCGCACGAGGGGGGGAATCGGTTGCGACCGTCATACCCCTGCTCCTGACTGGTTGTCTTCACGACCGGCCGGCCGACGCGGACCGGGCTGGGGGTAGCGTGGCAGCGGCGGCGGCTGCATGAGGGGAGCGGTGTCCACCACCCCCCCCACGAGCACGGGCGGCAGCTGCGCGCTCACCATGCGCAGCACCGCAAAAGCCGGACTGGAAAGGAAGAAGCGGGCATCGGGTGTGGACCACAGAATACGATCGACGATGTCGTTGGGCCGGTAGGGGGAGTCAGCGATTCCGTCACCGTCGAGATCAAAAGCGGCGAGATCCGACCAGTAGTTGCCGCGACCGTTCACGCTCCAGTCGAGAATGCGCGTGCCGACGTATTTGACCTGCCGACGGTTGGCGACGAAGGCGTTCTCGACGATCTCGTTGCGCTCGGACCCCGCGGTGAAATGAATCCCGATGCCGCAGCGCTCGAAACGATTGTGCACGAGGCGGTTGATATTGGCGTTGTAGAAAAACAGACACTTGCCGGGCACATCCCGCACCCAATTGTCCCGGATCTCGGAATAGCTGACGTAGTTGAGCATCAGCCCATGATCGCGGTCGCCGAAGGAGCGATTGGCGATCACCCGGATCCGATAGGAATACATGAGCGCATAGCCGACATGGTTGCCGGTCGAGAGATTACCGATGACCGTGCTGTCCTGGGTATACATGTAGTGGACGGCAAAACGCAGGCGGCGAAACGCATTATAGGCGAAGACGTTGCGGCGGCTCGTGGTCACGAAGATACCGTCGCGCACCTGGGCGACGGCATTGTGCTCCACCCGCGTGCCGGGCGCGTTCCATAGCTGGATGCCATTGCCGCGATCGTTCAGCCTCGGCAACGGCCGGCCGGTGATGTGGTTGTCTGCGATCAGGGCCGCAGCCGCCCCTTTCACATTGATGCCGATCAGATTGTCGCGAAGACGATTGCCCAGAACGCGTGCGCCGGCCGCCCGTCGGGTCAAGAAGATTCCGGCGTCCTCATTGGGCAGCGATGCGCCCGAGCCCGTCACGACCAGTCCGGTGATCGTGACATCGGGCGCATCCACCGTGATCACGCGTCCGCGTCCACCGGCGTCGATGACCGCCTGTCCGCCGCCGTCGAGGATCAAGCCCGGCACATCGATCACGATCGGCCCACGGTAGCGCCCGGCGGCCAGAACGAGCCGGTCCCCCGGCTGCGCCCGCTGGAGAATGCCGGCGAGCGCTGCCGGGGTGACCGCAATCTCGTCCGCCGAAACCGGCTCGCAAGCAAGGGGAATGAGTAGGAAGGCAGCCGCCATCCCTGTGATCAGCCCCCTTGCTCCGCCATGCCGGTTCATCACCGATCAGCCCTTACGCGGTTCGACCAGCATGCGCCCGCGCATCTCCATGTGCAGCGCATGGCAGAAGAACTGGCAATAATACCAGTGCACACCGGGCTTGTCGGCAACGAAGGTGACGGAAACCGTCTCCTGCGGCGCGATCTCAAACGCAATCCCGTGGTTGGAGAGCGTAAACCCGTGGGTCAGATCCTCCACCTCGTCCATGTTGGTGATGATGATCGTGACCTCATCACCCTCCTTGACCCGGAATTCGTTCAAAGAGAATTGTGGCGCCATGGAGTGCATGTAGACACGCACCTTGTTCGGGCCCTTGCGCACGACATCGGCGGCGGTCTCGAGCTCGATCCCGTCCTCCTTCGCCCATTGCCGTTCCACGGCGAACCAGGGGTCGTCGCGGCGGAAGATCGAGATGGGCTTCAAGATATCGCGGCGCACGATGATGCAGTCATGCGGTTCACAGTAGTTCGGGCCGTCATGGACCAGCGTCATCTTGTCGTCACCGATGTAGATGAGCTGGTCGTTCTCGGGCTTGAGCACGCCGACGTTGAGGAAGCGGTCCTTCGAGAACTTGTTCAAGGAGACCAGCCACTTGCCGTCTGCCTCCTTGGTTTCGCCCATGGAGGTATGGTTGTGGCCCGGCTGATAGTGGACGTCGATCTTCTCGATGATCGGATCCACCTTCTCACCGCTGTAGGCGCGCTTGGCCTTCTCGATGTTCCATTTGACGACCTGGCTGTCGATGAACAGCGTCGTAAAAGCGTTGCCCTTACCGTCGAAGGCGGTGTGAAGCGGCCCGAGCCCGAGCTCCGGCTCGGCCACGACGACATCACGCGGCTTGATCTTGTCGGCGAACAGATCGTCGAGCCTGCGCACGTCGATCACGGTCACCGTCGGCGACAGCTTGCCGTTGATCACGAGATGGATCTTGTCGGGCGCCATGTTGCAGCCGTGCGGGCTCTGGGGAATGGGGATGTAGCGCGTATACGGCGAGCCATGGCGGCCATCGACCACCGGCACCCCGTCCATCATCTTATAGTCCCCCTTCTTGATCGCCTCCTCGATACGCTTGATGTTGAAGACGACCACCCAGTCCTGCTCGGCCGCCGTCATGCCGGCCAGATCGGTCGCCTCTTCCGCATTGTAGCAGGTTGAAAAGGCATATTTGCCCTCGTAGTCGGCATCACAATTGTCGAGATTGCCGTCGACCAGCACCTGCCAGGCCACTTCCATCTTATCGCCGTCGATGGCGGTGAATACGCATTTGTATTTCTTGGGATCGTCCAGATCCCGGCCATCGTTCGGGATCGGCACACGGTGTTCGCAGTTGGCGAACACATAGCCGGTGCGCGGATATTTCTGCGGCCTGAGTCCGTGGATGTCGCGTGCGTTCGGGATTTGGATGATCTTGTCGCAGCGCATGATGTCGCATCTGATCCGTGCGACCCGGGTGTTCGCCTTGTCGTTCACGAAGATGTAGCGGCCGTCATAGGTGCCGTCGGTGAACGACATATGTGGATGGTGAAGGTCACCGTTCAGATAGAAGCCGCCGAAGCGCTTGACGAAATCTTTGTTCTCAGGCAGCACGCCGGCCTCCAGAATCCGCTTGGAGGCATTGGAGATGCCCCAGCCGCGCGCGCCGTCGAAATTGAAGACGGGAATGCGCATGAGCTCCCGCATCGAAGGAATGCCATAGATGCGCACTTCCCCCGTCTGGCCCGAGGACCAGATACCATAATAGTCGTCGAGATCGCCGGGCGGCACATGGCCGTCTTCGTGTCCGCGTCCGGCCGCACGGGCAGGTGCGGGGCGATTTTCCTCCAGCAACATGCCGACGCCGCCCAAAGCCGCAAGTCCGCCGACGAGCGCCGTGCCGGCTGTACCGGACAGTAGGCTGCGGCGGGTGACCGCTCTGGTAGCGGACATCTTGTGATCGGGTGTCGTTTTCTTCGTCATGACGTGCCTCCTTGCCTGGTGGTGGGTTCGGTCGAAGAGGCCCTCGCCTCTCCTCCCTTCTTGCGCGCACGCTTTGCGCGTGCCGCGAGAAGCCGGGCCTTCTCCCGCCTTTGCTCGGGAGTGAGCATGGAATCGGATGCCTTGAGCAGACGCCGTTCGCGCCGCAGCCTCAGTTCGATCATATGGGGACAGGTCCACTCGTCCCAGTAGAGTTTCTGGCAATCCAGACAATAGATGCATTCGTTGACATTGATCCGCCCATCGGGATGGATCGCCGCTGTCGGGCAGGCATGGCGACAGATCTGACAAGGATTGCCGCATTCACGATGACGCTTGAGCCAGGAGAACAGCGACAGCTTGTCTGGAATCGCGAGCGCCGCCCCCAGGGGGCACAGATAGCGGCAGAAGAAGCGTTCGATGAACAGGCCGACGACAAGGAGCAGTCCCGCATAGACGACATAGGGCCAGGGTCGATGGAACTTCAGGATGATCGCCGTCTTGAAGGGCTCGACCTCGCTTAAGACCTCCGCCAGCGAGAGCGAGTAGAGCGAGACCGCCAGCAGGCCGAGGAAGATGAGGTATTTCAGCGCCCACAGTCGCTCGTTCAGCCAGAAAGGCAGTGTGATCTGCGGAATCTTCAGCAGGCGCCCCAAACGGTTGGTGATCTCCTGTAGCGCGCCGAACGGGCACAACCAGCCGCAGAACGGCCCCCGACCCCACAGCAGCAGCCCGGCGGCCACTCCCGACCACAGGATGAAGATCAAGGGGGCCATCAGGAAGTATCCCCAGTCGAAACCCGTGATCAAACTGCCGATGAAGGTGAAGACATTGACCACCGACAGCTGGGCGTTCATCACGAATCCCAGCCACACCAGCACCACAGACAGATAGCTGTAGCGCACCACAGCCAGCAGCCGCGGCCGGCGCACGAGCCAGTCTTGTATGAAGAAGATCACAGTCAGCACCACCAGCAGGCCGATGGTGACCACCACCGCCGGCCATTGGGCATGCCAGATGCTCTGCCAGAGCCGGGTGCGCGCGGCGGCCTCATCGCTATGATCGGCTCCCGCCAACGCGCCGCTGGGGGCCGCGATGCTGGAGGCGGCCGGCGTCGCCACCGGTTCCAGAAAGGCATCGGGCAGACGATAGGGCAGCGCGAATGTCACGAACGCCTTGCTGCGCGGGCCCGTCGCGCGCTGGACGAGCAGCTCCAGCCGGAAGGGGCGGGTGAGGTCGAATCCCGTCTCCTTACGGATCCGGAACAGCGAGATTTCCTTCAGCTCCGGAGCATCCTCGGGTTGAAGCGCGATCACCCGGCGCTGGTCGCGGTCGCGAAACCGGATCGTCTTGTCGCCCTGGACAATGGCGATACGGTCGAAGATCCCGCCGCGCACATAGCCCGACCCCTTGAAGGAATACAGGCCCCGGCCGGCGATCAACAGGGCGATATCGCCGGGTTGAAGCCAATCCTGCAGCGCCTTCCATTCATAGGAGCCGAGGAGATTGCGACCGATGAGCTCAAGATTTGCCGGCGCCAGGTAAAGGTCAATGAATGTGGCATCAGGGTTGGGTGACTCGGGTCTGCCGGCGGCCTTGCTTTCGCCGCGTTTCGCGAAAGCGGCCGTCACATCGCCCACCTTCAGATGCAGTCGCCGGATCGCCCCGGAGCCCAGCAGATCAGCCCAGCTGTGCGGCGTGAAGGGCGGAGACTTCAGGCGATATCGCGGCCCCTGTGCGGCGGTGCCGGTGGCTGTCAATCCGGCCAATCCCTTCGCGCGGGCGAGCTTGACCGCCGTGCGATGCAAGGCATCGTCGATCACCATGATCGTCACCGTCGCACCCGCGACGATATCGAGCTTGTCGGCACCCGTCTCCTCGATCTGCTCACGCACCAGATTGCGCCCGACATAGCCGTCGAGCACTTTGCGGATGCGTGCCTCCGGCACCCCGATCAGCACGATCGGCTCGTGATGCTCGACGAGCTCCACATGCCGCGCGACACCGTCGGTATCGATCACGAGCAGGATTGTGATCGGCTTGCCGGAATAGCCGATGCTCGCCGTCCAGTCGGAGGTGAGGGCCGCATAGCCGATGACCCGACCGGCTTTGCGGATCACCGCCGCCGGTGCGGGATCTTTCGTGATCCGGACCGCATCGGCCCCAGCGATCAGATCACCGGGACGGCGACCGTCAAGCACGTCTTCAAGACGGGGATGCGCCCCGGCCGTCCCGGCCAGCAGCAGCCAGCAAAACGCCAGAACGATCCATCCGACCTGGGCTTTTCCTTTATGCGCTATGAAGATGTCTCCCATTCCGCCGCTTCCATTCCCTGCTTTTCTCCAACTGCCCCTGATACAACTTGCCGAATCTTGCCTTGATCTGGATCAAGCATCGGGAGACGGCATGAGCATCATGGAGAAGCCCTCCCGACTCGATCGCTCCTCCTGCTGCCGGACGGCGCATGCCGCACACGAAAATGTGATTTGTGTTCCGAGCGTTTGCGCATTATGCTTCATATTTGAAAGGAGGGGGACGTCACTGGAGCGGGAGTCTGGTGCCGTGTCGCAGCAGCCCGTGAAAGCGGCCCCGTGGCCGGCAGCCGTGGGGCGAGGTCGCTTGGCTTCGTCGCGCCAGCGCGTGGTCTACGATGCCTGGCAGGCGATACGAGGGACCAAGGGGTTTCCGGCGAGGGCGGCCCTTGATCTGCGCGCTATCAAGAAAGCGTTGGGCACCATCGCGCTCCTCGACGTTCTACGTGAAAACACCGGCAAGCCCCGCGGCTTCCGGATCCGGCTGTGGGGGACCAAGCTCGTGGACTGGACGGGTGTGGAGGCCACCGGCCGCGTGATCACAGCCGAGACGGGACCGCGGGTGGTCCTCCGGCGCCTCCAGCGGGTCGTCTCCACCGCCGCCCCCCTGTTCGCCAAGGGTGTTCTGGTGCCCTGGTCACCCTATGACTACAAGCGCTTTCACGTACTCGCCCTGCCATTGGGGGCACGACCGCCGCTCGTGGATCAAATCCTGTGCGTGTTCGAGCCGGCCGTCAGTTCTCCTGATGGAATCTGACAAACGGAAGAACACGGCCTCACGGCGGACAAGTCGCAGGAGTTCGAAGGAAGAAGGGGCGATCGGGTGAAAATGGTGATGAATTTGACGCGCTGCCGCCTCACATGACAGCTTCCTGTGATCCCCGGCCTTCCCGGATCTCACTCTTCATCACAGACACAGATATCGTCCCACCCAGTCCGTCTCTGAGCGCAGGATCGTCACAACAGCCGGTCCTGCAGCTGTACGACGAGCGGCTCGTCGGCCGGTGGGAGGGAATAGTCCTGAAGACGGCCGATCGGCACCCAGCGCAGCTCCTGGCCCTCGCGTGGGCGCGGCACACCATCCCACCGGCGGATGACGAACAGGGGCATGACGAGATGGAAGTCCTCATAGGAATGCGAGGCGAAAGCGAAGGGCAGCATGCAGGATACGCAGACATCGAGCCCCAACTCCTCGAACAGCTCCCGCCGCAGGGCGGCTTCCGGAATTTCCCCCGGCTCCATCTTGCCGCCGGGAAACTCCCACAGCCCCGCCATCGCCTTGCCTTCCGGGCGCCGCGACAGCAGCACGCGCCGTTCGCGATCGACGAGAGCGGCCGCCACCACCCAGACAACGGGGCGATCGTCATCGATCACCACGGGTCTCGGCGGACAGGGCTCGTCATACATGGCCGATCCTTTCCCGAAGCTCGCTTCCACAGCGCGCGACCGCACTCGTTCCGGCGCATTTGCACCAAATTCACCTCGTCGCGCAAGAAAACAGCAAGACGACGAGAAGAAAATGGCGACCGGCGCGCGGGATACCGGAACGGCAAGGGAGATGAGAGAATGATGTCCAAAGGCGGGCTTTTCCGGCGCGTTCTATCCAGCCGCGCCGGTGTCTCAGCCATCGAGTATGCTTTCCTCGCCGCGCTGATCGCGCTCGTGATCGTAGCCAGCGTGCGCCTCGTCGGCCAGCAAACGGCCGCGAACATCCAGCAGGCGGCCGATGCCGTCTCCGACGCCGCCCCGTAATCCCGACCTGCTTGTGGCGCGCGCCCTCACTCTCCTTTCTCAGGCACCGACCGACCCGCTGACAGGGCGTGGCGCACAGGACGATCGGCGCACGAGCTCCTCGGGCGGTGTCGTCAGAAAGGCGCCGGGCGCGACATCCGGATAAAGCTCGTCAAGGCCGATCGTGCGCGTGTCCGGACAGACGATCCGGACATGACAGCGCTTGAGTTCGCGCGGTTCCTTGACGCCACAGGAATGGGCGATCACGCCCACTTCGTGATGCATATGACGAATGTAATTAGCGACTCGTTCGGCCTTGTCTTCGATCACCAGCCCCCTTTGCAGGCGCGGATCATGGGTGGTCACCCCCGTCGGGCAGCGGTTCGTATGGCATTTGAGCGCTTGGATGCAGCCCAGAGCAAACATGAGCCCACGGGCGATATTGACGCCGTCGGCGCCCACACACAGCGCCCAGGCGACATCGGCCGGTGTGATCATCTTGCCGGAAGCCAATATGCGCACGCGGTCCTGCAAATCGTAACCGAGGACGAGATCGACCACCCGCGGCAAGGTCTCCTGAATCGGCAGGCCGACGAAATCCAACAAGCTCTCCGGCGCGGCCCCGGTGCCGCCGTCACAGGAATCGATGGTGATGAAGTCCGGTGCCAGTTCCGGTCCCCGCTGGACGATCCGCTCGAACAGCTCGACAAGCCAGGCATAGTCCCCGATCACGCATTTGAAACCGGTCGGCAACCCCGAGATGTCGCGGATACGATTGATCATGTCGATGAGATCATCGGCATGCGCGATCTCAGGATGACGATTGGGGCTGATGGACGCATGATAAGGTGAGATGCCGCGGATGCGGGCGATTTCCTCCGTCACCTTGGCCGCCGGCAGAATACCCCCCTTGCCCGGTTTCGCACCATGACTGAGCTTGAGTTCGATCCTACGAACCTGGTCATAGGCGGCGATCTCCTTCAACCGCTGCGGATCCAACCGGCCATCGGATGTGCGCACACCGTATTTGGCGGTGCCGATCTGAAAGACGACCGGCCCTCCCCCTTCCAGATGATACGGCGCCAATCCGCCCTCACCCGTGTTGATCCATACACCCGCCTGCGCACAGCCGCGGGCGAGCGCCTGGACCGCCGGCCGCGACAAGGCCCCATAGCTCATCGCCGAGGCGTTGATCAGCGCGTGGGTTTCGTAAGGGTGCCGCGCGCTGTCGGCGCCGAAGACGATGGGGCTCGGATCGAGAGCGTCCTTGTCCAGCGTTGGATAGGCGCCGTTGACGAACAGGACGCTGCCGGCGATGCGGATGTTCCGAGTGGAGCCGAAAGGCCGCGTCGTCGGCAGTTTCTTGGCCGCCTGATAGACATAGGAGCGTTGGGCGCGGTTGAAGGGCTGTTCCTCCCAGTCCATCGCGAACATGTATTGGCGCAGGAAGCTGCCCAGATGCTCGAGCAGATAGCGCATCCGCCCGATCACCGGATAATTCCGGCGTATGGCATGTTTCGTCTGGGTGATGTCGATAATGAACAACACCACCACCGCGAGGGCTCCAAGGCCAATGATGAAAATGAAGAGCGTCGCCAGGAACAGCAGCGTTTCATGCACCCATTGGGGAGCGATCGCCATCGCCGCCATCACGCCTCTCCTCGTTTGAACCGTCCATCCGGTGGTGACGCTCTTAACACGACGGGGCGGCTTTGGGCGAATCGTGGCCTGTCATGTCACCGCTGTATGGCGCTGCATGAGAGCAACGCGACGCCCCCTAACGTCTGAACCAAATGATGTAGAGGTAACGCAGGAAATAAACGGTGCCCAGGCCATTGGCGAGCACCGCACCGGCCAGGGCGGCGTTGGCCAGCGGATGCGTGGCCGGAATCCAACCCAGCCCCACCACCTGCAACAGGACAAGGCCAAGGGCCAAGCAGACAGCGCCCTTGAGCAGAAGAATCGTGTTGCGGGGATCGAGCCGACGTCCCTCTTTGCGCGGGTGTTCGGCCTTTTTCTCCTCACGCTCGTCCGGCGAGACCATATCCGCCCCGTTCCGTGCCTCGCAGCACCGGCCGCCTCATGCCGGCCAACCCGACCGTCCTGCTCAGTCGCAACCGACAGACGTTCTTGACTTCGGTCGTGACACGCGCCCTCAGCAACCGCCGGTTGCCGCCACGCGCTCACCGATCATCGACAGATCGCCGGCGCCCACGGTCTTCGGGCTCATCTCCAACATGCGCTCCAGGGGCCGCAATGCACGCAGGCGGGTTTCCTCATCCACAGCGATGCGCGGACGCAGATCACGCAGGGCCACATAGAGCTTTTCCAGCGAATTCATCGCCATGAAGGGACACATGTTGCAATTGCAGTTGCCGTCTGCTCCCGGCGCGCCGATGAAGGTCTTGTCCGGACAGCGCTTGCGCATCTGATGGATGATGTGCGGCTCGGTCGCAACGATGATGGTGCGGGCCGGATGCGCGGTCGCAAACTGGAGGATGGAGCTGGTCGACCCCACATGATCGGCCAAGGCCAGCACGGCGTCCGGACATTCGGGATGGGCAGCGACCGGCGCATCCGGATGATGAGCCTTGAGCTTGGCGATCTCGCGCGCCGAGAACCGCTCGTGAACGATGCACACCCCCGGCCACAGCAGCATGTCGCGCCCTGTACGCCGGGACAGAAAGGCCCCCAAATGCCGATCGGGCGCAAAGAGGATCGGTTGCTCCTCCGGAATCTGACGGATGATGTGCTCGGCGTTGGACGATGTCACGATGATGTCGCTTTCCGCCTTCACGGCGGCCGAGCAGTTGATATAGGTGATCGCCAGATGATCCGGATGCGCACGCCGGAAGGCGGCGAATTCGTCGGGCGGACAGCTGATCTCAAGTGAGCAACCCGCGCGCTCGTCCGGCAGCACGACCGTCTTCGTCGGCGAGAGGATCTTGGCCACCTCCGCCATGAAGCGCACGCCGCAGAATGCGATGACATCCGCGTCGGTCGCGGCCGCCTTGCGCGACAGATCGAGACTGTCCCCAACGAAGTCGGCCATGTCCTGAATCTCGGGCGCCTGGTAGTAGTGCGCGAGGATCACGGCATTGCGCTCGCGCTTCAAACGCCGGATCTCCGCTTCCACATCGATACCGGGCGGAATCTCCGGCTCCGGTGAGGGCTCGAACACCCCAGGGTCGATATCAAGAGGCATGTCCGTTCGCACTCCATCTGCTCCCTTCACGCAGGCATGGCCGTTGCGGGAGTTCATGTGCCTGTTTCCTTGGGTCATATATGGTTCGTCAAGGGAGAAATGCGAATCCTCCCGTCTTCGCCGGCCGTCAAGACCAACCGTTCGTCTTCGGCCAGAGCCAGCAGATGCGCGAGGGCCGAGGCGGCCGCCGCCGAGCGCAGTCGGGGATCCAGCTCCGGGTAGGCTTTCTCCACCACGGTTTCAAGGTCGTGGGCGCCGGCTTCCACGGCCGCCAGAACCAGTCGTTCGCGCATGCGGCGATGGGCGATCAGCCGCTGGAGATGCCGGCGCGGCCGGCGGATGGGCGGTCCATGGGTCGGCAGATAGACGAGCGGCCGCTGCTCGCTCAGAAGTCGCTCCAGACTGGCGAGGTATCGACGCATATCTCCATCCGGCGGCGCGATGACGCTCGTCGACCAACCCATCACATGATCGCCGGAGAACAGGATCCGCTCTTCACGGAGATAAAAGCACAGATGGTTGGCCGCATGCCCCGGCGTATGCCAGACTTCGAGTGTCACGCTTTCACCGGTCACCACGTCTCCCTCACCCAGGGTCTGGTCCGGCACGAATGCCGTATCTGCACCTGCCTCCAGTCCGGCAAATCCCGCCATCACCGACGCGAGCGCCGGCGACAGGTCCGCGCGGCCGCTGCCATGCGGTCCGAAACCCAGTACCGGCGCACCGGTGCGCTCGGCGAGCGCTCCGGCAAGCGGTGAGTGATCGCGATGCGTATGGGTCACCAGAATATGGGAGACGGCGCGTGTCCCGATCGCCGCCACCAGCGCATCCAGATGGCGCGGATCGTCCGGACCGGGATCGATCACGATCACCGCATCGGCAGCCGAGACCAGATAGGTTTGGGTGCCGGTATAGGTGAAGAGGCCCGGGTTTGGAGCCAGTACCGCCTCCACCAGCGCACTGATCCGACAGGGTCTGCCCGGCAGCAGGCAACCTCCTCGGCCGCCGACGCCATCCCATACCGTCTCACGCGTCATGACAGGTTGCGCCTTGTTCCGCCCTTTGCCGCGCCCCGCGTGGTGGCCGGACGCGCGTGGCCCGCATGGGCGCGCTTTCCCCGACCCATCCCCTTCATCAACACCGCACCGGGCACAATCCCCATATCTTCCTCCTCTCGTCAAGGAAAAGCCCCGCCCATGCGCGCGTGACACAAGCCGCCGCGTCACGCAAGCCAACGCCACCGCCCCCTTTCCATAGGATTCTTGCAGGCACGAAACGACCGATGGGCAAGATTTCTCAAAATAAATATGTGAATACTTCCATGCCATGGATATCTATCAAAGGTGGAAAACAATACGATGTGGCGTGAAATTCACCAGTTCCTGGCAGAATCCCTTCACAATCTCGTGAGCATCGTTAACGGGATATTTAGTTATCATCGATAATAACCTATTATGTATGATCGCATGGGTGGGGGTGCGCGCGACTGATACAGGGCAAGCGGGAGTCATGGGCGACATCGGGGAAGACGCGCGTTCGCGGGCCAGCATGCATCTGCCGGCTCAGACATTGGCTGAGATGGTGGACTCCGCCGTGCAGGCCATCGTGGTCCACCGTGGGCGGCTGCCATTGTTCGTCAACCGGGCGACCCTGGTCCTCACGGCCGCCCGTTCCTGGGAGGAAATCCACGAACGACCGGTCGGCGAGTGGATGCATCCGGAAGATCGCGGGCGGGTGATGGAGTATATCCGCCGGCGGTTGGCGGATCCGCAAGCCGATGTCCCGGAAAATTACCAGTTTCGCATCTTCCGCCTGGACGGGGCCGAGCGCTGGGTGGATTGTTATGCGACGACGATTTCCTGGCCGGACGGGGATCCGGCCATTGTTGCGAGCCTGTTCGACATCACGGCCCAAAAGCGGGCGGAAGAAGAACGGTCCCGCTCGGAGACGCTGTTTGCCCGGGTGTTCGCGGCCAGCCCCGAAATGATGGCGCTCATCTATGCGGACACGGGGCTTTTTCTCGACGTCAATCCGCAATTCGCCAAGGTTTTCGGGTTATCCCGCCCGCAGATTCTGGGGCAGAGCGTCTTCGATCTGGGCCTGTGGGCGGAACCGACGATGCCGCTCAAGATCCGGGCAGCCATTCGGCGCCATGGCTCGATCCGTGACCGGGAAGCCGAGGGCCGGCGGGCCGATGGCGCACGCTTTCCGATGCGCTTTTCCGTCGAGCGCTTGGAGGTGGATCACCGGGAGGTACTGCTGCTGATCGCCCGCGACGTCACGGAGGAAAAGCGCCGGGAACGGGAGCTCAAGGAAAGCCGCGATGCCGCCGAGCTCGCCAACCGCACCAAGTCCGCCTTTCTCGCCAATATTTCCCATGAGCTGCGCACGCCGCTCAATGCGATCATTGGTTTCTCCGAGATCCTGATCCAGGCGCCTTTCGGGCCATTGGGTGACAGCCGCTACCAGGAATATGCGCAAGACATCCACCGCTCAGGACAGCATCTGCTCGCGGTGATCAGCGACATCCTCGACATATCCAAGGTCGAGGCCGGCAAGGTGCGGCTCAATGAGGAAGAGGTGGACTTGGCCGAGTCGGTCGAACAGGTCGCCCGCCTCGTCCAGCCACATGCGGATGAGGCCGGGCTCAAGCTGATTGCGCCCACCGCCGGCAAGTCGATGCCGGTGACGGCGGATGCCCGTCTCATCAAGCAGATTCTCTTCAATCTGTTGAGCAATGCGATCAAATTCACCCCCTCCGGCGGCCATGTGGAAGTGCGCAGCTTGGTGGACGAGCATGGACGCCCGGCGATCGAAGTCGAAGACAGCGGCATCGGCATGTCGCGCGAGGAAATCGCCATCGCCCTGCGGCCGTTCGAGCAGGTGGACAACGCGTTGACCAGACGCCACGAGGGAACCGGCCTCGGCTTGCCGCTGGTGCAAGCCTTCGCCCGGGCCCATGGCGGCGAGCTGGAGCTGATCAGCGAGAAGGGTCGTGGGACGCTTGCGCGCGTCACCCTGCCGGCCGATCGCTTGGCCGAACGGGCGCAGCCACGGGAACGGCGGCGCGCCAAGGGACGCGGCCACCTCGGATAGCCATTGGATCGTGCAAGCGGGGCGTGCCGCAAACTCCAGACCGGTGACGAGCGCTTGCCTCCCGTCTTGCGGCGTGGCACAAGCGCAGCATCGGCAGGCGCGTAGTATGGATATGGGCGACCTGTCGGAAACGACTGGGCTGTGTGCCGGGCAGGGAGCGTGCATGATGTATGATCGTCTCGTCACCGTGTTCGGAGGATCGGGGTTTCTTGGCCGCTATATCGTCAAGCGCCTGGCCGAGGACGGCTGGCTTGTGCGCGTGGCGGTGCGGCGCCCCCATGAGGCTCTGTTCCTGAAACCATTGGGTATCGTCGGTCAGATCCAGCTGGTCGCCGCCAATCTGCGGATGCGGGAGAGTGTCGAAGCGGCGGTGCGGGATGCCGACGCGGTGGTCAATGCGGTCGGGATTCTGACCCCACGCGGCCGCCAACGGTTCGAGACGGTCCATGTCACGGGGGCGCGCCATGTGGCCGAATCGGCTGCCCGCGCAGGCGTCGCGGCACTCGTGCATATTTCAGCCCTTGGGGCGGACCCCGCCTCACCATCTGCATACGCCCGCAGCAAGGCGGAAGGCGAGGCCGCCGTACGCGCGGCCTTTCCTGAGGCCGTGATTCTGCGCCCGTCCGTAATCTTCGGGGCGGAGGACGATTTCTTCAATCGCTTCGCTGCGCTCGCGCACCGGCTCCCCTTCATGCCCGTGATCGCAGGAGACACGCGTTTTCAACCTGTCTTCGTCGGAGACGTCGCTGACGCAGTGGGGGAAATTTTCCGTCGCCGCTTCGGTCATTTGGCCGACCCGGCCCCGCTTTACGAGCTCGGCGGCCCGCATGTGGAAAGCTTTCGAACCATCTTGCACAAGGTACTGAACTTCACGGGACTCGCACGTCCGCTCGTCACGGTGCCGATGCCGGTCGCCCGTATATTGGCGGTAGTTGCGCAATTTCTGCCCGGCAAGCCCTTCACGCCGGATCAGCTGACTTTGCTTGCGCGCGACAATGTGCCATCAGGTGACCACCCCGGCTTGCCGGAACTGGGGATCATGCCCACGCCGGAAGAAGCGGTCATGCCGGCCTACCTGATGCACTTCCGCCCCGAGGGACAGTTCAGCCAGGGTGTGGGTGGCTGGGTGTCGGGAGCCGTGCGCCGCGCCCAAGCCTAGGCTTGGCCGCCTCCTGAGAAAAGGGCCGGCCTTTCTGAATCATGCCCTTGCGCATCATTGCGTTCATTGCGCCGAGCAAGTTGGCCTCCTCTTTGCTAGGACAAGGAAACGCCCTGGAGCGCAGCCCCGCGCATGCCGGGCCAAAAATGCGCCTGCAGAGGAATGTGGATGACGGACGGGTCGGGAGTCCAGCATGAAACCAGCCTCGCCATCACGACGTCTTGATGCCCGGACAGCATACGAACGGGAGCTGGCCGCGCGGCTGCGTGCCGTGGGGACACGCTTTGCCACCAAGACGTCCTCCGGCAAGGAGGCGCTGGGCGATCCGCGCATTGCGCTGCGTCTCAGACGTGCCCGCGCCTGGCTGGAGGCTCGCTGCGCAGGGGCGGACCTGCCCGAATCGCTGCTCGAAGACGCCCTGCGTGGCCATGCCGCACGCCCGGCTTCGGCCCAAGCCATGGCGCGGGCCCGGGCGATCGCACTCAGCCTGCGCCGCGCGCTCGACCGGTAACCGCTCTCGGCCGAGAGCGGTCCGGGCCTACGCCATCCACAACCAGAGCAATGCCCCCAGCACAAGACGATAGGCCACGAAAGGTCCGAAGTCGTGGCGCGCGAGCCAGCGCATCAGGCCGGCGATCGCCGCATAGGCGATGAGAGCGGAAAGCCCCAGAACCAGCAGAGCATCCGTCCATGGCGCATCCGGCCCCTCTTCCAGCAAGGTGAGTGCGCCCAATGTGCCGGCGGCCAGAATCGTTGGAATGGCGAGCAGCATCGAAAAGCGGGCGGCATCGGGACGGCTGAACCCCAGCGCACGCGCCGCGGTCATCGTAATCCCGGAGCGGCTCGTGCCCGGCACCAGCGCAAGCGCTTGGGCCAGACCGATCATCAGCGCATGTCGCGCCGTCAACCGGTCGAGTCCGCGCGCCACCGGCGCCCAGCGGTCCGCCACCCAGAGCAACACCCCGAAGCCGATACTGGTCGCTGCAATCACATCGATGCGGCGCAAGGCGTCAACCAGCCCCGTTTTCATGAACAGATAGCCGATGATGACCACCGGCAAGGTCGCGATCACGAGCGCCTGAACCAGTCGCTGGTTCTGTTCCCATTCTCCGTCTTTCACCAGCCGCGCGCGCGCGCCGCGCACACCGGCGATTCCCGCAGCCGCCAGGATCATCCCTTCCACGTCGCGACGAAAATAGCCGACGACCGCCAGCAAGGTGCCGAGATGGGCGGCGACATCGATCAACACGCCCTGGTCAGGCCAATGAAGCAGGCGCGGGAGAAGAACCAGATGCGCAGAAGAGGAAATCGGCAGGAATTCCGTGATTCCTTGCACGAGCGCCAACAGAACGAGATGCCAGAAAGACATGACCAGGCTCCTGATGGAAGGGGGGGCGCTTCCCGTGGTCGGTGAAGACCCCTTGAGCCGCTTAGCCTGCCGACCGGCCAGGGAGCAAGGGCCGCCAGCAGCGGGCGTTGCCAATACCGGCCGGGACCACTACTGTCGCATGGTGGTTACTGTATCCCGATGGTCGGCTGGGAAGCGAACGTCCATGAGCAAGCAGGACACAAGCGGGACCGCGGTTCGGACCATGACCGTGCCCGCCATTCAGGCGCGTAAAGGCGGCGCGCCCATCGTCGCGCTCACCGCCTATACCACCCGTATGGCCGCGTTGCTCGATCCGTATTGTGATATCCTGCTCGTCGGCGACAGCCTGGGGATGGTGCTCTACGGCCTGCCTTCGACCCTCGGTGTCAGTCTGCGGATGATGATCGATCACGGAGCCGCCGTGGTGCGCGGGGCCCGGCAGGCGCTGGTGGTGATCGACATGCCCTTTGGCTCCTACGAGGAGAGCCCGGAACAAGCCTTCCGCAATGCCGCACGGGTGCTGGCCGAAACGGGCGCCCAGGCGGTCAAGCTGGAAGGCGGCCGACGCATGGCCGAAACCATCGCTTTTCTCGTGGCACGCGGCGTGCCCGTGCTCGGCCATGTGGGACTGACCCCGCAGGCCGTCCACGCGCTGGGCGGATATGGCGCCCAGGGACGGCGACGCGATCAGTGGCAGGCACTCATTGACGATGCGGTCGCCGTGGCCGAAGCGGGCGCGTTCGCGATCGTCATCGAAGGTGTCGTGGAGCCGCTCGCCCGACGGATGACCGAGGCCGTGCCGGTGCCCACCATCGGCATCGGCGCCTCGGCGGCCTGCGACGGTCAGATCCTGGTGACGGAAGACATGCTGGGCCTGTTCGCCCGCACCCCGCGATTCGTGCGTCGCTATGCCGAACTGGGCGCACAGATCGATGAGGCGGCCCGGCGCTATGCCGAGGATGTCCGCAACCGTCGCTTCCCAGGCGAGCGGGAGATCTATCGCCCGAAGACCAACCCGGCCTGAAGCCTCCGCTTGCCCGCCTGCATGCCGTTTCCCCCTGTCGGGATCAGCTCGGCAGAGGCCCGTATCCGCTCAAACGAAAGCGGCGCCCGGCTTGTACCCCAACATACGCAGCAACTTGGCCAAGGGGCAAAAACCGGTGAAGGCCGCCTGCAGCATGTTCGCTCCCACGAAAGCCGTGAACCACAGCCAGTAGGGCGAATGCAGCTGGGACAATAGTAGGCTGATCAGAATGAAGCTGCCCGCAATCGCAAAAACCAGACGATCGACGTTCATGGCTCGCTCTCCCCGACATGGTCCATGGGCATTCTTCCTCGCCTTCCACCGATATCCGGTCGGAGGCTGAATATATGTAATTTCGAATCTACGAATATTCAAGAGGTCTGGGGGATACGACGGTCACCCTCGTCGCGCAAGGAAGCGGGATGCCTGCCTTTGTCCCGCCATGTTCACTCTGTCCGCCATGTTCCCCCATCGGGCGTGGTCTTCTCACAACCCGACGGCCTGATGAGAAGATCGGGAAACACCGGCTTTTTTATTCTCACAGTCCCCACCCGACCGATAGCCCGATCGACTGGACGCCGCCGGTCATCGGCCGCTTCCTTCAACCAACCGGGTGATACGGGTGATGGCGGCTTCAGCCTCCCTCACCGTGCGGCGGACGATCTCGCCGGCCGGCAGGATCTCGTCCAATGCGCCCACACCTTGACCGGCGGGCAGGCAGTCGCGTGCCGGATCGACCGGTTCGCGCAGACCGGTGATGGTGTTGATCACACCCTCCTTGGCCGAGACCATCACCTGCATCGGGAAGGGTTGGATGCGTTCGGGGGCCTTCTCCCATTCGGTCACATAATCATTGCGGATGACGCGCATGGGCTTGCCCGAATAGCAGCGGGTGATCACCGTCTCGTCTTCGCGGGCTGTCAGCAGGCGATCCTTATAGGCGACAGCCGCATGCGCTTCCCTGCTGGCGATGAAT
The DNA here is from genome assembly GCA_964547755.1 of uncultured Sphingomonadales bacterium. Lineage (GTDB taxonomy): Bacteria > Pseudomonadota > Alphaproteobacteria > Sphingomonadales > Rhodothalassiaceae > J084. The sequence goes on from CAZJPA010000002.1 coordinate 31,695, forward strand.
CGGGTGCCCATCCACACGCCCTGTGCCCCCAGCGCCAGCGCCGCCGCCAGCCCGCGGCCATCGAAGATGCCGCCGGCCGCCAACACCGGAATGTCCACGGCATCGACCACTTGGGGCACCAGCGCCATGGTCGCCACCTGGCCGGTGTGGCCGCCGCCTTCCGTGCCCTGGGCGATGACGACATCGACACCGGCCTCGGCCGCCTTGACCGCATGCGCGACCTTGCCGCACATGCTCATCACCACGATCCCGGCATCATGAAAGCGCTTCACGAGACCGGCCGGCACCCCGAGTCCCGAGACGAAGGCCTTCGCCCCTTCCGCGATGATGACGTCGGCGGCCGCCTCCATCTGCTCGGGCAGCGCCGCGAGCAGATCGACGCCGAAGGGCTTGTCGGTCAGCTCTTTGACGCGGCGCATCTGCTGAGCGATCTCATCAGGCGTGCGCCCGGCCATTCCCAACGTTCCGAACCCGCCGGCTTCGGAGACCGCGGCCACCACCTCGGCGTAGGACACGCCGCCCATGCCGGCGAGCAGCACTGGATGTTCGATCCCTAGAAGGTCGCAGATCGGCGTGCGGATTCCCATGACGGCCCATCTCCTCTCATGCTCATGCCCGCCTGCGCGGCCGGCGCTTGACCGGCTCCCATCATCAGCCTAAGCCCCGCGGAGCGCTTTGGGCCAGACCCTCCTTTCGGGAGGCGAACAAAGGATCGGCGGCTGGGATGTGGCGGACGGAGCTGAGGGAGCTGTGGCGACTGGCGCTGCCGGCGATCGGCTCGCGCCTGGGGCTTATCGGCCTCGGCTTCGTGGACACGGTGCTGGTCGGGCGCTTTGCAACCACAGAGCTGGCCGCCCTCTCGCTGGCCAACCGGGCCGCCGTATTGGTGCTGATCGTGGTCTCGATCGGACTGTTGATGGGCGTCATCGTCGCCACCGCCCAGAGCTTCGGGCGCGGCGATCCGGTGGCGACGGGACGCGTCTGGCGGCGAAGCATGCCCTATGCCTTCGCCCTCGGCCTCGTGATGGCGGCCGTTGCAGCCGCTTCGCCGTTGTGGATGCCCTATCTGGCAAAAGACAGCGGCCTCGTACATCGGGCAACGACGCTCGCCCAGATCCTGGCGATCGGCATTCCCGGACATTTGCTGTTTTTTACCTCCGGCGCCTTTCTCGAAGGGATCAAGCGTCCCCTCATCCCCATGACGATCCTGGTGGTCGCCAACGGCCTTAACCTCCTGCTCGACTGGGCATTGATCTACGGACATCTCGGCCTGCCGCCCCTGGGCGCGGCGGGGGCGGCCTGGGCATCCACAATCCTGCGCTGGAGCATGGCGGCAGCCGCGGCCGGCTACATTCTGCTGGCGCCTTCCATGCGACAATTCGCCCTGCACACCGGGCATGCGCAGCGCTGGCGCGAGTGGCGGCATCAGCGGGCGCTCGGCTATGCATCGGCTGTTTCGATCGCGGCCGAAGTCGGGGCCTTTGCCGCACTCGCCCTGATCGCGGAGCGGCTGGGAGCCGCCGTACTGGCCGGTCAGGAGATCGCGATCAACCTGCTTACCCTTCCCTTCATGCTGGCCGTGGGCCTCGGATCTGCGAGCGCGGTGACCGTGGGCGCGGCCCATGGACGAAACGACAGGAGCCAGGCCCGCCGCTTCGGTCTCATCGGGCTGCTGAGCAGCATGGCGGCGGCCGGTCTTGCCGGCGGCCTGATCGCGGCCTTCGCCGAACCGCTGTTCTTCTTGCATTCTCGTGATGCAGCGCTCGCCGCGATCACCATCCCTGCGCTCACCTTGATCGGAGCGATCGCCCCCTTCGACGGCGGTCAGGCGACGATCTCGATGGCGTTGCGCGGTCTGGGGGAGACCTGGTGGCCGACGGCGATCCAGATGTTCTCCTATCTCGGTGTGATGCTGCCGCTTGCGATCTGGTTCGCCCTTGCGCGCGACCATGGTCTTCTCGGTCTCATGGAGGCGGTGCTTGTGGCCAGCATCGTCTCCGTCACGCTCCAGATCCTGCGGTTTCTCACGGCGTGCGCGCACGGCCGAATACACGACGGGGCGTGACCGACACCGCTTGGCCGCAAGAGCCCTCTTGCCTATAGTCTCGGCCGGGTCTGCACAGGGGACGTGGTGCAGGAGAGGGGCGATACATGAAAAGAACACCACTCGCGGCGGTCGCCGCGTTTGTGATGTTGCTGGCACTGGCTTGCACGCATGCCGCCGGCGCCGGCGAGCGGATCAGAATCGGACCGGTTCCCGATTGGGTGGTACGGGTCCCTGAGGGCATGCGCAAGCTAAGCGAGGAGGAGCACGATCAACCTTTGGTGATGATCCTCAATGACATCCAAGTCGCGGACATCAAAGGCACTCGTCAGGAATATATGCGTCAGATATTCGCCCTCAACAGCCTGACCGCTGTGGAGAACTATGGCACGCTCAATTTGGTGTTCGATCCAACGCGCCAGAAAGCCTTTCTCCACCGGATCGCGATCCATCGACAAGGGCAAGTGATCGATGTCACGAAACGTGCCACGCTGCACACCCAACATGTGGCCAGTTCGCTCAATCCACAAAGACGAGCTGATCAGGCGATCATCACCTATGTCGTACCGAACCTGAAACCAGGCGATATCCTGGATATGGAAGTGTCATTGGTGGGAGATCTGGCTGGTTTGAACAACCACCTGGTCGTCGAAATCACAGAAAAATTTGACCGGTTCCTGGTTCACGAGCTGCATCGGCGCATCGTAGCATCACCGCCGAGGCCCCTGCGTTTGGAACTCGTCGCTGGTCATCCGCCTCCTGTGGATCGGAGCAGCGCGCACCGGCTGGTGTGGGAGTGGAAAATCACGAACTACAAGCAGCCACATATCTACCCGGATGCCCCGGCGTGGTTTTCACAGATCCCCGCAATCCGGGTCTCCGACTTTCGTGACTGGGCCGAGGTAGTCGTTTGGGGACTGAAGACGTTGCGACCGGGGCGACGGCTTTCACGTCGCACCCGCAAACTCGCTCGCCGTATTGTGTCGCGGGATGCGAATTCATGGGAAAAACTAAAGGCTGTTCTCACTTACGTCCAGAACAACATACGATATCTCGGCAACGGGCTGCTCACGCGCAATGGCTACATGCCTTTGGCGCCGGAAAAGGTGGCCGCCCAGGGCGTCGGAGACTGCAAGGACAAAGTCGCGCTTGCCATCGCGCTGTTGAAGGCTGTGGGGATAGAAGCATGGCCCGTGCTCACCAATCTGTCCAAGGGCCGGGTGCCGCGCGCAATACCAACACCACTGGCGTTTGACCATGCGCTGCTCGCAGTGCGGCTCGATGGCCACGATGTCTGGGTCGATCCCACACGGCGGCCGTTACCGGATGGTCGCCCCGATTTTCGCCTTGCGCATACGGACGCTGGCCTCATCATCCGCCCCGGGGAAACCGAGCTCCGCAAGCCGTCGGGACTGGCGGTCATGGCCGACGGCACCCTGGTGGCCGCGGAAGGCACGCAACAACCAACTTCTAAAATGCACATCGTCTTTCAGAGCGAAATCGACCGGGTTGTGGATCTGATCACCAACACGGTCACCCTCAATGCCCGTTTTTCGGGCGATGCGGCAGATGTGATCCGCGCGAATGCAGAACTTGCCCCCAAGGACCAGCTCCAAAAATTTTTCCGTATCCTCATGGAATCATGGGCTTGGAATATAAAACCGGAAGGTGAAATCGAGATGGGCGATGACCCTCATATGAACAGCTTTCATCTCAGGATGCATGGGAAATTGCCGGAAAAAGTCTGGCAAAGTGACGGCGAGCAGGAATATTTCCTGCTTGAGCCACTGAATATTTTCCAGATCATCGCGAGTGTACAGCCTGATGAAGAGCGGCCGGAATCCGTGCCCTTGGCTCTGAAGGCCGCGCGGGAAGGCGTGCGCGAGCGGTTCATTATCAAGGTGCCGAGCAGCTGGTTTCTCCAGCCGATCCACCGCCTCCTGGAGCGCGATGCCTACAAGCTTTCGGAAGATGCTGACTGGGCAGGCGGCCAGTTCGTGGTGAGTTACGTCTTCCAACCCCGCCACGACTATCTCACGCCTGCACAAGCGCGTCAGTTGTACAAAGACTACAAGACCTTGCGGCGGAAATCGTTCTACCGACTCTGGCGTTCCACCAGTGCCGAACAGAGCGGGAGAGTGCCATAACTCCTCACCACCGAAAAAGCAGAGCTTGGACGGCTGTCTTCTTACACCCAGCTCGAGATGGCTTCGAGCGGCTTGCGCCTGAGATCGGGCACCGTGGCATCCTCTGCCGGACGGCCGGTGACCACGATCATGATGGGACGCTCATGATCGGGCCGCCCCAGGATGCTGCGCAAGAATCCCATGGGCGAGG
>CAZJPA010000003.1:0-28308 GCA_964547755.1 uncultured Sphingomonadales bacterium
GGCGGCGTGGAAGGCGTGGACGTCCTGCGCCACCGGATCGGCGCGCCGGAGCGGGGGTGATGGGCGAGGGGGCGTGGCGGCGGCCCTTCTACCGCCCGCGATCGGTTGCTGTTGTGGGGGCAAGTCAGCGCGAGACGAGCTCAGGGGGAGCCGTCGTGCGCATGATGCGGAAAGCCGGTTTCACCGGCCGTCTCTACCCGGTCAATCCCAAGGGCGGGACGATCGCGGGGCTGGCTGCGGTTACAGGCCTCGATGCGCTGGACGGGCCGGTCGATCTCGTCGTGGTGGCGATCCGTCCCGATGCGATTTTGCCTGCGGTCGAAGAGGCGGCCAGGCTCGGCAATCGCCGCTTTCTCATTCTGCCCGGCGGCTTTCGCGAGGCGGGTGCAGAAGGCGTCGCCCGCGAGCGGGCGCTGGCCGCCCTCGCCGAGCGCTACGGGCTTCTCATCGCCGGCCCCAACTGCGGCGGTCTCATCCGCCTGGATGACGACACCCGGCTGGCGGCGACCTTCTTCCGGGATCTGCCGCCGGGCGGCGGGGTCGCCTTCGTCTCGCAGTCCGGCGCGCTGGCCGAGGAGATGATCGCCCATGCGGTCGCAACAGCGGCGCCGTTGGGAACCGTGGTCTCGGTGGGCAACGCGCTCCAGCTGGGGATCGCCGAGCATCTGGACTTTCTTGCCGCCGATCCGCAAACCACCGCGATTTTGCTGTATTTCGAGTCGGTCGCCGACGAGGAGGGCTTCGTCGCCGCCGCCCGCCGCGCCGCTCGGCGCAAGCCCGTGGTGGCACTGATCCCGGGCCGTCGCCGAGCGGCGCGGCAGGCGGCGGCCGCGCACACGGGCGCGGCGTTCCCGGGCGAGCGGGCGATCGCCCGGCTCATCGGCCGGGCCGGCCTCGTTCGGGCCGCGGATCTGCGCGCGCTCCAGCTTGCGATGCGCGCCTTCGGTCGCTTTCCGCACGGCATCGGCGAGCGGATTCTGATCCTTTCCAACTCCGGCGGGCCTGGGGTGCTGTGCACCGATCGCGCGGCGCTCATGGGGCTGAAGCTGCCGGATCTGCCTCACACGATGGCGGCGCGGCTCAAGGCGGCGCTGCCGCCTGAATGCGCCATCCGCAATCCCCTCGACATCCTGGCCGATGCGCGCGCGGATCGCTTCGGCCTGTGTTTCGATGCCGCCCTGGCCTGCGCGCATGCCTTCGATGCCATCTTGATGATCCATGTCGTGCCCTTCATGGTGGATGCAGAACCCGTGGTCGCCTGTCTCGCCGAGAAGGCGCGTATGGCGCCCTGGCCCGTGATGCATGCAATGATGGGTACGCTTGCGCATAAGACGGCATGGTTCGCCCGACTGGAAGCGGGAGGCATTCTGGCCTTCGATTCGGTGGAAGACATGGCGGTCGCCGCCGGTCTGCTCGCCCGCACCCGTCGGACCCGCGCTTGTCTGGGGGCAGAAAATGCGACGGCGGCCCGGCCCGAATGACGAAGGAGGAAAGATCATGTGGCGGCTTTATACCTATTTTCGTTCGTCAGCGGCCTATCGGGTGCGGATCGCACTCAATCTCAAGGGACTCGCCTATGAGCCGGTGTTCGTGCATCTGCGGCATGGCGAGCAGCAGAGCGAAAGCTACCGCGCCGTCAATCCGCAGGGTCTGGTGCCGGCGTTGGAGACGGACGAAGGCGTCCTCGCTCAATCGCTCGCGATTATCGAATATCTCGAAGAAACGCATCCCTCGCCCCCCTTGCTGCCCGCCGCGCCCTTTGCCCGCGCCCAGGTGCGCCGGATGGCCCAGATCATTGCCTGCGACATCCACCCGCTCAACAATCTCGCGGTGCTCAAGACATTGAAGCGCGATTTCGGTGCCGATGAGCAGGCCGTCGGCCGCTGGTATGCCCACTGGATTCGCCGCGGGTTTGCCGCCTTGGAGGAACTGGTCGCCCGCTATGGCAGCGCGGAACGCTGTTTCGGCGAGGCGGTGACGGTGGCTGACGTCTGTCTCGTGCCGCAAATGGCGAATGCCCGGCGGTTTGCGGTGGATCTTGCCCCCTTCCCGCGGCTGGTGGCGATCGATACGGCCCTGAGATCCCTGCCCGCTTTTGCAGCCGCCGCGCCCGCAGCCCAGCCGGATGCGGAATAGCGGCCCTGGTCGATCGCGCAGGAATGTCGGTCACACACGGATAATAGAGAAAAAAGTTAGGTGCGGCGCGATCCGTTGGGCGGATCGGCAGCCAGGTCTTTGCGCTCCTCGGCGTTGAGCCAGGCGATCTTGTCGATAATGCGCGCGAGCGCCCCGCTCAGCACCCGCATCTCTTCGGGACTCAACGCCGCTTCCAGGATGCGGGCCCGCATCCGGGCGATGGGGACGATCCGATCATGGAGCGCCGCTCCTTCGGCCGTCAGCCCGACGATCCAGCGTCGTCGCCCCTGGGGCGCCGGTTCGCGCCGCACCAGGCCCCGCTGCTCCAGACGCTGCAGCGCGCGCGAGACCGTGCCCTTGTCATAGGCGGCCTGGCCGACGAGATCGCGGGGCGCCATCGGTCCCGCATGGCCGAGGATGGCCAGGATCCGCCATTCGCGGATGCCCAGTCGAAAGCGCCGCTGCAACAGCCGCGCAAACCCGACCGACAACAGGCTCGACGCATGCACGATCTGATAGGGGAGATGCCGGGGCAGATCGAGCGACTCGCGCGCGCGGGCGAAAGGGCGCGTGCGGGCCGGTTCTTCTTGCTGCCATTGGCCCTTCGTCATGTTTCCTGCTCCATCGCGGCTCGGGCCGATCCTTGCCACGCTTTCCGGACTCCGACACGTCTCTCGTTGCGGGTATCGATCCGGAAAGACGACAGGCTGCTCGTTTACCGATATCAGGATCCCATAATCAACATATTCATCATGGGTTTTTGTTGTATCAGCAACATACCCTTTCGAGAGCATGAGCGCGACAACCGCGGCCCGGTCACCCGGGTGACCGCATGAAAGTTCGGCATTCATACCAATGATATAAACCTGAGATTAGGACGCGCAAGAGCTAACGGTCCATCAGGTATAAACGCGCTTTTAGTTGCAGTTACAACACTTGTATGTTAAGGTATGCATACAAACGGTCGCGCCAGACCGTGGAGGAGGGAGGAAAGATCATGTCAAGGCCGCAACCTGCCCGCACATGCGGGATGCAGGCGGGGCGTATCCTGCTGGCCGCTCTGCTGGCCGGCTTGGCACCCATGGCGCTCGCCCAAGCGCAAGGAGTCGCAGGCGACCAATCGGCCTCTCAGGGGACACCCCAACAGGAGGAACAGACAAGCGAGCTGGAAGAGATTGTCATCACCGGCACCTACATCCGCCGCGAGGGCACCAGCGCGCCCTCGCCCCTGCAGGTGATCGATGAAGAGGACATGGCGGTCGAGGGGGCGACCAATATCACCGACATCGTCAAATACATCGCCGTCAACACGGGTTCCGAGTTCAACTTCGACCGCACCAACCAGAACTTCACCTTCGGCACCGCGCAATTCAACATTCGCGGCCTGGGGTTGGGCGCGACGCTCACCCTCATCAACGGCCGGCGGGTGGCCCCGTCGGCGGCGGTGGCCAATGACGGGTCCCAGTTCGTGGACGTCAACACCTTGCCGATGAACATGATCCAGCGCATCGAGATCCTCAAGGACGGGGCCTCTGCGCTTTACGGATCGGATGCGGTGGCCGGCGTCGTCAACATCATCACGCGCCATGACTTCACCGGGTTCGAGATCGAAGGCCGCTATCAGACGACGACCAAGAGCAGTCAGGAGGACGTCAACATCAACGTCGCCTTCGGGGCCGGTGACGCGGACAGCCATGCGGCCGTCTTCTTCACCTTCTTCGACCGGACGGACCTGCTCGGCATCAAGCGCGCTTTCTTCCCGACGGTGCTGTCCACCGAAACCGACACGGGACTGGGCTTTCCCGCCACCTTCTTCCCGGCGGTGCCCGACGGGATGGGCGGCTATCGCGTCGCGCCCGGCCCGCCCGGCCTGCCGCCGGGCAGCCCCGGTCTGCCGCCGCCCAGCCAGGCGACCGGCACCGGCCCTGTGCCCGATCCCCGCTGCCTCGACCGTTCGGGTCTCGACGGGGCGGCGAGCTTCAAGCTGCTGGGGCCGGGCGCGGCGACGCGGGCCGGCATTCCGGTGGGGGCGGACATCCCGCTGCTCGCTCCCAGCGTCAGGGGGTTCTGCTCGTTCAACTTTGCGAACAATTTCTCGATCGTCCCGGACGAGCGGCGCAAGTTGCTGTTCGCGGAAGCCCGGCATCGCCTGAACGACGCCATCGCGGTCTATGGCGAGTTCAACTGGGCCGACAACCGGGCGCGGGTGGATGCCTCGCCGTCGCTGCCCAATCTGTTCAAGCCGCTGTTCGTGCCGGCGAACAATCCCTTCATTCCCACGCCCGAAGAGCTCGGCGGCGTCAATCCCGTCTTCCACAATCCGGACGGCAGTCCGCGCCCCGTTTTCGTGCAATATCGCATCAAGAGTGATGTGGACGGGTCGGGGCAGATGCAGGTGGATACCACCTTCTGGCGGGTCGTCGGCGGGCTGCGCGCCGACATCGGCTCCGATTGGACGGTGGACATCCATTACCAGCGCAGCGATTCGGATGTCTTGTTCTCGGACAACGCCGCAACCGTCACCAGCTTCGTTCAGGCGGCGCTGAAGGGTGAGCTGCCCGGTTTCGAGGGCCAGTTCCTCAATCCCTTCGCCAGCGAGGCCTTCGACAAGCCCAATCCGCAGGCGCTGGAAGATGCCGTCGTCCGCACCTCCGAACGTCGCACCCGCTCGCAGCTGACCACCGTCGAAGGCGTGGTCTCCGGGATCATAGAAGCCTTGCGACTGCCCGGCGGCGAGGTGGGAGTCGCTTTCGGTGTGGCCTATCGCGACAACAACTTTGTCCTGGACAACGACGACCTGCTCGAGATCGGCGACGACTTTTTCCAGCCGGCAAGCCCCGATGGGCGTGGCAGCATCGATGTATTCGGACTCTTCGGCGAGCTGTCGCTGCCGATCCTCGCCAATCTCGAGTTGCAGACGGCGCTGCGCTACGAGGATTATGGCGAGGGCATCGGGGACACGCTCGATCCCAAGGCGGCGCTGCGTTGGGATATTACCGAGCGGGTCGCGATCCGGGCCTCGGTCGGCACCTCCTTCCGGGCGCCCAACGTCACCCAGACCGACATCATCGAGAAGGGCACCCAGCGCATGCAGGACCCCTTCTTTCCGGGACCGGGCGGGCTGACCTGCCAAGTCAACCCCGACGGCACGATTTCCCGCTTCCGGGGCGTGAACACCGCCTTCGGTAAGCTGCCCAATCCCAATCTGAAGCCGGAGTCGGCCACCAATGTGAATGTCGGAACCGTGGTCGAGCCGATCGACGGGCTGCGGGTCGCCGCGGACTACTGGTTCTACGACTACAACGACGTGATCGTGCTCGAGGACAATCAGGCGATCGTGATCAACGACTGTCTGGACGACGGCATGGCCAACGATCCGCGGGTCACGCGCAATGCCTCAGGCTCGATCATCGATGTCTCGCGCCAGTATTTCAACGCGGCGTCGGTGAAGACCGACGGCGTCGATCTGCTCGTCAGCTACACCCGCAATCTCGGGAGCTTTGGGCTCGTGAACGCCACCGCCAGCGTGAGCTGGGTGAAGACGTTCAACATCGATCTCGGTCCCTTCGGACCCGGTCATGTGATCAAGGGTGTGGGCTCGCGCAATCGCACCAACCCCTTCCGTTCGGTTCCCGCATGGCGGGCGAACTTTCCGATCACCTGGATGCGTGGCCGCCACCGCGTGAATGTGACGCCTCGGATCATCGACGGCGTGCGGGATGACGCCACCGGTTTCAAGGTCGATGCCGAGACCTATCTCGACCTCCAATACGCCTATCGTCTGGAGGAGCTATTCGACGCGCTGGACTTCGCCGAGATCACGGCCGGCGTGGTCAATCTCTTCAACAACCATGTGCCGGCGGTGCCCAACGAGACCTTCCGCTTCGACTCCAAGCTTCACGACCCCCGGGAGCGGATGGTCTATGTGCGGCTGAAGTTCGGCTTCTAGGGGTGGATGGCGGAGCCGGCTGTCTCCCCTCCATCCGGTTCCGCCGTTCACCCCCCGGCCGTGGAGAAGAGCCGGCAAGAGACGCAGAAAAGGAAGTTTCGTTCATGGTTCTCACCGATGTTCTCGCTGTTCTCGCTGCGACTCTGGCCGCGTTGGCTGTGCTGCCGGGATCGCTGGGCGTGCTGATGCTCACCAACCGCATCGCCGCGACCGACTGGGGGGCGCGGCTGATCTACCGGGCGGCGCCCTGGGTGCTGGCGTTGTCCGCTCTGCCGGCGGGTTTGGCCGCCTATCGCTGGTGGCGCATCGGAGACATCACCCTCTGGGGCAAGCTGGGGCTCATCGCTTTCGGCGCGGTGCTTCTCTTCGGCTTTCTCATGCACACCCGCTTCCTCTTCCGCCCTGTCAAGCATCCGAAGTTTCTGAGTGCGGACGCGGCCCGGCGGCGCTTCGGCGACGAGGAAGAGGTGGTCGGCGTGCTCGATCAGACGGGCCGGCCCTGGGGATTCATCGCGCGGCTGGCGCGCCGGCCGCATATCGTCGTCCAAAGCCGAGGCGAGGCGCCCTTCATGATGAGCCACTGCATTCTCGCCCACAGCTCGATCGCCTATGCGCTGGACGAGGACAGTCGGGATCCCGATCTGGCGGTCACGGCTGCGATCGCCAACAATCTCGTCTTCTACGAGGGGCGCAAGGGCTGCAGCGTGGTCCAGATGCACAATCGCTCCCGTCGGGGCGACTGGCGGCTCCAGACCCTGCCCACCTATTCCGTCTCGCTCGGCCGCTGGGCGGCGCTCTTTCCCGAATCCCCGATCTGGTATCGCGATCCCGAATGGCGCGACCAATTCTATCTGAAACTGCTCGCGCGCGCGGATGTTATCGACCCGGCGAGTCCCACGATCGTCTATCCGCTCCAGAATCCGGTCGATGAGCGGCTGCCCATGAAGGCGCTGGTGTTGGGGGTGGAGGCGGCAGGCGAAGCAGTCGCCTATCCGGCGGCGCTGTTCCCCGAAACCCGGCTCGTGGAAGACCGCCTGGGGGATCTGCCCATCGTGCTCTTCTCCGATGAGGCCGGCGATTTCGTGGCCGTCTATGAGCGGCGACTCGACGGGCGCCGGCTTTCCTTCGCTTTCGATCCGGCGGCCGGTCGCTGGCGCGAGCAGACAAGCGGGAGCTTGTTCACCGTGACCGGCGAGGCGGTCGATGGTCCGCTGGCCGGCCGGCGGCTCAAGCCCGTCGCGCATTACAACAAGATGTTCTGGTATGTCTGGGCGGATTTTCACCCCGGCTGCCGGATCTACGGGGCTAAGACGGGGCTTCGCGCATCCGATGCCGCCTGAGCGGGAGGAACGGCCGGTGTCGCACGCCGCCGCAGGGCCGTGGTGGATGGCGCCGCATCTGGGGGTGGGGGCCTTGGTGATGGCGCCGGGATATGCGCCGCTGTGGTGGGCGGCGGTGCTGGCCGCGATCGCCGCTACCGGATTGCTGATCCCTCCGATGGGGCTGGCCGTGTTCACTGTCGCGGCAGGGTGTGACGTGCCGGCGGCGCCGGTTTTCCGGAAGATGCGCCCGTTCCTGGCCGGCGAGAGGGGCCGACTGGCTTTGCTCGTCGCCTGGCCGGCGCGCGCGACCGTCCGGCCGGTGCGTCTCGGGGGGTGCGGGAGGATGACACGGGGAGAATCGCGATGACAGGTGACGGCATCATCGGCCATTGGATCGCCGGCCGCCAGCTGCGCGAGGGAGCGGACCGCTTTCCCGACTACGATCCGGCGCGCGGAGAGCCCTGGGCGGAGGTTCATGCCGCATCACCTGCGATCGTGGCGGAAGCGGTGGCCGCGGCCCGCAAAGCCTATCACATGCATCGCGACCGCAGCGTCGAAGAACGGGCGCGCATGCTGGAGCGGATCGCCGACGCCATGGACAGCGCCGCCGATCTGTTGGCCGAGGACGAGATGCGCGATACCGGCAAGCCCTGGGCGCAGGTGCGCTTCCAGGAAGTGCCGCGGGCGATCGAACAGTTCCGTCTGTTCGCGCGTCTGATCCGCGTCTGGCCCCAGGAGGCCTTCGAGACCGAACTGCCGGATGGCCGCCGTGCCCTCAGCACGCTCCATCCGGTGCCAAAGGGTGTGATCGCGCTCATCCTGCCCTGGAATCTGCCGCTCATCCTGCTGGCCTGGAAGCTGGCACCGGCTCTCGCCTGCGGCAATGCGGTGGTGATCAAGCCGTCCGAAGAGACGCCGGCAAGCGCTCTGTGTCTGGCCGAAATCATCAAGGCGGCCGGCGCGCCGGACGGACTCGTCAATGTCGTCCACGGCTTCGGGCCGGAATCCGCCGGCGCCTGGCTCGTGGAATCGCCCGGAGTGGACGCCGTCTCGTTCACGGGGGAGAGCGCCACGGGGAGCCGGATTATGGCGGCTGCGGCGGCCGGGTTGAAGGATGTCTCACTCGAGCTCGGCGGCAAGAATCCGGGTATCGTGTTCGCGGATGCCGACATCGCGGCTGCGGCGGCCGAGATGGCGGCGTCGGCCTTTGCCAATTGCGGCCAGCTGTGCGTCGGCAACGAGCGCATCTATGTCGAACGACCGGCGTTGGCCGCCTTCACGGAAGCGCTGGTCCGCCGGGCGCGGGAGCTCATACCCGGCGATCCGCGTGACAAGGCCACCCGCTTGATGCCGCTGATCAGCGCGGCGCATCGCGAGAAGGTCGAACGCGCCGTCGCGGCCGCGCGCGCGGCCGGTGCCGAGCTGCTCGTCGGCGGCGAGCGGCCGGATGCGCCGGCTCCTGTTGACAAGGGCTACTGGTATGCGCCGACGGTCCTCACCGGCCTTGCGGATGATCATCCCGTATTGCGCGAGGAAATCTTCGGGCCGGTCGTCCATCTTGCTCCCTTCGACGACGAGGACGAGGCAATCGCACGCGCCAACGACAGCCGCTTCGGCCTGACCGCCAGCGTCTGGAGTCGGGATGGCGTACGGGCCGAGCGCGTGGCCGGCCGGCTGGAGGCCGGGGTGGTCTGGGTCAACTGTTGGGGCGTGCGGGACCTGCGCACGGCCTTCGGCGGCATGAAGGCCTCCGGGATCGGCCGCGAGGGCGGCGCGCATTCCCTGCGCTTTTATGCGGAATGGCGCACGGTCTGTCGTCGCATGCGCTGAAACGGGCCCTACGGATGGGCGGCTCGTCAGTCAGAGGGTGACACGACCGCGATCCGGGGTTTGAGCGGCGTGGCGCTGGCCGCATGCAGGAAGCAGGTCTGCGCGCCCATCCGTACGAGGCGGCGGGCGGCCGCGCCATCGAGATCGCCAGCGAGCACGACATTCGTGACGATCGGCCCGCTTGCGGCCGGGCATCCCGCCTGCGGGTCGGCCGGCCGGAACGCCATGTCCTGCGTGAGGGCGCTGTGGGCGAGCGGCAGCTTCACGATTTGGGCGTAGCGACCGAGCTGTGTGAGGAAGCAGAAGGCAATACCGGCTGCAAGATAGGTGAGGCCGTCGGGGGCGGTCTCTGCGCTCGCCTCTTCGGTGAATCGCCCTTGAAAGGTGAAGATGCTGCCGATGGGTTTGAACAATTGCGTGCGGACCCGGGCCAGACCATCTGCACGGGGCTTGAGAATCGCGCGCACATGCAGCCCGCGCGTCTGCTCGGCGGCGAGACTGGATCCGGTTCCGCCCTCCACGCCGAAGAGTTTCTCGGCCGCCCTGCTCTTCACGATGAGCGGAACAGCGTGCTCCACACGCGTTTGCGGACGCAGATCAGCCAGCAACGCGGCCGGATCGGCTGGGACGTCGCTCATGCGCATCTCCGCCGCTTCGCCGAACGGCGATTCGCCGTTCAGCCGGACCGAAAACCGGCTGTGGTGCACCTCACGCCAGAGGGCGCCTACGGGACTGGCGAGCAGCGCTTCCAGAAGAAGGCCGTGCAGCCTGTCGGTGTTCAGGCCGGCCGGTCCCCGCAGACGCATGACGGGCGCGCGCGCATGGGCCGTCATCGTGCCGCGGATCGCCGATCCTTCCATACGGTAGAACGTGTCGATCTCCACCGCGCGGATGGTATCCGCCGGCAGGCCCGCTGTCTTCAGGCGCGCGGCCAGCGCGGCCGCAAGCAGGAGGGCGCCGCCGGCGGCAAAGAAGGCGAGCGGAAAAGGGGCAAGATCCGTGCCGTTCAGATACGGTCCTTCGTCACACAGGAAGGACCACGCATACCGCCCGCCGACGGCGACCAGCGCATGCTTCTGCATACCGGTGAGCGCGCGGCCCAGAACGCGCACCGTCTGCACTCCGTCTGCTGCCACCGGCGCATGCGCCTGGGGCGGGATTTGTTCCTGCGCAAGCGCGAAGGCGAGTGGCCAGCCAAGCGTTTCGATGGATGCGGTCATGCGGCCTCCCGTCCTTTTCGCGGGGTGGGTGCAGTCTGTGAGACTGCAACTCTCGGTGAGAGCTTATCCCCGCCATGCGCCATTCGCAAGGATACCTTACAGATAAACGCATGAATGCTTCTGTCGCCCTTGCCCTGTCCGTCCCGCCATGCCAAAGGCGCAAAGCGATGGGTTGCCGCGGCCGGCGCAGATCTCTCGCGCGAGGGGGAAGGCGCCGCGGCAAGCCGGGCAGAAGGGTGTGTGCGCATGATCGCAAGCAGTGGGGTGAGCACGCCGCCGCCGGGAAGCTGGGTGGAAAACCCGGCGCGCGTTGCGCTCGCCCTCTTTCAGCCGGACATTCCCCAGAACACCGGCACCCTGCTCAGGCTCGGCGCCTGTCTCGGCGTGCCGGTGCATATCATCGCGCCCGCCGGTTTCGTCATCTCGGATCGTCGTCTGCGCCGCGCCGGGCTCGACTATCTGCCTCGCGCGGTCCGCGTCCATCATGACGACTGGACGGCCTTTCAGACCTGGGCGCAGCAAGAGCATCGGCGCATCGTGTTGCTCACCACCCGTGCCGAGACGGCTTATACGGATTTGATCTATCTCAAGGGCGACGTCCTGCTTTTGGGGCGAGAATCGGCCGGCGTGCCGGAAGCCGTGCATCGCCAGGCGGATTGTCGCGCATGCATTCCGGTCGCTGCCGGCTGTCGGTCGCTCAACCAGGCCGTGGCCGGGGCCATGGTGCTGGGCGAGGCGTTGCGCCAGCTTGCCGGCTTTCCGGACAGCCCGGACGGGGAGCAGAATAATGACGGCCATCGACTGGAAGCGGAACAGCTGGGAGGACGGTGTGGACATCTGGGATGACCGCAAGACACGAGCCGCCACCTGGTTCGAGGCGTTGCGTGACGAGATCTGCGCGGCTTTCGAGAAGCTGGAAGATCTCTACGACGGCCCGGACACAAAACACCCGCCGGGCCGATTCTCCCGCCGGCGTTGGACACGCTCTGATCCGTCGCTGCCCGATGGGACCGGCGGCGGCGGTGAAATGGCGATCATGCGCGGGCGCGTATTCGAGAAGGTCGGTGTCAATGTCTCCACCGTCTTCGGCCGCTTCAAGGAGCCGTTCAACAAGCAGATTCCCGGCGCGGAAGAGGATCCGCGCTTCTGGGCGTCTGGAATTTCGCTGGTGGCGCATATGGTCAATCCCCATGTGCCGGCGGTGCATATGAACACACGCATGATCGTCACCACAAAGGGTTGGTTCGGGGGCGGCGCGGATCTGACCCCGGCTCTGGAGATGCCGGACGCCGTTCAGCATTTCCACGCAACACTCAAGGCCGCCTGCGACCGCCATGATCCCGGCTACTATGAGCGTTTCAAGGCCTGGTGCGACGAATACTTCTACCTGCCGCACCGTGACGAACCGCGCGGCGCGGGCGGTATCTTCTACGACTATCTCGATTCCGGGGACTGGGAGGCGGATTTCGCCTTCACCCGTGACGTGGGGCGCGCCTTTCTCGATGCCTTTTTGCCCATTGTGCGCGAACGCATGCATCGCCCGTGGACCGAGGACGAGCGCGAGAAGCTTCTCATCAAGCGCGGCCGCTATGTGGAATTCAACCTTCTCTACGACCGCGGCACCAAATTCGGCCTCATGACCGGCGGCAACACCGAGGCGATTTTGATGTCGCTCCCGCCCGAGGCCCGCTGGCCCTGAGGACAGGGTGAGGTAGACAAGCCTGTCGCCGCCCTCCCCTTTCCGACAGATGAAGCGACCGACGAGCAGGATCGGCGACGGCGCTGGACGAACGGCACGCTCCCTGTCGGGACAGTCGGATCATGGTTGTGTCCTCCCGTGCCGGGGGAAAGTGACGCTGTGATCCGTTTTCACCCACACCGGTTCCAGCGGCACAAATCGCCCGTCTGCGAGCTGGAGACGCAGAAGATAGTGTCCAGGAGGCAGGAACAGCGTCAGCTCCCCGCCGGTGCACTGCGGCCCGCAATAGACCTGATCCACGGGAATGGCGGTCTTGCCCTCGCGTGGATCTATCGCCTCCAGAAGGAATGGTCTTTTCGGGGATCCCAGCTTTGCCGGCAGCTGGTAGGAAACCGCGGCCTTATTCGGATCCTCCGCCCACCAATGCGGACGGCCGGCGACCCAGCGTTCGGCTTCATGATAGACGGTGATGTCCACGCGGCCGCGATAGACGGGTTCGACGAAGAAGGAACCGTCCGTCTGCCTGAAGACCGTTGGTCGAGCAAGCCGGAACCTCTTCTGGATCGCAAGGGCCAGCGGCAGGTAGATTGGAGCACCGGGCGTTTCGCGGACGCTTGCGGTCACAGTGCCGTGGGTCTGATCGATGGTCAGGGGATCAAGGCCGGTGTAGGCCTTCAGATAGGCAGCCATCATGCCCCATTTTCGGCCGTTTTCCTCTCCCGGCTGCTCCCAGACATGGCCATAGCCGACATGGATCAGCACACGCGCCTGGGGGTCCTTGGCGAAGACCCGCTGGTAGATGTTGCAGGCCTGCTGTTTTTCCCGTTGCAGGATGGCCTCACCACCTGGTGGCGGGGGACTCGTGGCCCAGGTCTCGGCCGCACGCGTCTCACAGGGCGCAAGCGGCGGGTCGACAGGTGGTATATCGTGATTGATCTCATAGCGCACGAGCCGATACCCCGCAAGAATGGCGCTGCGCACGAAATCGGCGAAGACCGGATCGTTCAAGTAGTAGCCGTCAAGACGTGTCGGATAGCCACGCGTCACGATTTCGGTGACGGGGTCCCTGAAACCGTTCAAGGCTTCTAGGGCGAGGTACCGGAATCCGAGTGGGCGCAGCGCCAGGGCCAGCTGCTTGGTGAAATGGCGGTGGCGGCTGACATGATGCGCCTCGTTGATGATGACGATGTGATGATCCCGCGCTTCACGGACGATTGCCTCGAGCGCGTCTTCTGGTTGGAGTGTTGCAAGATCGGTCTTGTCCTGACGGGGAAGGGAAGCGTAGCGGGTGAGCGGTACAGTGCCGGGCACGGCCTTGGGGAAATTGATGTCCATGCCGGCAAGGGCTTTCAGCTGCCGAAAGCTATCCCATTCGAGGATGCGATAGCGCTTTGTCCGATAATGCGGCAAAGCGGTCCGCATAATCGCCACCGCCTTGAGTGTGCGGCCGGCCCCCAGCTGCTCCCAGACGGCCTCATTGGTCACCTCTTCCAGATGCGCATCGCTTCCCACCGGATCCGACCTCCGATCCTCGTCGGGAAAGGCGACGGCTTTTCGAGGAAAGACCCCGGCAGAAACAAAAAGCGTGCAGGCAAGCAGCGCGATGATCGGCCATCTCTGCCGACAGAAGATGCCCCCTGTGCTATCGCCCATTGCACTCTCCCGACTTTTCTGTGTTGTCCGAATCTGACGGCCAGTCTGGAATAGAAGAGTTTTCATGGTCCAGATGAATCATTTCTTCTATTTTAAGTTCTTGATAGAACTCTGGATCACTGTTTAGATCGCTAAATTTTATGCCGTCGTTTTTGGGAGAGAAAGGCAGTTGCAGATATGCCGATTCTATAAACTGACAGAATGTGCTGAGAACGGGAATATCTGGTCTCACGACTTCAATCCATAAAAACTGACCCATCTAGTTTACCTCAAAAAAAACATAATTGCCGTTATCAGTAACAGCAAAATCAAAACAACCAAAACGTATGCCAAGCTCCCTCATGAGTTTTATACACTTTTCCTTTACGCAGGCGGGAATATCCACTCTCTCAATATACATGTCTTGTAGCGGTATCATTCTCCAATCCGTTTTTCCATCGTCGTGTGACTGGGAATTTATCCTTACTGATATGTCATAGTCATCAAAGAAAACCGCCCTGACCTCGTGTTGTTTTTCAATGTAGTGTTGAAATATCCCAGGAGTTTCCTGTAGAATTTCATCTTCAGGCAATTTATCTTCGCTGACTATGGATGTCCACGCGGCAGCCATTCCTCCATCACGCAACATCCATCTTCGCTGGCCAAAACATTTGTAAACCACACGACTTTTTCTCGAATTCCTCAGAAATTCTCGTATATGTGTAGGATTGTTCGAAACCAATGTGTCAGGAATGGCTAGGCCGCATTTTTTTGCCAATTTGATTTGTAGTATTTTGCTGTTCGCTCTTTTATGGCCATGAAATGGGTTTATCCATATAGAATCCATTGAAATTACATGCCAAAGTGATTGATAGAATCTGTTTACCTCCTCTCTTACAAACTCATGGTCCCTTTTGTCTAATGATTGGTAGTTAATTGATGGGCGAGATGGTCGGCGCAACCAAACCAAATCTATCTCATTCAGGTCTTCCCATATTTCTGCTCCTATGACTTTACTTACGAACGGTTCGTCATTTGATATTGAGAACGAAATCCATTGCCGAGAGGGAAAATCGGATATAAACCATTTTACTACTTTATGGCCTCGTCTTTCTAGAATTTTTTGAACGGCAAGGGCATGCACATCGAGAGGTCTGGTTAATATCAATATACGCATTTTTCCGCCCCTTTCGGGATCTTGAATATGTCAGAGACCACCATGCAAAACCTCGGAGTTTCGCATGATGGTCTCATTGTTCGCCATAAAGGGGAAATTGGCGCCTAAAGCCGTCTTGAGGCGTTGCTTATAGCTTGTTAATCGTCGGCATCGCACATGTCTGCCTGTTTCTGCGGCCCAGATAGCGTGCTTGTTTCCGTACCCCAAAGAGCATTGGCGCAGCGGCCAAAGACGTGACTTATTTCTTCGGCTGTTAACTCTCGCGCAGTCCGGCGCGCCAAGACCCGTGTATGATGAGCATTCTTGAGCATTTTTCTCCTCCCGACTTTGCAAGCCTTGTGACCGTGCCCAGACGGCCATCTGGGTAGATACAAGAAAAGAAGCCAAATAGCAACCATAAAATGCTAGATTCATTTATAATTCACGCAATTCTTTTGGGTTTTATTTGCGCCGGTTTTGCTGTCGAGTGCCGCACGGTCTTCCCGAATGTGGGGGCTGGAAAGGCACTCGCGCCCTCCGTAAGGCTGGTGATCGCATGGCAATGGTCAGGAGCATGCGCGATGTCGTTGCCGGAGGATCTGCGGTCCCGCCTCAAACTGCCCGTGGTGGCGGCGCCGATGTTTCTCGTCTCGGGGCCGGCGCTCGTGATTGCGGCCTGTCGTGCCGGCGTGGTGGGCAGCTTCCCGGCGCTCAACGCCCGGCCGATCGCACAGCTGGATGCCTGGTTGGAGCAGATCAGCACAGCGCTGAGCGAGGCGGATGCGCCGTTTGCCGTCAATCTGATCGTCCATCGTTCGAACTCGCGTCTGGCCGAGGACACGGATCTCGTCGTCCGCCATCGGGTGCCGATCGTGATCACTTCCGTCGGCCATCCGGGGGACATCGTCGAGAAGGTGCATGCCTATGGCGGCCTCGTCTGGCATGACGTCACCAATCTCTATCATGCAAAGAAGGC
This sequence comes from uncultured Sphingomonadales bacterium, assembly GCA_964547755.1. Taxonomy (GTDB): domain Bacteria; phylum Pseudomonadota; class Alphaproteobacteria; order Sphingomonadales; family Rhodothalassiaceae; genus J084. Next base: position 15,921 of record CAZJPA010000003.1, read on the forward strand.
GATTGCGGCGGGGGTTGACGGGCTGATCCTGGTGGCGGCGGGTGCCGGCGGCCATGCGGGCCGGATCAACCCTTTCGCGCTGGTCGCTGAGGTGCGCGAGATCTTCGCCGGCACGATCCTCTTGGCCGGCGCGATCTCCGACGGGCGTGGCGTGCGCGCGGCCGAGGTGCTCGGCGCGGATCTCGCCTATCTCGGCACCCGCTTCATCGCCACCGCGGAATCGGCGGCCGATCCCGGCTATAAGCAGATGCTGGTGTCCTCGCGCGCGGAAGATATCGTCTATACCGACAAGGTCTCCGGTATCTTCGGCAATTTCCTGCGCCCCTCGCTGGTGCGCGCCGGGCTGCGGGTGGACGAGCCGGGGCCGAAGAAAGAGGTGGACATGGATCTCACACGCCGCGCGGCCGAAGCGGACGCAAGCGCGGATTCCGAAGCCAAGGCCTGGAAGCATATCTGGTCCGCCGGGCAAGGGGTGGGCGCCATTCACGACATTCCGACGACGGCCGAGCTGGTCGCACGTCTGCGCGCGGAATACCGTGCCGCCTGTGCCCTGCCGCCCTGGCCGGGGACGAGCGAACGCTGAACAGCCGAAAGAACGCTGCCTGCTCTCTCTCCTTTGGAAAAGGAAGAGACGGGCGCATTCTGATAGAATGATAGAATCGCCTCAGGCAGGCCGTCTCTCTTCTTGAGAGGACGGGGACCGAGCCCCCCTTTCCCATTGCCCTTACGACAAAGTCCATCATGCCACAGGGAAGACAAGGCTTTTCGCCTTTGCCGGCGGAAGCGTCATTTGGGTGGATAACGTTTTTGGCCGATAGGAAACCCGGAAAAGACGGCGGACTCTCATTGCGAGCAGATCCAGATAATAATACTAATTTAGGTGTTGATTAGGCAGGATCCCAATGTTATGATACGTGCGTGCATAAATATTTATGCACGCACGTAACCAACCAAGAGGGAGCAAAATCATGGGAGAGAGGAAACTTCTGTCGCTGTCCAAGATCGTCCTTGGGGGTCTCGTGGCCGCTGGTGCCTCGACGACTCTACCGGCTGTGGCCGATGAGATGGTGGACGAGAGCACCAGTCGCAGTCTTGTCGTCTTTGATGACGAGGGCCGCATGCTCGTCGAAGGCATGGCCCCGAGCGCTTTGTTCGGGGACACCATTGTGCGCTCGGTTCTGATCGCGGAAGAAGGGGATATTCTCGGCATCAACATTATTTGTCCCAACAAAAACTGCTCTTGCCCCAAGCCGAAAGACCCCAAGTCGACAGAATAGAAAGCGCTTGATGGGGGAGGGCCGAGACACGGCCCTCCCCTCCCTTTCTCAAAGGAACTTTGACATGGTTGCGAATGAAGAAGATGCTCTAATTTTTCTGGGGTGTACGGATTCCCGGCTTCTCGAACTCATCATCCTTCCCACGGAGGATTGCAACTTTCGATGCACCTATTGTTACGAAGACTTTGCGATCGGACGTATGGATCCGGAAATCGTGACCGGTCTCAAGGCGCTTTTGAAGCGTCGGATAGGCGACATTGAGCACCTCATCCTGTCCTGGTTTGGCGGGGAGCCTTTGGCCGCCTATGACACCGTTCTCGACGTCATGCGATACGCATATCGGCTCTGTGCCGATGGTGGGCCAAATATATCGGCGGGAATCACGACCAACGGCGCTCTGCTCACCCTTGCTCGTTGCCGAGAGCTCCAAGAGGTTGCCGTTACCAGTTACCAGATCAGCCTTGATGGGTGGAGGGAGATGCACGACCGTACGCGTCGCCGCCGCAACGGCAAGGGCACCTTCGCCCAAATCTGGCAAAATTTGTGTGCGATCAGCGACTCGGACATCGATGTCCGCTGCACGCTGCGCCTTCACCTCACGCGCAGCAATATCGAATCGATCCGCCGCCTCATCCGTGAGATCCGGTCCCGTCTTGATCCCAAGCGATTCTCGATTTTTCTCAAACCCGTCGAGAATCTTGGTGGCGACGGGGTGCGACATATGGCCGACGATCTTCTCGGGCATGGGGATGTCAAGAAGGTCGTCAAAAGCCTGCTCGCCGAGATTCCCAGCGCGATGAATGACGGCTTCAACGATACGCTCACAGGCAGCACGTCACATATCTGTTATGCGGCCCGGGCGAACTCTTTCGTTATTCGGGCCAATGGTGCGGTAGCCAAATGTACCGTCGCCTTCAATGATGATCGCAACTGTGTCGGCATGCTGTTGCCCGACGGGCGAATCAAGCTTGACTCACAAAAGATGGCGCTGTGGCTGCGCGGGCTGGAGACGCTCGATACCGATGTCATGGCCTGTCCGCTTGTGGGCATGCCCAAGCTGCCGGAGCGAGACATGCCGGACCGCAGGCCCTTCCAAGCAGCTGCTGAGGAAGCGTCCAAGACGCTTCAATCCGCCGTTTCGTGAGACTATCCGGCGCAAGGTTGCGGGCGGAAGTGCCGCCATCGTCCGTGCAACATACAGGAGACCACGCCAAGCGTTCCAAAAAGGTCATGTTGCCCGAGACAGCCAGCATGTGGTATGGGCACCCCCTCGTTTCGGTATCGTCAGCGTGGGGGGGGGCGATGTGACCGTGGGCGACGGTGGGGACACCGATGAGGAGGGGGCGGCACAATGGGGCGTGAGGTTTTTCTGCATCTCAAGATCATGAGCCGCCGTCATTTGCTGGCGGCCGGCGGACAGCTGCTGGTGCTGGGTGCCGCTCTGCTCTTCTTTCTCGTCACAAGCGAAATGGCCATGCGCAGCGCCCACTACGAGGCCTGGATTCCCGATGCGCAACGGGTTCTGCTTGTGACGGAAAACTTCCTGAAGGAGGGTGGGGGAAGCGATGAGACGCCCCATACCCCCGGTCCCCTGGCGGCGATGCTGACCGCACGCTTTCCCGATGTCGTGGAGACGGCCGTGCGGTTCGTCGAGGAGGAGGCAGCCGTCGTCACAGCCGACGGTGCGCGTCTGCCCCTTACCGTCGGCCTCGTCGATCCCGCCTTCATCGCGCTGCTGGGGCGGCCCGTGTATGCCGGTGATCCCCATCGTCTGCCGGCCGGGCCGGACGAGCTGGTGCTCACCCGATCGACCGCCCGGCGGTTGTTCGGGGAGCGCCCCGCGATCGGTGAGACGGTGACGCTTCTGCGTAACGGCGACCGGCAGGCGATGCGGGTCGTCATGGTCATCGACGACCTGCCGGCCGAAACCCATTTCGCCTTCGCGGCGCTGATGCCGATTTCCGGCAATGTTGGTCCGGATTTCCCCTACTTTCCGGACAGCTGGTATTCGAACCACTTCCGCACCTTCGTGAAGCTGCGTCCCGGGCGTGGAGCTCAGGATCTGCGGCGCGTCTTGGAGAAGGAGCTGCCGGCCCTCATTCCGCCGCTCACCTATGGCGGCCGCACATACCGCCTGGGTGAGATGGCCGGTTTCGGGGCCGTTCCCGTGACGGCGTCCGCCTATGGCGAGCTGGTGGCCTCTCCCGACTCGGGCTGGATTGCGCAAGGACCGGCGCGGCTGATCGTGGTTTTTGCGCTGGCGGTGCTGGGGTTGGCGGCTATCAATTACGGAAATGCGGCTGTGGGCATCGCGCTCGCCGGCGCCCGAGCGGCGGCCGTGCGCAAGCTCCTGGGGGCCGCGCCGGCGCGTCTTGCCTTGGCGGTTTTGGGTGTGACGGCGCTGCAGCTTCTGGCCGTACTGGGGGCGGCGCTGATCCTGACCCCCATCGCAGCCGCCGCGGCCCAGCGCTGGATCGGGATCGGCGGCGGCGCGTTTGTCTGGTCCTTCGTGCCTGTCGGGGCGGTGGCCACGGTTTTTGCCGGCCTCGTGCTGGTCTGCGGTCTCTTTCCGGCGATCTTCATCGCCAGACTGCGGCCCGCGGATGTGCTGGCAGGAGGCGGTCATGGCGGTGCACCGGTGCAGGTGCGATTTCTCCGGCGGCTGCTTCTTCTCGTCCAGTTTACAATCGCCGCCGGCCTGACGGCTACGGCCTTCGGGATCGAGAATCAGGCGCGTTTCCTGATCGAGCGACCGGTCGGCTACGAACCGCAGGGGCTGTTCGCGATCCCGGGCACCGACACCCTCACCGAATCCCAGCGTGCGGCCCTGCTCGCCGAAATCACGCGCTTGCCCGGTGTCAAGGGGGCGGCCCGCGCCGGGCTCTCGCCGCTGCCGGGCACCATCAACACCTTCTCCTTCCGGAACGAGGCAGCCGGGATCGAGCACGACCTGCCGCTCGCCCAGGTCTCGGGCGATTTCTTCTCGGTGCTGGGTATAGCGATCCGCGCCGGGACGCTGCCGGAAGGCTTCCGGCGGCCCATTGCGAACGGCTTCGGCCGGGCGGATCTGCCGATCGTCATCAACGAGGCGGCCCGCCGGGCTCTCGGGTTTGCCAGCGATACGGATGCGGTCGGCGCGGCGATCGCCCTGCGGAGGGAATCCCTGATCCCGCAGCGTATTGTCGCGGTGGTCGCGGATGCCGAGCTTTTCGGCGCCTTCGGGGCGCGACCCGTCGTCTTTACCCCGCTGATCGGCTACTGGGAGAACCAGATCCTGATCCGGACGGATCTCCCGCTTGCCATGCTCACCGCGCGCATCGCGCCCATATGGGAGCGCATCGTGCCGGACCAGATGCTGCGGTTGGAATCGATCGCCGCCTATCTGGCCCGCCGGGCCGGCACCACACGAGCTGAAGCCCATGCGGCGCTCATGCTGGCCGTGATGATGCTTCTGCTCGCTCTCGGCGGCATGCTGGCCATCGCCCGCCTCGCCTTCACCGAATTCGCGCGCGAGGCGGCCCTGCGCAAGCTGTTCGGAGCCCGCGCCTTGGAGACCGCCACGCGCTTCGCCCGGCGTCTGCTGCCGCCGGTGCTCGCCGCCAACGCCGTCGCGCTGCCGATCGCGGCCTGGTGGCTTCACTACTGGCTTCAGCGCTATCCCGTGCGCATCGCGCCCGAGCCGGCGCTCTTTTTTGCGGTCTTTGCGCTCAACCTTGTCGTCGCCCTGGTCGCGATCGCGCGTCCGACGCTGGCGGCCGCGCATCTCAGACCCGTGCGGGTCTTCGCCGAGAGCTGACGGACCGGCTGCTGCGCGGTCTCTTGCCTGTTCCGGCAGGGTGGCTGGACGCGCCGACAACTAGAGCGACGAGCGCGCCGGCCCCCTCAGGCTATCAGCGTAGCTTTCCGGGTAACGCTGGAAGACCGGAAAGCGAAATCGGGCCGACGGGCATCAAAGAACGATCCTGTTGCGAAAATATAGCACGATTGCTATATAGCGCTTGGCTTGCCTGCCGCCGCCATCGGGAGGAGGAGGGGATGAGGTGGACGGTCGAAACATGGGGTCCGGTTGTGGACGACGAAATCGCCGCCATGCCGGCGGAATTGCAGGCCCGGTTTCTGCGGCTGGCGGAACGGATTGAGGCTGTGGGTCTGGAGCGCATTGGCGAACCACATGTCAAGCATGTGCGTGGCAAGATCTGGGAGATGCGGTTTCGGGGGCGCGATGGCATGGGACGAGCTCTTTATGTCGCGGTCCGGGGACGGCGTGTGATCGTGTTGCACGCGTTCGTCAAGAAATCGCGGAAGACGCCAAAAGCGGCGCTCCGGCTGGCCGAAAGACGAGCCGAGGAGATCGAAGCATGACGAAGCTCGCGAACCTCAGGAAGCGCTTGCTCTCCGATCCCGCGGTCCGAGCGGAATACGAACGCCTCGGCCCCGTTTACGAACTTGTCGGTGCACTGATCGCCGCCCGGCACGAGGCCGGTTTGACGCAAAAGGACATAGCCGAGCGGATGGGGACGACTCAGTCTGTCGTCGCGCGTCTCGAAAACGCCCATCATCTGCCCAGCCTCGATCTGCTGACGCGCTATGCCGCGGCCGTTGGCGGGCGGATAGACATCCGGCTGGTGCGCGCGCCGTGACGCGACGCGCGAAAGAGGTGTGGCGCCTGTCTCCTCCGTCACCGAACACGTCCGGATCCCGGTGCGGAAAACGGGCCGTGCGGATCATGCGCATCCGCACGGCCCTGCCGTTCGACGGAAAGCCCGTCCTTCCCGAGGATCCCGTAGCATGGCGCGACGCTGGAGCCCTTCCCGGCCGTGTGTGCCGAGACCATATTCTCCCCGGCCGTCGGTGATCCGGTCGTGATCGGGATGGTATCCGGCGGCCGCGCCCTTGGCGCCTACTCCGCTGCGGCGGCGACGGCGGCCGGCGGCGGATAGAAGGTGAGGCCCTCTTCGGCGCGCTTCCTGATCGCGTCGGGCAGGCGGAAGCGGTCGCCGAACCGGTCGGCCAGCGCATCCGCCTCTTCGATGAAGCGCTGCAAGCCGATATCATCGACCCAGCTGAACGGCCCGCCCGTCCAAGGCGCAAAGCCCCAGCCGAAGATCGCGCCGATGTCGCCGTCTTCCGGTGTTTCCAGCACGCCCTCGGCAAAGCAGCGCAAGGCCTCGACGATCTGCCGGTCGAGCAGGCGCTTCTTCACCTCTTCGATGTCCGGTTGCCGCTCGGCGGCGGGGAAGTATTTTTCGATCTCGGGCCAGAGATACTTCTTGCCGCCCTCCGGATAGACATAAAAACCCTTGCCGTTCTTACGGCCATAGCGCTGGAGCTTCTCGACCATGGTGATCACGACGTCGTCGGCCGGGGAGGGCTCGTAGGCATCGCCCAGATCTTTGCGCGTCTGCATCAGCACCTTGTAGGACAGATCGATGCCGACCTCGTCGCCCACCGCGAGCGGCCCGACGGGCATGCCGATCAGCCGCCCGGCGTTCTCGATGAGGGCCGGATTCACGCCCTCGGCGATCATCGTGTAGCCCTCCATCACATAGGTGCCGAAACTGCGCGAGGTGTAGAAGCCGCGGCTGTCGTTCACGACGATCGGCGTCTTGCGGATCTGGCGCACATAGTCCAGCGCCTTGGCGATGGCGGTGGGGCCCGTCTTGCGGCCGACGATGATCTCGACCAGCGGCATCTTCTCGACGGGCGAGAAGAAGTGGATGCCGATGAAGTTCTCGGGGCGGGACCAGCTCTCGGCGAGGGAGGTGATCGGCAAAGTGGAGGTGTTGGAGCCGAAGATGATGTCGGAGCCGGTGACGGCCTCGGTCTTCTTCGTGGTCTCGGCCTTGACCGCACGGTCCTCGAATACCGCCTCGATCACGAGATCCACGCCGGCCAGATCTGCGAAGTCGGTGGTGGGATGGATGCGCGCGAGCAGAGCCTCGGCCTCCTCGGCCGTCATCTTTCCGCGTTGCACCGCCTTGTCGACAAGCCTCTTCGAATAGGCCTTGCCGCGCTCGGCCGCTTCCATCGTGCGGTCGAGCAGCACCACCTCGATGCCTGCCTTGGCCGAGACATAGGCGATGCCCGAACCCATCAGACCCGCACCCAGCATGCCGAGCTTTTTCGTCGGCTGCGGCGGGACGTCCTTGGGCCGGCGGGCGCCCTTTTCGGCCGCCTGCTTGTTGACGAACAGCGTGCGGATCATGCGTGCGGCCTGTCCTTCGAGCAACAGCCGCGTGAAATACTTGCTCTCGATCTGGATCGCGCGGTCGAAGGGCAGGATGCCGCCCTCATAGACGCAGGAGAGGATATACTGGACGGCCGGATACAGCCCCCATGTCTTGGCGCGGGCCATGGCGTTGGCCGCCATGAAGGTGCGCACGGCGTTGGGGTGCATGGCGCCCGCCCCGCCCGGGAATTTGAAGCCGCGCTGATCCCAAGGTTGGATCGCTTTCGGCCGGCTCCTGACGATCTCCTTGGCCTTGGCGATGAGCGCGTCGCGGTCGTCCACGAGCTCGTGAACGATGCCGAAACCCTTGGCCTCGACCGCCGAGATGGTCTTGCCGGTGGTCAGATACTGGAGCGCCGCCTGAATGCCGATGAGGCGCGGCAGCCGCTGCGTGCCGCCGGCCCCGGGCAGCAGCCCCACCATCACCTCCGGCAGGCCGAACTGGGTCTTGCGGTCACTGGTCGCAACGCGGTGATGGCAGGCGAGCGCGATCTCAAACCCACCGCCCAGCGCCTGGCCGTGGACCGCAGCGACGAACGGCTTGGTGAGCTCTTTTTGCAGCTGTTTGACGGGTTTGCCGCCGGTCTCCATCTTGCGGAACAGGCGGTTCAAACGGAAGGCCTGCTGGAAGACTTCACCCGGCGACATCTTGTCGGCGGCGCCCGTCATGGCGGAGAGCATGCGCAGATCCGCACCGGCCAGGAAGCTGTCCTTGGCGGAGGTGACGACGGCGCCGATGATGTCGTCATCCGCGAGCACGCGGTCCACCGCTTGCTCGAATTCCTCCATGAAGTCCTGATTGATGACGTTCATCGACTGACCCGGCACGTCGATGGTGATGAGGGCGATGCCGTCCTCGACCCGGAAATCGATCGTCTTGCCCATGGTCGTTGGCTCCTTGTTCAGATCCGTTTGCGTCCGTCGATGCCGGCTTAGACGCGTTCGATGATGGTCGCGGTGCCCATGCCGGCGCCGATGCACAGGCTCACCAGCGCCGTGCTCTTGCCCGAGCGTTCCAACTCGTCGAGCACCGTGCCCAAGATCATTGCGCCCGTCGCGCCCAAGGGGTGCCCCATGGCGATCGCCCCACCGTTGACGTTGATGTCCGCATGATCGATGTCGAGCACGTCCATGAAGCGCAGCACGACCGCCGCGAAGGCTTCGTTGAGCTCCCACAGATCGATGTCGGCCTTGGTCATGCCGGCCTTCTTCAATGCCTTTTCAGCGGCGAAAGACGGGCCGGTGAGCATGATGGTGGGCTCCGAGCCCACATCCGCCCAGGCCACGATCCGCGCGCGCGGCTTCAGGCCCAGCTTCTCCCCGATCTCCTTCGAGCCGATCAGCACGGCCGCCGCCCCGTCGACGATGCCGGAGGAATTGCCGGCATGGTGGACGTGATTGATGCGCGCGACCTCGGGATATTTCTGGATCGCGACTTTGTCGAAGCCGAAGTTTTCGCCGATGTCGGCAAAGGAGGGTTTCAAGGCGCCGAGCGACTGCATGTCGGTGTCGGGACGCATGTGCTCATCGTGGTCGAGGACGATCTCACCCAGCAGATCCTTCACCGGCACGATCGACTTTGCGAATCGCCCTTCGTCCCAGGCGCGTTTGGCACGCTTCTGGGACTCGACGGCATAGGCGTCCAGATCGTCACGCGAGTAGCCGTATTTGGTGGCGATCAGATCGGCCGAAATGCCCTGCGGCACGAAATAAAGCGGGATCGCGACATCCGGATCCGTCGCCCAGGCGCCGCCGTCGGATCCCATCGGTACCCGGGACATCATCTCCACGCCGCCGGCCACCAGCAGCTCGCCGGCGGCAGCCCGCACCTGCGCGGCGGCCATGTTGCAGGCGACCAACCCAGAGGCGCAGAAGCGGTTGAGCTGCACGCCCGGCACATCCTCGCTGTAGCCGGCGGCCAACGCCGCAACCCGCGGCAGCACCGCCCCCTGTTCGCCGACCGGCGAGACCACGCCCATGATCACGTCGTCGACGAGGCTGGTGTCGAGCGCGTTGCGTTCGGCGAGTGCCTGGAGCACCTGGACGGTGAGCTGCACGGGCGTCACCTCATGCAGGCTGCCGTCAGACTTGCCCTTGCCGCGTGGCGTGCGCACCGCGTCATAGATATAGGCTTCGGCCATGATCCTTCTCCTCAAGACTTTTCTCGTCGGCCGGCGTTCGATGCATGCCGGCCGCCATGCCCCTGTCCGGTCGATCCGCCCGCGCGATGCCTAGAACTCCTCGTCGGCCAGCGCCATCATCGGCGCTGCGCCCGCCTCGATCTTGGCGAGGCGCATGCGGGTCTCCGGCATCCAGCGGGCCATGAAGTATTCTCCCGTCTTGATCTTAGTGCGGTAGAAGCGCTCGTCACCTGCCTTTTCAGCAAGCTTGGCGCGACACACCCGCGCGATCTGCGCCCACATGTGACCAAGCGCGACGAGCCCGAGCAGATGCATGTAATCGACCGCCACGGCGGCGGCGTTCTCGCGGTTCGCCATGCCGTTCTGGACCAGCCACATGGTCGCCTTCTTGAGGCGGCCGACACCGCGCTCCAGCGGATCGAGGAAGGCATCCATACCGTCCTCGCCGCGGGCCTGTGCGATGAAGTCGTCGAGAACCTTGAAATAGGTCTGGATCGCACGCCCCCCGTTCAAGGCCAGTTTGCGGCCGACGAGATCGAGCGCCTGGATGCCGTTCGTCCCCTCGTAGATCATCGCGATGCGGGCGTCGCGCACGAACTGTTCCATGCCCCATTCGCGGATGTAGCCATGACCGCCGAACACCTGCTGGGCCTTGACGCAGTTGTCGAAACCGATGTCGGTGAACACACCCTTGATGACGGGGGTGAGCAGCGAGATGATGTCGTCGGCCGCCATCCGCTCTTCCGCGCTTTCGGCCTTGTGCGTGATGTCCACCTGCAACGCGCCCCACAGGGCCAGCGCCCGGGCGGCCTCGTTGAAGGACTTGGCATCGAGCAGCATGCGGCGGACATCCGGGTGGACGATGATGGGATCGGCCGACTTGTCCGGATATTTCGGTCCCGCCACCGAGCGCCCCTGGAGACGTTCCTTCGCATAGGCGACAGCGTTCTGGTAAGCGACCTCCGACAACGCCAGCCCCTGCAGCCCGACCCCGAGACGCGCCGCATTCATCATGATGAACATGGCCTTCAGCCCTTCGTTGGGCTTGCCGACGAGCCAGCCCGTCGCGCCGTCATAGTTCAGCACGCAGGTGGAGTTGCCGTGGATGCCCATCTTCTCCTCGATGGCGCCGCAGCTGACGGCGTTGCGCGCCCCCAATGAGCCGTCGTCGTTCACCAGGAACTTCGGAACGAGGAACAGCGAAATCCCCTTGGTGCCGGCCGGCGCGTCCGGGAGCTTGGCCAGCACGAGATGGACGATGTTCTCGGTCAAGTCATGCTCGCCGGCCGAGATGAAGATCTTGGTGCCGGTGATGCGATAGCTGCCGTCGGCCTGCGGCTCGGCTTTCGTGCGGATAAGGCCGAGATCGGTGCCGCAGTGGGGTTCGGTCAGATTCATGGTGCCCGACCAGACGCCTTCGATCATCTTCGGTAGGTAGATGTCCTTCGTCTTCTCGTCGGCCGTCAGATACAGAGCTGCGACTGCGCCATTGGTCAGCCCCGGATACATCGCAAAGGCCATGTTGGCGGAGATCAACATCTCCTCGAAGGCAAACCCCACCACATGCGGCAACCCCTGGCCGCCGTATTCGGTGGGTGCCGTCAAGCCCGGCCAGCCGCCGGCGACGAATTTGTCATAGGCCTCCTTGAAGCCGGGCGGTGTGGTGACCGAGCCGTCCGCATGGCGGGTGCAGCCTTTCTCGTCGCCGACACGGTTCAAGGGTGCGAGCTCGTTCTCACAAAATTTCGCCCCTTCCTCCAAGATCGCGGCGACGAGATCGGGCGTGGCGTCCGCGAACCCGGGCATGTTCGCATAGCGCTCGAGGCCGAGCATGTCGTTGAGCACGAACAGCATGTCGCGCAGGGGGGCCTGGTAACTGGGCATCGCTTCCGTCTCCTTGCCGTTCCTCGCTGATGCTTATCGAGAAGGGCGGGGCTGCGCACCGTTGCCGCCGCTCGGCCGTGTTCCGCGCATCTGTTTCAGGGCGGCTTCCAGCCGTTCCTTCGGCACAGGCTTGCCGACAGCGCCCCCCGTCGCCTCGTGAAAGCGGCGGCGGGCCTCCTCTTCGCAGGCGGGGTCGGCGAGAACCTCCTCGATCAGCCGCGTGAAGGCCGTCAGTTCCGCGATCACCTGCTCGATATCGGCCCGTTGCCGTTCGAGAGCGGCAATGCGCTCCCGACACTTCTCGAGCGTGAGCCGCCGCTGAGTCTCGCGATGGTCAGGCAGATCATAGGCGTCGATCAGCTCCTTGATCTCGGCCAGCGAGAAACCGACGCGCTTGCCGCGCAGGATCCAGGCCAACCGCGCGCGATCCCGCTGGGTGTAGAGCCGGTGCTGCCCGCGGCGTTCGGGATTGAGGAGTCCTTGCGCCTCATAGAAACGCAGCGCCCGGGGCGTGACACCGAATTCTCGGGCCAGCTCGCTGATCCGATAGCGCCGCTCGCCTGTTCCCGCGAGCGTGACGCCGGCCGGCACCGCCTGATGGGCCGTTGCCAACCGGTCCGACCGATCCGTGTCGTTCTGAGAGACCATAGTTCGCCCTCCGCCTCGATCAGGTCACGATGAATCATACATAACGCTTACGTAAACGTCAAGAATGGATGCTGTGCCGAAGCCTGCCGATATGGAGGGGACGGCTCCGATATGCAGGGGGCGAATCTCCTCACAGCCGAGGCGGTGATCAGGTGGAGGGGCTCCGGGCCATCGATCCGGTGGCGCGGCAGGAGGATCTCCCGACAGTC
>CAZJPA010000003.1:28408-36042 GCA_964547755.1 uncultured Sphingomonadales bacterium
CGTGGCAGAGCAGTTTTCTGACGGTCGATGCAGTGACGTGGCAGAGCGGCCTTCTGACAACCGGTTCGTGAGCCTGGCGGTGGCCGGGTTCTTCTTTCGACTCCGACGCGCGGAGCGCGCATTTCTTCCCTTGCCATCACCCGGTCTCGGCGGATATGCCGCAGCTGTGGGGTAGGCGAGCAAGACTTCCCCTCATGCGAGACGATGACAGGCGGCCGCACCGCCGCGAAGGGGGATGAGGATCAAGAGGAGGGAACCATGGGATTTCTGCCGTCCTTGCCGGAAAGAACGAATCTGGCCGACGTGCTGAAGGCCTTCCCCAAGGGGTGGGCGCCCCTGCTGGTCGCGCATGATGACATTCTGCGTGGACCGAGCCCGCTGTCGATCGCCGAACGCGAGCTGATCGCCGCTTATGTCTCGGGGCTGAACGGCTGTCGCTTCTGCACCAATGCCCATACGGTTTATGCGGAAAGCTACGGCATGCCGGAAGGCGTGGTCGAGGCCTGTTTGCACGATCTCGATGGCGCGCCCATCGACGAGCGTCTGAAGCCGATCCTGCGCTATGCGGGCAAGCTGACGAAGGCGCCGGAGACGGTGGACAAGACGGATGTCGAAGCCATTCTCGCGGCCGGCTGGTTGGAGGAGGCGGTGGCGGATACGGCGATGGTCGTGGCGCTCTTCAATTTCATGAACCGCATCGTGATGGGCCATGGTGTGGATGCCTTCGCCGACTATTATGCGAAGCGGTTGACGATGGCCCGCGCGCGGCCGCTGGACGAACGCCGCACGGCCAATGAGCGGGATCTCGGCAGCAGCCATTACCAGGACTATGGACGCATGCTGGGACTGTTGCCCGCGGACAGGGCGGATACACGCAGGCCGGCCTGAAGCACACTTGTCGGCAGGCGAGGATGAGCGGCTTACGCAACATGGCACAGGCGCGTCGGGCGAAGCACGGTCCTGCTCATGGACCCGTCAAGATCTGCGGCATTCGCGACGAGCAGGCAGTGACGGCCGCCACCGGCCATGGCGCGGATTGGATCGGGCTGGTCTTCTTCCCGAAAAGCCCGCGCTTTGTTGCGGCTGATTCCGCCCGCCTATTGGCCGAACGGGCGCGTGAAGCCGGGGCGAAGGCGGTGGGGGTGTTCGTCGATCCGGACGACGACCTGCTTGCCCATACAGTGGCCTTTCTCGACCTGATCCAGCTGCACGGCCGCGAATCGCCGACGAGGGTCGCCGCCATCCGCGCGCGCTGGCGGCGGCCGGTGATCAAGGCGATTGCGGTGGCCGAGCGCGCGGATCTCACACGGATCTCAGACTACGAATCGGTCGCCGACTATCTGCTCTTCGATGCCAAGGCCCCGCCAGAGGCCCCGCTGCCGGGCGGCCGGGGCAAATGTTTCGACTGGCGGCTTCTCCAGGACCTGCCCGCCGCCTTACGGGCGCGCAGCCTGCTGTCAGGTGGTCTGGATCCCCACAATGTCTCGCCGGCTCTTGCGCTGCTGCCCGGCTTCGGGGTTGACGTATCGAGTGGTGTGGAGGACAAGCCGGGGAAGAAGGATCCGAAGCGCATCGCGGCCTTCCTGGCGGCGGTGCGCCAGGCGCGCGAGGGACGAGAGCGGTGAACGGGAGCGCACGGGACTCAGGTCGGGACGTGCCGGCGGCGAACAGCTTGCGAAGAGGGCCCGACGAGGCCGGTCATTTCGGCGTCTTCGGCGGGCGCTATGTGGCCGAAACCCTGATGCCGCTGATCCTGGCCGTGGAAGAGGCCTATGCCGAGGCCCGCAGCGATCCGGCGTTTCAGGCCGAGCGCGATGCCTTGCTCAAAGACTATGTCGGCCGCCCCAGCCCGCTGTATTATGCCGAGCGGCTGACGGAGGCGCTGGGGGGGGCGAAGATCTATTTCAAGCGCGACGAGCTCAATCACACCGGCGCGCACAAGATCAATCACGCCATCGGCCAGGTGCTGCTGGCGCGCCGCATGGGCAAGACGCGCATCATCGCCGAGACCGGTGCCGGCCAGCATGGTGTCGCCACCGCGACGGTGGCCGCCCGCTTCGGCCTCAAATGCGTCGTCTATATGGGCGCGCGCGACATCGAGCGCCAAAAGCCCAATGTCTTCCGCATGCGGCTGCTGGGAGCCGAGGTGCGCCCCGTCACATCGGGGTCGCAGACCTTGAAGGACGCGATGAACGAGGCTCTGCGCGACTGGGTGGCCCATGTGGAGGATACCTTCTATATCATCGGCACCGTCGCCGGGCCGCATCCCTATCCCATGATGGTGCGGGACTTTCAGGCGATCATCGGCCGCGAGGCGCGCGCCCAGATCCTGGAACGGGAAGGGCGTCTGCCCGACACGCTGGTCGCCTGTGTCGGCGGCGGCTCGAACGCGATCGGGCTCTTCCATCCCTTTCTCGACGATCCCGCTGTCGCCTGTCATGGCGTGGAGGCGGCCGGGCGGGGGGTCGAGACCGGCGCGCATGCCGCTCCTCTGGCCGCCGGCACGCCCGGCGTTCTGCACGGCAACCGCACGCTTCTGCTTCAGGACGAATACGGCCAGATCCGGGAGGCGCATTCGATTTCGGCCGGTCTCGACTATCCCGGAGTCGGCCCCGAGCATGCCTGGCTGAAGGAACAGGGCCGCGTGCAGTATTTTGCGGTGACCGACGAGGAGGCGCTGGCCGCGTTCCGCCGTTGTGCGGAGCTGGAGGGCATTCTGCCGGCGCTGGAGCCGGCCCATGCACTCGCCCATGTCATGAAGATCGCGCCCGGTCTGCCGCGCGACCACATCATCGTCATGAATCTGTGCGGCCGCGGCGACAAGGACATCTTCACGGTCGCAGACGCGCTCGGGGAGACGATCGCATGAGCCGCATCACCCAGCGCTTTGCGGAACTCGAGGCCGCCGGCCGCAGCGGACTCGTGGCATTCGTGACCGGGGGAGACCCGGATCTGGAGACGAGTCGCCGGATGATCGCGGCCCTGCCGGAAGCCGGCGCGGATATCATCGAGATCGGTGTGCCCTTCTCCGATCCCATGGCCGATGGTCCCACCATTCAGGAGGCCAATCTGCGCGCGCTCGACGCCGGCGCGCATCTGCCGGCGATCCTGGGCCTCGTGCGGCAATTTCGCGCGCAGGACGATCGCACGCCCATCGTGCTGATGGGCTATTTCAATCCCATCCTCGCCTTCGGCGTGGAGCCCTTCGTCACCGAGGCCCGTGCGGCCGGGGTGGACGGGCTGATCGTGGTCGATCTGCCGCCCGAGGAGGATTCCGAACTGCGTCTGCCGGCCCGGCGGGCGGGGTTGGATTTCGTCCGGCTGGCCACCCCGACGAGCGACGAGAAGCGATTGACCCATATTCTCGACGGCGCGAGCGGTTTTCTCTACTATGTCTCGATCGCGGGCATTACCGGCACCCGAGCGGTACCCGTGGCTGCCGTGCGCCGGGCGCTCGCGGCGATCCGCCGCCAGAGCGACCTGCCGGTGGCGGTCGGCTTCGGGGTCAAGGGACCGGAGGATGCCGCGGCCCTTGCCGGTTCGGCGGATGCGGTGGTGGTCGGTTCGGCGCTGGTGGGCGCGGTCAAAGCGGCGCTGGCCGAAGGACGCGATGCCGCAACAGCCGTGGCCGAGCGGGTTTCTGCCCTGGCTGCGGCGCTGCGCCAGGAGCGGCGGGCCTGAACCAGGGCGGCAAGGCGGAACAGGCCGCGCGCAAAAGGCAAGGCAGAAAGAGCTTGGGCGATGAACTGGTTGCGCGAATTCGTCAAACCCCGGATCGGACGCGTCATGCGGCGCAAGCGGGAGGCGCCGGACAATCTCTGGCAGAAATGCGCCTCCTGCGGCCAGCTCATCTTCCACAAGGAATTCGCCGCTCATCTTCATGTCTGTCCCCATTGCGGCCATCATGCCCGCATCGCACCGGCCGAGCGCTTCCGGATGCTCTTCGACGACGGACGCTACGAGAGGATCCCGCTGCCCGAAGTGGTCGAAGACCCACTGCGGTTCAAGGACACGAAGCGCTATGCGGAGCGGCTGAAACAGGCCCGCCAGAAGACGGGTGCCCAGGACGCCATGGAGGTGGCGGTGGGTCCCTTGGGCGGTGTCGACGTGGTGGTGGCGGCCCAGAACTTCTTCTTCATGGGCGGCTCCATGGGACTGGCCGTGGGCGAAGCGCTGATCCGTGCCGCCCAGGAGGCTGTCGATCGCAGGACTGCGTTGGTGGCGATCACCGCCGCCGGCGGGGCCCGCATGCAGGAGGGCATCCTCTCACTGATGCAGATGCCGCGCACCACGATCGCCGTGCAGATGGTGAAAGACGCCGGCCTGCCTTACATCGTCGTGCTCACCGATCCCACGACCGGCGGGGTGACGGCCTCCTTTGCCATGTTGGGCGATGTGCATATCGCCGAACCCGGGGCGCTCATCGGTTTTGCCGGTCCCCGCGTGATCGAACAGACGATCCGCGAAAAACTCCCCGAGGGCTTCCAGCGCGCCGAATATCTGCGCGAACACGGGATCGTGGACATGGTCGTGCCCCGCGCGCAACTGCGGGAAACCCTGGCGCGGCTGGTCGCGCATCTGCTCGGCCGCCCGGCGCCCGCGCTGGCGGACCAGCCGACCGTTGTGGCCTGAGGCGCTCAAGCCGCCGGCGGATCCAGTCGCCGTTCACAAGGCACAGGGGGGGCGGCCGTGCTAGAAGCGCAAGCCCAACTGCAGCGAAAGTCCGCGGTTGTTCCGCGATGAGCCGGAGAGTTTCTTCTGGAAAGAGATCGTGAAGGCCAACATGGTCAACGGCCGGGGGCCGGCAAGCGCGGTCAAGGGCCAGAGCAGCTCGATCTGGGGTTCGCCCTGCAGCAGGGTGACGGTTCCGAAATCGTCCCGTTGGCCGAAGGCGGTTACCGCAATGGTTGCGCGCAGGATCCGGTCTCCCCAGAACCACTGGCGGCCGAAGCGCAGTTGCGCATTGCCGAGAAGGTCGGGATCGCCGGGATCGATCAGGGCGGCATCCAGATAGACGGACCAGTAGCGATGCGGGTGTCGGCCGTCGAGGCTGGGCAACCAGTCGCTGCCGCGTGACCAGGCGGCGCGCAGGAGGAAGTCATTGCGCGCGAACCGGCCGATCGCCACCAGCCGCTCGACGGCCAGGACGAGGTTCTCTTCGGGCAGCGGTTGCCAGCGCAAGCCGACGCCGGCCTGCACCGTCCGCCCTTTGGGCAGAAGACCACGGCCTTCGGTGCCCGCCAGCAGGCGCGCGAAGATTCGGATCGGACCGCCCAGTCGCAGCCCCAGCGGGTAGGAGATCCGCGCACTGATCTGCGATTGGGTGAGCGAGCGCTCCGAGAGAATGACCGGCGCCGTTTCCGGGCTGTTGGCCCGCCAGACGACCTCCACGGCTCCCTGCCAGCGGTCGGCCAGGAACATCCGTTCGCGGGCGAGCAATGGCCGGTCCCGCCGCGCCGATGCGTCCGCCGGCAGGCGGTCAAGAACGGCCATCGCACGCGCGAACGCCCGCTCGGCCCGCCGTCGGTGACCGAGCCGCTTTTCGAGATAACCGATCTCCTGCCAGAGGATGGGATCGTCCGGCGCCACCATGGCGGCGCGGCGGAAGGCCGCCAGCGCATCCGCCGGTCTGCCCGCGCGCCGAAAGGCGTAGCCTGCGGCCTTGAAACTCCAGGCGTCCTTGTCCAATTCACCGGCCAGGCGATAGGCGCCGGCCGCTTCCTCGCTGCGGTTCAGGCGCTCCAGCCACTGCCCGAGATCCCGCGCCCATTGCGCCCGCCGATGCGGCTTGCCGGCGAAGCCAAGCGCGGTGCGCATGCAGGTGACGGCCTCAGCCATCCGCCCCGCAGCGGCCAGGGTGTAGGCCTTGCTGGCGAGGGCGAAGGCCTGTGCATCCGTCACCCGCGCGGCGCTTTGTGCGGCAAGAGGGGCGGGAAACAGAAGCAAAAGCCCCAAGAGCGAGAGCCCGAAAACCCAGGCACGCATCGCGGCGGTCCCTTCCCTTCCTAAACCCCTTTTGGGGCGGCGATGGTGGGGAAGCGATGGGCCGTCTTGTCCCAGCGCGGCCGCCGGCGTCGGGCAAGCGCCGACCAGTAGAGCACGCAGGCTCGGCAGGCCGCCGCGCCGTTGACAAGAATTCCAAGCGGCCAGCGTAACGGAACGGCGCTCGCGAACCGCCAGCCGTACAGGCGTGCCGTGATCCAGCCGCGCATGCAGAGCCGCCACAGTCCCAGCGGGAGGTTGACGGCGGCACAGACCAACTCCGCCGGACCGGTCGGGATGAGGGCCGCCAGCTCCGTCCAGTCGCAGACGAAGACGCCCAGCCCGCACAGGAGAAGCAGCAGAGCCGCAAGATCGGTCAAGGCGAAGACGATCATCAGCCGGTCCTGAAGCAGGAACAGCCGCTGCCAGCCATTGCCGAACCAGCCCAGTCGTGGCGGGGCCTGAAGCGCGATGCCGGTCATCCAGCGGGCCCGCTGGCGGACCGCCGCCCGCATACGGTCGGGAAAACACTCTTCCACGGCCACAAGACGCAGACCCGCCTTTGGGTCCACGCGCCAGGGCACGAGAAACCGTCCCCGATGACCCGCGCGGGCGAGCATGAGAGCCAGCAGATAGTCCTCCGTCAGACAATCGGCCGCAAAAGGCTTTCCCCGGTTTTCCTCGGCAAGCGCATGAAGGGCGTCGGCCCGGATCGCGGTGCCGACCCCGGCGCTCAAGGCGGTGCCCGTCAACCGGGCCCGCAGAGGCTGCACGCGCAGATGCGCATCGGCGAATTCGTCCGCATACACATGCGCAATCGGCGCACAACGCGCTTCCCGATGCGCCCGCACGGGAAACTGGACGAAGGCGGCGATACGATCGCAAGCCAATATCTGCCGCAGAATCGGGAGCTCGGCCTCATCGATCAGGTCTTCTGCATCATGCAGCAGGAAAACCGCCGGCGCCCATTCCGCCAAGGCCGCGCGATAGAGGTGATTGAGGCAATCGGCCTTGGAGGTGGGGCCGGGATGCGGCAGCAAAACCGGCCGCACCATGACATGACGACAGGCGATCCGCGTCACCTCACTGCGCGTGCCGGCATCATTGGGATAGCAACCGACGTAGATTCGGCAGGCCGCATCGACACAGGCCGCCGCCCGCTCCAGCATCGCGGCGATGACCGCCTCTTCCTGCCAGGCCGGGACGAGAATCGCCACGCGTGACGGGGGAACATTCTCATTGTGGGGGCACGCATCCAAACGAACGGGCGTGCGTCGAAACAGACCGTTGCGAACGGCAAGAATGTCCAGAATCATTTCGAAAAGCTGCCGGAGGAAAATGACCACGGACAGCAGCCAGAAGAGCCCGACCATTCCCCAGACAAGTGCCCCCCAGAGCACGGTTTTCTTCCTTCCGCACTCCCCCGGCTCGCGGCCCCACAACACAACCATAAACAGTCATCGAAAAACCCGCAAGAGTGGCATTGTTCATCTCCTGAAATACTATTTCAGCGTGTCTCATGCCCTTGGTTAACTAGATATTGGGGTAATGTGGAGGCTATAGAGCCGCTTGTCTCCGGCCGCGCCGTGTGGCAGGAGGGAGAGGGTATAGGTGGGGTGAGTTATCGACGGAAATCCAGTACAGCATTTGTA
>CAZJPA010000004.1:0-33427 GCA_964547755.1 uncultured Sphingomonadales bacterium
GACGGTGAGCTCGACGCCGAGCAGATGCGTCATCTGGAGGCGGTTCTGGAGCGGGATCCTGCGCTCAAGGCGCGCCTGGCCGCCTGGGAGCGGAGTGACCAGGCGTTGCGCTTGGCTCTGATGACGGCGAGTGAGCGGGTGCCGGAGAAGGCTCTGGCCACGATCCTGACGGCGACGGAAGAACGTGCTCCGGTGTCTTCGCATGCCGGAAGCGGCGGCTGGCGGGATTGGTTCGCCCGCCTTCTCTCCGCTCCAGCCCTGGCGGCGACGACGGCTGCGCTTGTCGTCGGGATCATGATCGGGGTGATGGTTGCGGTGAATGGGCCGCGATTTACTGGTCCGGGACAGGAAGGTCCGGCGTCTTCCGCCTTCCTGTTGGCCGGCGGGCCGCTTGCAGTGGGGCTGGAACGGATGCCCAGCGGCCGCGAGCACTTGCTCGATGAGACCGGCAAGCGGCTGGCGCTGGTGGCCACCTATCGGGCGCGGGACGGACGCTGGTGTCGGGAATTCCGCCTGGAGTCGGCTGCCGCTGTCGGGTCGGCAACCGGTGTAACGAGTGGCGGGGCGGGGCGTTCGGCGGCGCTTGCGGGACTTGCCTGTCGCCAGGCGGGACGGTGGACCGTCGTGGCGCTGGCGCCGGTAGCGGCCGGCATGCGCGCGCCGGGGGCGATCTATCGCCCGGCGGCCGATGAGAGTCTGCCGTTAGAGCTTGCCCGCCAGATGCGTCACCTGGGGCTTGCAACGCCTCTCGATGGTGAGAGCGAGCAACGGTTGCTTGCATCCGGCTGGTCGCAGCCGGGGCGGTGACGAGCGGCCGGGCGCGGCGCGGTTATCGGCGCTTTTCCAGGGACCGCCAGACCATGGTGAGGATGTCCGCCTCCTCCACCACGGCACTCTCATAACGGGGATTGAGATCGGCGAGCGGATGGCGGGCGATGAGATGGGCGAGGCGCTCGCCGGCAACCATCGCTTCGGCCACACGGGCGCGCACCGTCTTCATGTCGGCGAGATAGGCGCGGACCTGCGTGCGCCGGGCTGGCGGCCCATGGCCGGGGATGACGATCGTCTCGTCGTCCATCAGGTCGTTGGCGAGGTGCTCCCAGAAGGTGATGAGCCCATCGATGGACCCACCGTTTGCGACGTCGATATAGGGGTAGAAGCCTTGGAAATAGGCGTCGCCCGCATGAATGACGTTGCTGGCGAGGAAGCGCACCACGACGTCGCCGTCGGTGTGTGCCGGCGGAATGTGAAAAGCGACGACCTCCTCGCCCGCGAGATGGAAGGTGACGGTGTCGTTAAAGGTCACAAGCGGCAGAGCCGCCGGCTGCGGGCGCAGGAGAGCAGGCAGCGTCTCATCCAGCATCGCCGCTTTGAGATGGCGACGCGTGTTGTCATGCGCGATGACGATGGTGCCGGCCGCGGCGAAATGTTCATTGCCGCCGGTGTGATCGGGATGCCAATGGGTGTTGATCACGAACCAGGCCGGCCGGTCCGATGCGATGGCGGCCAGAGCCGCACGCAGCTTGTCGGTGAGCGGGGCATACTGATCGTCGATCAACACGAATCCGCGCGCATCGGCGACCACGCCGATATTGCCGCCGAAGCCCTCGAGATACCAGACGGGACCGCGCAGATGATGCGCCTTGATCGTGACGGTCTTCCAATCCGGAAGCGTCACGCCACCGGCCGCAGCAGATCCCGTCTGCGCCACGAACAGGAGGACGCCGATCGCCAGTGCCCGAACCCAGACGCGCGCGCCATTCGTTCGCCCGATACGGCCGAAAAGCGTGAAGCGGGCGTGAGCCTGGCGAGGACACCGCTTGGTTGTGGCCTTGCGCATCTGTGCGTTCTTTGCGTCGCCTTAGATGTTCCCAGGGGGGATGCTGCCGCTCGCTGTCCGTTCAACCGCTTTCCATGACGCTTTCCATGAAGCGCGCCGCAGCCCCTAAATGCCTAATATAATCCACCGCATATAATGCACCGCGGCAGGAAGCGCCGCTACCAGCCCCGAAAGCGGCGTCCTACCGCGGTGCCTCGTCATCGGGACCGCGTGCCCCACACGGCCCCGAAACGCTCGGGTCCCCCGCCCCCATTGCGACGGGCCGTCAGCGCCGTGCCGCCGATCCCTCCGTCAAAGGCCGGGCCACCCGTCTTGCGGAGGCCGGAGCCCCGCCGTGCGGTCGCCTGGCGCCCGCCTGCGATCGCCCCTTGATCCGGGAGGCGCCCCGCTCCTCGCCGACAGGATTTTCCAGGAAACTGCGCGAAATCAACCCCTGTCGGACTGCGCGATATGCGCGTAATGGATGTATATATTGTTTCTGTTCCTGCGATCCGGATCGTCCGATCCATCATCTCGGAGCTGGGTCGGCAGGCAGATTGTCTCCGGAAAATGGGACGACTTCACAAATGCTTGTGATAGATTTGATGGCCGTGCAGCGTGCCTGGGCCTGCGCCGCTTCATGGAATGGTCCTACAACCAACTGGACATATTCTGGATTTTCCGGTCCTCTGGAGGCTTTTTTCACGATTGCGTGAAGACCCTTCACATTTTCGTGAAGCCGCTCCTTCAATGCGATCCATCCCGCTGCGGCTGCAACGGCGTTGGGATAATCTGCGACATGGATGCCGAATTGCGGCGCGCTCCGCTTGTCGGAGAGCGTGTTGCGCAGCCTGGCCAAGGCGGCGTCGTAACGAGACAAGCGCCGGTCGAGCCCGGCGATCCGCCGGTCGAGCGTTTTCAGGCGGCTGTTTAGGCGCTTCGTCTGATCTGCCATGCCCGGCAGGCGCGCAAGCTGAGTCGCCGCCTCCTCACGCCATTGTTGGAGCGCGGCGACAGCGGTTTTCACCTGTTCGATCGCTTGGCGATTGGCCCGAATCTGAAAGGCGATTTCGCTGAGCTGCGCATCGAGGCTGGCCAACCGATTCTGAATCCGGTCCAGTTCGTCCGATCGCGGACCTGTCTGCTCCGTGACCGCGCTGGGCACGAGGGACTGCTCGCTCGTCGGCTGGAACTGGGCGCAACCGGTCACCAGCAGAAGCCCGGCAGCCGGCAGCAGCCGCCGCAGGAGCCTTGCGCCTTTCCTGCGTCTCTTGCTTGGGGGTGGTTTCATGATTGCCGTCATTTTGCCTTTGTCCCCTGGCTCTTGGTTGCAATCCGCCGGTCCGCCATGGCGGTGGCGCTTTGACGCCTATCACCATCACGGGCCGCTCGCTTCGCTGTTCTCGACGAATGTTAGCAGCAATCGTGCCAGGCGCATAACAGGAAGGAGATGGAAAGGAGAAGGAAAGGGGCGATCGGGCAGCGGATCGTCTGTTCCCGGTGATGGCCAAATATTTTTCTGCATCCTTTGTGATGCTCTTTACACAGGCTCCGATTGGAGATATAAGGCTAGGGAGGATATATCGTATCGATAGATATTTCGTGAGAAAGGTATTTGGTGGCATGGACATCCGCACACTCTGTCTCGGCATTCTCGCCCTCGGTGATGCGACCGGCTATGAAATCCGCAAGATGGTGCGTGAGGGGGCGCTCAGTTTCGTCGCTGAGGCCAGTTTCGGCTCGATCTACCCGGCTCTTTCGCAGCTGGCGCAGGACGGATTGATCACCTGCCGTTCCGAGCCGCAGGAAGGCCGGCCGGACAAGAAGATCTATGCGATCACAGAGGCCGGCCGCGAGGCGCTGCGGCGCGTACTTCAGCAACCGCCGGCGGCCGATCGGATGCGCTCGGACTTTCTGGCGGCCCTCTTGTTCGCGGAAGCTGTGGCGCCGGAGCGGATTCCGGCGTTGCTGTTCCTGCGCCGTGAACAGCTTGCCGCGCAGATCGCTGCGCTCGAACCGCTGGTCCAGGACGAGGCACTGTCGTCTACGCAACGATTCGTATTGCGCTACGGGCTGCATCAATTGAAAGCAGCGCTGGCCTTTCTGGAAAATGAAGGTGCCCGGCTGGAAGAAGAGCTGCGGGTCTCTTCGGCGGCCGAGTAGCGAGCCCACCGCCAACTATCGTTGGGATGCCGGCCCCGCCGGCTCGCGGAACATAACCCGCATCGCGTCTCGCAACGACGGGGCGTGGAGAATGAACGAACCATGACGGCGAGGAACCGGCGTCCGCGGCTGCATGCATTCACGGACGTCGAGAGTGGGGAACGAGATGAAAAAATCCTATCTGACAGCTCTGGTGGCGCTCGCTCTCATCGCATTGTGGGTGGCGTCCGGCTATTTGTTTCCGAGTGGCACGCCGGCCGATGGTCGCTCAGCCAAGGGATCTGTGCAAGAAGGGGACAAGCCGTTCCGGGTGCGGGTGGCCGATATTGCGGCGGTGGATTTTACGCAGGAACTGACATTGCGCGGCCACACGCAGGCCTCACGCAAGGTGGCCGTGAAGGCCGAGGTGGACGGCCGGGTCGTGGACACGCCCGTCGAGAAGGGGGCAAGCGTCGCGAAGGGCGCAGCGCTTTGTGTGCTCGAATCTCGGGCGCGTGATCAAGAGCTGGCCGAGGCGCGGGCGCGGCTCGAACAGCGCCGGATCGAATATGAGGCCGCAAAGGCACTCGCGGCGGCCGGTCACCGATCCCGCACCGGGCTGGCCCAGGCGAAAGCGGCGTTGGCCGCGGCACAAGCCGAGGTGCGACGCAAGGAGCTGGCGCTCGCCAATACCCGCATTCGCGCCCCGTTCGATGGGGTGGTGGTCGATCGGCCGGTCGAGATCGGAGACTATCTGGGGGTCGGCGGCGTCTGTGCCGAAGTGGCTGCACTCGACCCCTTGCTCGTGATCGCCAGCGTGCCGGAGGCCGCGGTTGCGCATGTTGCGGTGGGCAAGTCGGTGCGGCTGCGGTTTCTCGATGGGGGAACGGCACAAGGGCGGATCCGCTTCGTGGCTCCGGCCGCCGATCCGGCGACCCGCACTTTTCGGATCGAGATCGCACTTGCCAATCCGAGCGGCCGGCTGAGAGACGGCCTGACAGCCACCGCCATCCTGCCGCTGAAGACGGTCAAGGCGCATCGGATTCCGCCATCCGTTCTGGTGTTGGGTCCGGAGGGACGCATCGGGGTGCGCGCAGTCGATGAGCAGGGCGTGGTGCGCTTTCATCCCGTCACCATCCTCCAGGATGCCGGACGCGCCATCTGGGTCGGCGGACTGCCGGACCACTTCCGGCTGATCACGGTGGGGCAGGATTTCGTGCGCGCCGGCGAGACGGTGGAGGCCGTTCCCGATCGCGATGTCGCCCGCCTGGTGGGACAGGAGGACGGCGCTGCCCGCAAGCAGCAATCCTCCGCGGCCGCCTTGTCGCAGGACGGCGGGGAGAACGCCTCATGATCGCGCCCATCATCGATACCGCAGTCCGCCGCCGGCGCCTGTTTTTGACCGTGTTCGTGATGATTCTGATCGCCGGGATCTATGCGTATGCGCGGATTCCGAAGGAAAACAACCCGGACATCCAGTTTCCTTTCTTTTCGGTGAGCATCCCGCATGAGGGCATCTCGCCGGAGGATGCCGAGCGGCTGCTCGTCAAACCGATGGAAAAGCAACTGCTGACCATCTCAGGGTTGAAGGAGCTGACAGCCACGGCCCAGCAGGGCGGGGCCTTTCTCGTGCTCGAATTCGAATCCGATGTCGATCCGGACAAGGCGCTTCAGGACGTGCGCGAGGCGGTCGATCTCGCCAAGGGGGATCTGCCGACCGACACCGAAGAGCCGATCGTTCGCGAATATTCGGCCGGTGACGATCCGATTCTGACCATCGTGCTCTATGGCGGGTTGCCCGAGCGCACGATGTTCCGGATCGCTGATGATCTCAAGGATCGTCTGGAGAGCATCGCCAGCGTGCTGCGGGCCGAGGTCTCCGGCAAGCGCGACGAGGTGTTGGAGGTGATCGTCGATCCCGCCAAGCTTGAGACTTACGACATCTCGCTCGCCCAGCTGCTCGCCCTCGTCCAGCGCAACAACATCCTGGTCGCAGCCGGTGCACTCGATACCGGGGCGGGGCGGTTCGCCGTCAAGGTGCCGGGGTTGTTCGCGGACGCCCGCGATGTCGCCCGCCTGCCGCTCAAGGCCACTCCCGACGGCATCGTCACCTTGGGGGATGTCGCGCAAGCCCGCCGTCGTTTCAAGGAGCCCTATTCCTATGCCCGTTTCAACGGTCGGCCGGCGATCACGATCGAGATCATCAAACGGGCCGGCACCAATACGGTCGAGACCGCTGAGGCGGCCAAGGCTGTTGTCGAGGCGACCGCCAAAGCCTGGCCGCCGGGGCTGCACTATGCCTTTCTTAATGACGAGTCCGTCTATGTGGCGGATTTCCTGGAGACCTTGCGCAATTCGGTTCTCTCTGCGGTGGTGCTGGTGGCGATCGTCGTGGTGGCTGCGCTGGGCGCGCGCTCGGGCCTGCTCGTGGGGTTGACGATCCCCGGTAGCTTTCTGCTCGGGATCGCGATCCTGTATTTCCTGGGCTACAGCATCAACACAGTCGTGCTCTTCGGTCTGATTCTTGCGGTCGGCATGCTGGTGGATGGGGCGATCGTGGTCAGCGAATACGCCGATCGCAAGATGATCGAAGGATTGGGCCGCATAGAGGCCTACCGGCTCGCCGCCCGGCGCATGTCCTGGCCGATCATCTCATCGACGGCGACCACGTTGGCCGCCTTTCTGCCGCTGCTGTTTTGGCCCGGCATACTCGGTGACTTCATGAGTTATCTGCCGCTCACCGTGATTGTCGTGCTTGTGGCTTCGCTGCTGATGGCGCTCGTCTTCCTGCCCAGTTTGGGCGCGGCATTCGGTCGGCCGGGCGAGGCGGACCCCAATCTTGTCGCCCAGTTGTCCGGCGCACGCGCATTCGATCCCGAGCAGCTGACGGGATTGACCGGAATCTATGCCCGCACACTCAGCCGGATCATTCGACGGCCCGGGCGTGTTGCGGGCGCGACATTCCTTGTGCTCATCGGAATCTACGCCCTCTATGCCCTCGACAACAAGGGCCAGATCCTCTTTCCCGACGGTGAGCCGGACTGGGCGCGGGTCTATGTTCATGCCCGCGGAAATCTGTCCATCGACGAGATGGACCGGCTCGTGCGGGAGGTGGAGCGGCGCTTGGAAGGCATTGCGGGGGTCGAGAACGTCTACACGCGGGTCGGTGCGGGCTCGGGTCGGGCGAAGGATGCGATCGGCCGCGTCTCGCTGCTGCTTGCCGATTGGCGCACGCGTCCGCCGGCGGCCGAAATCGAGAAGGCGATCCGCGCGCGTCTTGAGGGCCTGGCCGGCATCAAGGCTGAGTTCGTGGAGCAGCAAAGCGGGCCCGTGCAGGGGAAGGCCATCCAGCTGCGGGTGATCGGTGATGATCCGGCCGCGGTCACCGATGCGGTTGAACGCGTGCGGGCGAAGATGGAAAGCATGCCGGGCCTGGTTGACGTCGAGGACACCCGTGCGGTGCCGGGGATCGAATGGCGGCTCGAGGTCGATCGCGCCGAGGCCGGCCGCTTCGGCACCGATGTCGCCACCATCGGTCGATTCGTGCAGCTCGTGACCAATGGCGCGCTCGTCGGCCGCTATCGCCCGGACAATGCCGATGACGATGTCGATATCCGCCTCCGGTTTCCGCCGGAAGAGCGCGGTATCCTGACACTCGATCGCCTGCGCGTGCCGACGGCCCAAGGGATGGTGCCGGTCGGCAATTTCCTGCGCCGCGTCGCGCGGCCGAAAACCGGTGAGATCGAGCGCCGCGACGGTGAGCGGGTGATCACGGTCGCCGCCGATGTCGCCGACGGCGTGCAACCGCCGGCCATGGTCGCCGAGCTGCGCCAATGGTTGGCTCAGCAGCATTTTGCGCCCGGCGTGACATTCCGCTTCGCCGGCCAGGACGAGCTCGAGCGCGAGTCCAGCGGCTTTCTGACGTCTGCTTTCTTGGTTGCGCTGTTTCTGATGGCGATCATCCTGCTCGCCCAATTCGACAGCTTCTACCAGGCCGGCCTGATCTTGACCGCGGTGCTGCTGTCCACCATCGGTGTCGTCTTCGAATTGTGGCTGCTCGGGCGACCGTTTGTGATCGTGATGACGGGGGTGGGCGTGATCGCGCTCGCCGGCATCGTCGTCAACAACAACATCGTGTTGATCGACACCTATGACCGGCTGGTGAAAGCGGGCGAGGATCCCTGGAAGGCAATCGTGCATACGGGTGTCCAGCGGCTTCGGCCCGTGCTGCTGACATCGATCACCACGATCATCGGTTTGCTGCCGATGGTCTTCCAGTTCAACATCGACTTTCTCGCCCGCCGCGTCGAGATCGGCTCACCGACATCCTTCGTTTGGGTGGATCTCGCGCTTGCGATCGCCTTTGGTCTCCTGTTCGCGACGGTGCTGACCCTCGTCGTGACCCCCAGCCTGCTGGCGCTGAAGCTGGCGCTGGCGGCCCGTTTCGCCCGCGCCCGGGCTTGGGTCCGGAGGCGTCTGCCCGGCCGCCGCCGGCCGGACGAGGGCCAGGACACTCTGCCCGAGCCCGTCCGCGCCCCCGCGGAATGAGAAGGAAGACAGACGTGGTCTTTTGGGAAATGCCCTTCTTCCAAGAACAATGATTCGTCCGGGTGGTGCATAAAACGATGTGATACATCTTGACAAAAAAGAGGGGGGTACGAAAAAAGAACCCGGCGGGGGTGTCGGGTGAGTCGAGGGGAAGCTGTGCGTAAAGGGGGCTCTTCCTCAAAAGGCGACAGGCACGGGTGAGAGAATGCGCTTGATGCGTGTTTGCTTTCGGCTCTGATGATGCCTTTATGATTGAAGGAGGGAAGAATGTTTTCTCATGGTTGTGCGATGTGCCATGCCGCGGGGCACCACAGGGGGGTGCGCGCTGTGCCCAAGAGGGCATTCCTTTTCGCTTTTCTGATGCTCTTGGCGCTGACCATTTTACAAGGGGTGCCCGCCATTGCAGCGCAGAAGCCCGGTGTCTCCCAAGATGTCATGGGCGATCGCGCGCTGATGCGCGCCGTTATGGCTGACTATCTGCGCTTCCAGCAGGAGATCCGAGATTGGGCCCGATATGAGGGGGTCGATGTCTCCTTCGGACCCATCAAAATCGATATCGGATCCCATAATGCAGGCGGCAAATCAGCTTCCGGCAGCCCTACCGCATTGGCCGCGGGAGGAAGCTGCACGGTAACCCTGTCTGCCAATGTCGCTGGCCAGTCTGTGACGGTCAGCGCCACGGCATCCACCTGTGCGCAAGCCTATGAGGATGCCAAGCAAGCGCTCAAGAAAGCGATAGAAGATCTCCGTGATCTGGTTCGCGAAATCACGGGCTGAATTCTGTAACACGATAAAAGGGGCAGAGAAGCGCAGATCATTGGAATCTGCGCTTCTTCTCATGTCATTCCGTTCCCGTATTCCGGTTCAGCGCGTCTGTCCGTGCGCGCATCGCACAATCGCCGGGTGAGGAGGGATGCCCGGCAGACGAACGCTGTTCGCCGGCAATGCCCCTCTCCCGCAAACCACACATGGGCGCGTGTTCTGTTTGCACAAAAGACGGCTCTTCCAGAAAGCAGGAGCGGGGCGGTCCGACCGGCAGGTTTCTGCCGATCACGCTCCTCACACCTCCTCGCCCAGTTTTTTCAAGATTGCTTCCGCCTGGCGGATGGACGCCAGATCGATGAGCTTGCCGTCGAGCGCGACCGCGCCCTGGCCCTTGGCCTTGGCCTCTTTCATCGCTGCGACGATCCGGCGGGCCTTTTCCACTTCCTCCGGACTCGGGCTGAAAAGCTCGTTGCACAGCGGGATCTGGGAAGGGTGGATCGCCCATTTGCCCTCGCAGCCCAGGACCATCGCCCGATTGGCGTGCCAGCGAAATCCGTCCGGATCCGAAAAGTCGCCGAAGGGGCCGTCGATGGGCCGCAGCCCATGCGCGCGGGCAGCCACCACCAGCCGCATGACGGCGTAATGCCACATGTCCCCCCAATGCAGCTCGCGCCGCCCCTGTTCGTCGGGATCGGTCAGCACCGCATAGCGCGGATTGGGACCGCCGATCTGGGTCGTATCCGCCTTGATGGACGCGGCAAAATCCGCCGCGCCGAAATGCAAGCTCTCATTGCGTGGGCTGGCGCCGGCAATCGCGTCGATGTTCATCATTCCCTCGGCGGTCTCGATGATGAGCTCGAAGCCGATGCGCTTTACGCGTCCGCTGGCCGCCTCCACCTGACCGACGAGCCATTCGACCGCATGCACGTCGCGTGGATGAGAGACCTTCGGGATCATGATCAGGTCCAACCGCTCGCCGCCCTTGCCGACGACCGCGAGAATGTCTGCATGCGCTTCCGGGGTGTCGAGGCCGTTGATGCGCACGGATACCGTCTTGTCGCCCCAATCGAGCTCGTTGAGCGCGGCCACCACATTCGCCCGTGCTTCAGCCTTCTTGTCGGGTGCGACCGAGTCTTCGAGATCCAGAAAGACGACATCGGCCTCGGATTGGGCCGCTTTCTCCAGAAAACGGGGATTGGAACCAGGCACCG
This sequence comes from uncultured Sphingomonadales bacterium, assembly GCA_964547755.1. GTDB lineage: Bacteria > Pseudomonadota > Alphaproteobacteria > Sphingomonadales > Rhodothalassiaceae > J084. The sequence goes on from CAZJPA010000004.1 coordinate 10,486, forward strand.
CCAACTCCGAGCGGTTGCGCCGAACCGGAATCTCTTGCGCGGGAGACAGAAACATGGACGCGCTCCTTTCGCTCCACCATGATGCACATGCGAAGATGATTGCTGCGTCGCAGCATTTCCGGTGAGCTTATTGCCTGGAATCGCTCTTGACAAGCAAGCAGTCGAAACCGGCGGATTTGAGAGCCGCGCAGCGGTGCTCGGCGGCGCGACGGCTGGGCAGGGGGCCGATCTGCAACCGATAGAGCGGTCGCCCGGGCGTGCCGCCGGCCAGGATGCGGGGGGTGAGATCCGCAACCAGGTCGCCGGCCTGTTCCTGCATGCGTCGCCAGAAGGCCGCGACGGCCGCGCGGTCTCTGAGCGCGACGATCTGCAGCATAAATCCCGTGCCGGAGTCGGAAGGCCGCGCTCTTGTCTCTTCTTCCGTCAGGCGCGCCTGAGCCCGCTGGCGCTCGCCGGGACTCATCGCCGATTCCATGCGTTGGAGCGCTGTGCGGGCGAGGGGCAGCTTGCGGGCCGCCCGGGCCATCCACAGATAGGCGGCCACCGGGTCGCGGGCCAGCAGCTCGCCGTCCCAATAGGCGAGCGCCAGCCGGTATTGCGCGGCCGGCAGACCCGCGCTCGCAGCCCGGGTGAGCAGGCGCAGCCCCTCCAGACGGTCTTTTTCGCTGGCTGCCTTGGCGTCGAGCAGCAGGAGTGCGAGGCGGTAGGCCGCCATCGGCTCGCCGGCCGCCGCCGCCCGGCGCAGCAGGGCGATGGCGCGATCCCGGTCGCGCGGCAGGCCGCCGGCTCCCGCAAGATAGAGGCTGGCCAGATTGTAGAGCGCGCGCGGATGGCCTTGGGCGGCCAACGCTTCCCAGATCGCACGCGCTTGTGCGATCCGGCCGGCGCGATAGAAAGCCGCCGCCTGGCGTTCCTGGGCCGCGGCATCGGTCTGTTGCCCGGATTGCCGCGGGGGGGCAGGCGGCGAAGACGGCGTTTGCCCCAATGCTGGGGCGTCATGGCCGGCCGCAAGGATCGATGCGCACAACACGCCCAGGATCGCCGTCAGTCGCCGCATATTTTAGGCAATTCCCTCAGGTTCGCTTAAGACGCCCTTAAATCGGCTTTGCCAGCATGGCCGCGCCCGGAAGGACGAAGGGTAACCGGCTTTCCGGACGCACGGCAAGTGGTCCCGCGGGGGTACGCCTCGGTGATGGACGCAGCCAGGGGTGACAAGGACGGGCGCAAGAGCATGGCGAAGGCTTTGTGCAGGCAGGCGCGGATGATGCGGATCGGGATGCGTCGGCGGTTGTCCGTTCTGGCCCTGGCTGTGGCGCTGGCGGGAAGTGCGAGTGGGCCGGGGCTGGGTGCGCCGGCCGAGGAAGCCGCCGCCTTGCGCGCCCAGGCCGAGCGTTTCCTCCACCAGGGTCGCCCGGCAGCCGCTTTGGCGCTGTATCGCGACGCCTACACGCTCTCGGGACTGGGGGCGGGTGGCGGGGCGCTTGTCGGGATCGGCCGCAGCCTGCTCGCTCTCGGCCGGCCCGAGCTGGCCGAACCCATCCTCAAGCGGGCGACGGCCGGCAGCCGCGGTGACTGGCAGGCCCACTACGCCTTCGGTCAGGCGCTGCTGCGCATGGGACGGTATCGGGACGCTGTCCGCGCCTTCGGCCGTGCCGTGGCGGCCGGCGGCGATGCCCGCGCCCGCCTCGCCGAAGCGATCGCACGGGACGCTGTGGGGGAACAGGAAGGACGAGAGAGACTGCCGGCCGGCATGGATGCGGCCGCCGCGGCCGCGGATCCCGTCGTGGCGGCGAATCTCGCCCTGCTGCACACCCTTCATGGCCGGATCGCGCCGGCGATGCGGATTTTCCGCCGCTTGGTCATGGCCGAGCGCGCGGATGTCGTCGTTCGGCACAATCTGGCGCTCGCCCTGGTCTTCGCCCATGAGGAGGACAAGGCGGCTCAGGTGTTGCGTATCGACCTCGATGCCGAGGCGGCAAACCAGACGCTGCGTTATTTCCGGCGGCTCAAGGCGCTTTCCCCTGCGTCCCGGGTGCGGGCCTTGATCGCCACCACCGCACCGATGAGCCATGCGCCTGCGGACACCGCCATTCCCGTGGTGGCAGACAGTCCCCAAAAGCGCGCGTTGCTGAAAAGGCTCTTCGCCAAACCGGCGCCGCCGCCCCCACCGCCGCCTGCGCCCAAGCCCAAACCCGAGCCGGTGGACTTGCCGCCGCTGCTCGATCCCACGGGCTGGTCCGTTCAGATCGCCGCCTACCGTACGCCGGCGCAGCTCAAGCGGGGACAAGCCTATTACTGGCGGAAATATGCCGAGGTGCTCGGCCGCTACCGGCCACGCCGCTCCGAGATCGACTATGGGCCGCGCAAGAAGGCGCCGCGTGGATTCTTCTATCGGCTCAATATCGGGGATCTGCATGATCGCGCGGAGGCGGTCGCACTGTGCAAGCAGCTCAAGGCGCTGGGCGCGCCCTGTTGGGTGCGTCCGCCCGAGCCGCCCGAAGGCCGCCTGCCGACCGGCGCGCGCGGGCAGGACAAGGCCAGGGACCGGCAGACTGGCAACTGATGGCTTTCTCGGTGCGTCTGTCCCGTCCGCCGGCGCATCTTGATCGCGGACACGGGCGTCCCCATGTCTGGAGGGAAAAGATCAAGAACGGACAACCAGACATGCGAGGAATGAACATGACAGGCAGAAAGCTACCTTTGGATGCAGCGAGCTTCGCCAATCTCGGCACGCCGCATCTCGTCTACATCAAACCGATCCTGTTGCCCGACGGGCGGCGCAATTTCGCGATTCATGCCGCCAACGGCACGCCGCTCGGCATCGCCGAGGACTATGCCGCCGCCGTCCAGGAGCTGCGCAGTCGGGCGCTGGAGCCCGTGAGCCTCCATTGACACAGCCACGCCCCATCCGGCTTTTGCGGGTCAGCGCCGACGCGGCGGCTCGGTGCGTCGGTGGAAATCCGGCGGTTTGTCGGCAAGCCAGCGAATAAAGGCGACGATCTCGGGATGCGCCTTGAGCGCGGCGATGTCGTGGTAGCGCCGCCGCAGCTCGGATTCCCGGAAGACCGCATGAATCTTGCGGTGGCAGATGGGATGCAGCAGCACCGTTTCCCGCCCGCCATAGCGCCGGGGGATGAGGTGATGCCGTTCCCGCCGACGTCCCAAGGGACGTCCGCACAAGGCGCAGGCAAAAGCGTTTTCCTCACCCGTCATCCGCATGCACCATTCGTGGCGACCGGTCGTTGATGAGCCGGATCTACCGGATCCGTAAAAGCGAGGTCCGGGACAGGGTCATGCTTGCCTATTATGCGCAGTTTTCTACCGCCCGCCAGACGATGGTGTCACCCCCGGAGCAGGCGCGGCGATGTCGGCGCGCGGCGGGAGGAGGGGGTCAGGCAAAAAGCGGTCGAGGTGACCGGCGGCGATCTGCGCACCGAGTGTGGCGATCGCGGTGTCCAGCCGCTGGTCGCCATCCGTCTCGGGCAGGGTTTCGGCAAGGGCGGCGACCAGCGCCTGCAGCGCCGGGCTCGTTGTGAGCGGGCGATGGAAGCCGATTGCACGACGGGCGGTGAGCAGCTCGATGGCCACGACCGCCGTCGTGTTGCGAGCCACAAGGCCCGCCTTGCGCGCGGCCCAGGTGGCCATCGAGACATGGTCTTCCTGGCCGGCGGAGGTGGGAACGGAGTCGACACCGGCCGGATGTGCCAATGTCTTGTTTTCGGATACGAGTGCCGCTGCCGTCACCTGTGCGATCATGAAGCCGGACTGCAGGCCTGGATCTTCGGCCAGGAAGGCGGGCAGGCCGCTCAGCTTGGGATCGATCATGAGCGCGATGCGCCGCTCGCAGAGGCTGGCGATCTCGGCGGTCACGATCGCCAGCAGATCGGCGGCGAATGCCACCGGTTCGGCGTGGAAATTGCCGCCCGAGAGCGCCGCCGCTTCCCCGCCGTCACCCGTGAGGATGAGGGGATTGTCGGTGACGGCATTGGCCTCGATCTCAAGTGTCGCGGCGACGTGGCGGAGCTGATCGCAGACTGCGCCCATCACCTGCGGCTGGCAGCGCAGGCAATAGGGATCCTGGACCTTGGGACAGTCGGCATGGCTGGCCCGGATCCGGGAGCCGGCCAGCAAGCCTCGCAACACCCGGGCCACCGCGATCTGGCCCGCATGCCCGCGCAGCGCTTGGATGCGCGGATCGAAGGGCACATCCGAGCCCTTCAGGGCATCGGTACTGAGCGCGCCGGCCAGCAGGGCGGCATGGAAGGCCGCCTCGGCGCGAAAGAAGGCGTCAAGCGCGAGCGCGGTTGAGACCTGGGTGCCGTTCAAGAGCGCCAACCCCTCCTTCGGGGCCGGCGCGAGCGGCTCCATTTCGAGCGCGGCCAGCACCTCAGCCGCCGGCCGAACCCGTCCCCGCCAGGCGATTTCTCCCTCCCCGACAAGCGCCAACGCCAGATGGGCAAGCGGTGCGAGATCGCCGGAAGCCCCCACCGAGCCCTGCGCCGGGATCACCGGCAGCGCATCGGCGGCCAGCAGCGCGATCAGCATCCGCACCACCGCGCTGCGCACACCGGAAGCCCCGCGTGCCAGCGAGACGACCTTGAGCGCAAGCACGAGACGCACGACCGCCGGGGCGAGCGGCTCGCCCACGCCGCAGGCATGCGAACGCACGAGATTGCGCTGGAGTTCAGCCAGATGATCGGTATCGATGCGCCGGTCCGCCAGCAGGCCGAAGCCGGTGTTCACGCCATAGACGACGCGCCGGGAGGCGAGAATCTCGGCGACGGCGTCGGCGGCCGCCTGGATCGCCGCCCAACTCTGCTCGGGCAGCACCAAGCGGGCCGGTCCGCGCCAGATCGTCTTGAGCGCGGCGAGAGACACGCGCCCCGGCGTGATGGCCAGATCAGATGCTTGCGCCCCGGCAGTCTGCGTCATGACGGTCAGCCTTCCAGCATCGGCAGATCGAGACGGTGGCTGCGGGCGACCGCGATCGCCTCCTCATAGCCTGCATCCGCATGCCGCATCACACCGCTTGCCGGATCGTTCCACAGCACCCGCGCAATCCGTCGCGCCGCAGCCTCGGTGCCGTCGCAGACGATCACCTGGCCGGCATGCTGGGAGTAGCCCATGCCGACACCGCCGCCATGGTGGACACTCACCCAGGTCGCTCCCGATGCGCAGTTCAAGAGTGCGTTCAGGATCGGCCAATCCGAGATCGCGTCCGAGCCGTCCTTCATTCCTTCGGTCTCACGATTGGGGCTGGCGACGGATCCGGTATCGAGATGGTCGCGGCCGATGACGACGGGCGCCGACAGTTCACCGGAGGCGACCATCTCATTGAAGGCAAGCCCCACCTTGTCGCGCTCGCCGAGCCCCAGCCAGCAGATCCGCGCCGGCAACCCCTGAAAGCGGATACGCGATCCCGCCATCTCCAGCCAGCGGTGGAGATGGGGATCGGTGATCAGCTCTTTTACCTTCTCGTCCGTGCGCCGGATGTCTTCCGGATCGCCCGAGAGCGCCGCCCAGCGGAACGGCCCCTTGCCGCGACAGAACATCGGTCGGATGTAGGCCGGCACGAAGCCCGGAAAGGCGAAGGCGTCTTCTACGCCCTCGTCGAAAGCCACTTGGCGGATGTTGTTGCCGTAATCGAAGGTGGGCACGCCGGCGGCATGGAAGGCGAGCATCGTCTCCACATGCCGGGCGATGGATCGGCGTGCGGCCGCCGCCACGGATTGGGGATCGCTCTTCTGGCGCGCGAGCCATTCGGCGACGGTCCATCCCTCGGGCAGATAGCCGTGGGCTGGATCATGCGCAGAGGTCTGGTCGGTCAGCGCATCGGGCCGGATATCGCGTGAGAGGATCTGCGGCAGGATCTCGGCGGCGTTGCCGAGAAGGCCCACCGAGGTCGGCCGCCGGTCCGCGCAGGAGCGCGCAATGATCGCAAGCGCCTCGTCGAGATCGGCGGTCCAGTGATCGAGATAGCCGGTCGCGATCCGCTTCTCGATCCGATTCATCTGGCATTCGATCGCAAGGCAACTCATCCCCGCCATGGTCGCGGCCAGCGGCTGCGCGCCGCCCATGCCGCCCAAGCCCGCCGTCAGCAGCCAGCGGCCGGCCAGATCGCCGCCGTAATGGCGCCGCCCCATCTCCACAAAGGTCTCATAGGTGCCCTGGACGATGCCTTGGGAGCCGATATAGATCCAAGAGCCGGCCGTCATCTGGCCGTACATGATGAGTCCCTTGCGGTCGAGCTCGTGGAACCGTTCCCAGGTCGCCCAGCGGGGCACGAGATTGGAATTGGCGATCAACACCCGCGGTGCGTCCGCATGGGTGCGAAAAACCCCCACCGGCTTGCCAGACTGCACCAGCAGCGTTTCGTCGTCTTCAAGGCGCTGCAAGGTGGCGACGATCTTGTCGAAACACGCCCAATCGCGCGCCGCCTTGCCAATGCCGCCATAGACGACGAGCTCGTCCGGATTCTCGGCGACTTCGGGATCGAGATTGTTCATGAGCATGCGCAGCGGCGCTTCCGTCAGCCAGCTTCGCGCCTGAAGTCGCGTACCGCGCGGCGCCCGGATCACGCGGCGGTTGCGCGTAGAATCGGTCATCTTGTTCAGCTCCCCGTATGTCTGTGTGCGCCGCCTTGCAGGGCGTTGAGAGCGCCGCCGGCCGGCCAAGCTGTCTAGACAGCTTATAGGCCGCGTCGGCCGGCGGAGCAAGCAGGGAGCAGGCGGCAGCGGCCGATCCGGATTGGATGGCGGACGGGACAGGCGTTAGCGTGTGCGGTGCTTGCGTAGGGCGGCGGCGGTGGCGGCGAGCACCGCGAGATCCGCATCCGTCAAGGCGGCAAGATCCGCCTCCAGCTGCAGCAGCAGCGCGCTGCGCCGACGGCTGCGGCCGTCGTCCGGCCGGTTCCAGCCGACGAGCTCATCCAATGAAACACCGAGCGCCTTGGCGATCGCGGCCACCGTCGCCAGCCGGGGCTGTTTCTGGCCCCGCTCGATGGCGCTGATGGTGATCTCAGCCAAACCGGCGCGTTCGGCAAGAGCAGCTTGAGTCAGCCCCGCCTCACGGCGAAGCATGCGAATGCGATGGGCTGTGACGCGATTGATGTCCATGCCCACAGCATGGAATGCCCGTCCGAAAGTGAGAATATATTAAAATATTTAATTGACTCGTAATTAATATGATCGTATTATCATCGCATAGTGGGGATGGGGAGAAAGCGGAGAGGCACAGCCCAATCTCCGGATAGAGCCCATCTGCCCAAGTCCGTCTCTGGCCAGGAGGCGGGGGCGAGTGCTTCCCGGGGATATGCGCCCCCCAGGTGTTCCCGGGAGCCTCGCCCTTTTTCGGTCATCGGTCGTCAGTCATCGGTGATCAGTCATCGGTCGTCAGTCATCGGTGATCAGTCATCGGTGATCAGTGATCAGTCATCGGTTTTTGCTCGTCAGTGTCGGTAACCTTCTCAGTGGATAAGATGAGGCGGCCGGTGCTTCCCTTTTCGCGTCGTTCGCCGGCAGATGCGGCGAACCCAGCCGCCCCCTCTCTTCGTCGTTCGCCGGCTTGACCGGCGAACCCATCTGACAGTGAGACCATCGCTGGCGTTGGATCACTTCCCCACTGTCGGCTGGACCCGCCGATCAAGTCGGCGGGTGACGAGAGAGGGGAATAGACCCGCCGGTCGTGTCGGCGGGTGACGAGGGAGGAGACGACGGGTGACGAAAAAGAGAGACACTGGCGGATGACGAAGGGGGAGGCGGCAGGTGATGACGGAGGAGGTGACGGCGATGATGACGGGCGTGAGGGAAGCGACAGGTGAGGAAGGAGAGGGCAGCGGGTGACGTTTTCCATTTTCACGTCATTCGCCGCCGAAGAGCGGCGAATCCATCTCACGGAGCAACAATTCCTGATGCTTGATGCTGTCTCCGCTGTCGGCTGGACCCGCCGGTCAAGCCGGCGGGTGACGAGGGCAAGGGGGAATCCGCCGATCAGCGACCCCACTGACGGTTTCGACAACTCTGGCATTGAGCGCTGTTTTCCCCTTCCGCTGGACCCGCCGGTCAAGCCGGCGGGTGACGAGAAGGGAATGGATCCGCCGGTCGAGCCGGCGGGTGACGAGAAAGGAGACTGCGGCCCCGGCGGATAACGAAAGGGGGAATGAACCTGGTGGGTAACGAAAAAGGGAAAGCGGGCGGTGACAGGTGACGATCCCCCCTTTTCGTTATTCGCCGCACGGGTTGCTGATCACGGATATCCGATCACTGATCACGGAATCGTCGTTCGCCGGCTTGACCGGCGAACCCATCTGACAGCGAGGCCATCGCCGGCATTGACCCCCTTCCTCACCGCCCGCTGGATCCGCCGATCCAGTCGGCGGATGACGAAAGCGGAGGCCGACGGGTGACGGAGAGAGAGGTGGCGGCAGATGCCGCTCAGGTATCGAGGAAGCTCCTCAGCAGCCGTGAGCGCGAGGGATGCTTCAGCTTGCGCAGCGCCTTGGCCTCGATCTGGCGGATGCGCTCGCGGGTCACCGAGAACTGCTGGCCGACCTCTTCGAGCGTGTGGTCGCTGTTCATGCCGATGCCGAAACGCATCCGCAGCACCCGCTCCTCGCGCGGGGTGAGCGAGGCGAGCACGCGCGTCGTCGTCTCGCGCAGGTTCGACTGGATCGCGGCCTCGATCGGCAGCACGGCGTTCTTGTCCTCGATGAAGTCGCCGAGATGGCTGTCTTCCTCGTCACCGATCGGCGTCTCCAGGCTGATCGGTTCTTTTGCGATCTTCATCACCTTGCGCACCTTCTCCAGCGGCATGCCGAGCCGTTCGGCAATCTGCTCGGGCGTGGGTTCGATGCCGTATTCATGCAGGATCTGCCGCTGGGTGCGCACGATCTTGTTGATGGTCTCGATCATGTGCACGGGAATACGAATGGTGCGCGCCTGGTCGGCGATCGAGCGCGTGATCGCCTGACGGATCCACCAGGTGGCATAAGTGGAGAATTTATAGCCGCGGCGATACTCGAACTTGTCCACCGCTTTCATGAGCCCGATGTTGCCCTCCTGGATGAGATCCAGGAACTGCAAGCCGCGGTTGGTGTATTTCTTGGCGATGGAGATCACAAGCCGCAGATTCGCTTCCACCATCTCCTTCTTGGCGATACGGGCCTCGCGCTCTCCCTTCTGCACCATCTGAACGATGCGCCGGAACTCGCCGACATGCAGCCCCGTCTCGGAGGCGATCTGGCGGATCTGCTCACGGATATTGGTGACCGCCTCGCCCTCGCGTGCAGCGAATTTCGCCCATTTCTTGTTCTTCTTGGCGAGCCGCTCCAACCAGCCTTCCTCCAGTTCCCGGCCCAGGTATTCTGCGAGGAATTCCTCGCGCGAAATGCGGTAGGACTCAGCAAGCCGCAGCAATTGACCGCTCAGCTGCATGAGGCGCTTGTTCACCGCATAGAGCTTCTCGACGAGTTCCTCGATGCGCGCATTGGTGAACTGGACGGAGCGCACCAGCTCAATGAGTTCGGCCCGCAGCTTGCGGTAGCGTCGCTCCTGGGCGGGAGTGAGCCCCTCTTCGCCTTGGACCGCGGCCTTAAGCCGCGCATCCTGAAGACGGGCAAGCTTGGTGTAGGTTTTCGTGATCTGGTCGAAGGTCGCCAGCACCTCGGGCTTGAGATGCTCCTCCATCGCCGCCAGCGACATGTTGAGAAGATCGTCTTCGTCCTCCTCCTCCTCCTCGGCCTCCTTGGCGGCCGCAGGATCGGAAGCGACGTCACTGCTGGGAACAGCAACCGCCGGCGCGGATCCCCCTTGCCCGTCACCGGCGGCTTCCGCCTGTTCCGGTCCCCCCCCGATGGTCGCCTCGAGATCGATGATGTCGCGCAGCAGGATCCGTCCCTCGTTGAGATCCTCCGCCCACTGGACGAGAGCGCGGAAGGTGAGCGGGCATTCACACAGCCCCTCGATCATGGTGTTGCAGCCAGCCTCGATGCGCTTGGCGATCGCGATCTCGCCTTCGCGCGAGAGCAGCTCCACCGCCCCCATCTCGCGCAGATACATGCGCACGGGATCGTCGGTGCGATCGAGGTCCGACTTCGGAGCGCTGACCGCGAAGGTGACCTTGCCGGCCCCCTCCTCGCCCGCCGTTTGCTTGGCCTCCGCTTCGCCCTCCTCGACATCCTCCTGCTCGGCCAGCGTGATGCCCATGTCCGAGAGCATGCTCATCACGTCTTCGATCTGTTCGGAGGACACCTCGTCTTCGGGCAGCAGCTGGTTGATCTCGTCGATGGTGATGTAGCCGCGGTCCTTGGCGCGCTTGATGAGCTTTTTGACCGCGGCGTTGTTCATGTCGAGGATCGGAGCATCCCCGTCGGTGCGCGTCTTGGTCATGGCTGCCTGATTGCCGCTTTTTCCGTTCGCCATCTGGCCCACATCCATGTCCCGTTCGATCCCGTTCCAAGGCCCTTGCGCCTTGGCGGCCGCCGTTACTCTTCCCCGGGCCACTCCCGGTCCACGACCGTCTTCAGGCTCCGGGCGATCTCCCGGCGTTCGGCCTTGATCACTTTCAGGCGTTCCCAGGCCCGGATATCGTCATCTCCATGGGCCAGTTTCTCCGTCAAAGCCGCCTCTTCCGACTCGAGCACAAAATCACGCACCCGCAGCTTGATCTCCTGCCAACTGCGGTGCGCTCGTTCTTCCCGGTGCGACTCGCCGACCTTCCAGCCGGCTCCAGCGCCCGTCTCGCGCCGGATGGTCTCAAGAAGGGGGCCAAAGCCACGATCCTTGAGATGGGCATCCAACCCGTCCCGGTCAAGCCCGGGCTGCCTGTGAAGCGCCTCAAGCATGGCATCACGCAGCTTGTCAAGCCGCTCGTCCCCGAGCGCGAGTGCGGCGATCTCCTCCGCCTCGGCCTCCGCAAGCGCCGGCAATTCAAGGGCGATCACGAGTAGACGTGCGCCCAGACGGCGGCGCTCCGCACCGGGTCCGCCGCCGGCGCGGCTGGCGAGCAGCGCCGCAGAAGGCCTGCCGCCATCCGCCGTCCATCGGCGGGATCGGCGGGATCGGCGGCGCCCAGCCCCCACGAGCGGACGCAGCCGCCGCCAGTAGGTGTCGCGATAGAGCTGGACGAGGCGCTTGTCCGGAATCGCCGCGATCCGGCGCATGAGATTCTCTTCCGCCCGTCTGCGGCGTTCGGGGGTGGACAAATCGGCGCCGCCGATCTCGATCTCCCAGAGCATATCGACCAGCGGCACCGCCCGCTCGACGAGCGCGGCAAAGGCGGCGGAGCCGTGACGACGCAGAAAGGAATCCGGGTCTTCGCCTTCGGGCAGCAGCACGAATCGCAGCGAGCGCCCGGCTCCCAACAGCGGCAGCGCCCGCGTGATTACGCGATCGGCCGCGGCGCGGCCTGCGGCGTCGCCGTCGAAGCAAAAGATCGGCTCGGGCGCTACCCGCCACATGAGGGTGAGCTGATGCTCGCTCACCGCCGTGCCGAGCGGCGCGACCGCGGCCTCGAAGCCCGCTTGGGACAGCGCGATCACGTCCATGTAGCCTTCGACCACGAGCAGATTGCCATCGCGTGCCGCGCGTCGCGCCGGCGCGTAGTGGTAAAGAAGGCGCCCCTTATGGAAGAGCGGGCCGTCCGGGGAATTGAGATATTTGGCCGGATGGTCGCCGAGTGTCCGCCCCCCGAAACCGACGATCCGCTCACGGCTGTCGGTGATCGGAAAGATCAGGCGATCGCGAAAGCGGGGAATGAGGTGCGCCGGTTCGCCTTCGCGGGCGACCGCAAGCCCCGCAGCCAGCAGCTCCTCGTCACGATAGCCGGCTTGCTTGAGTGTCTGCAAAAGACGATGCGCGTCTTCTCCATCGGGGGCGTAGCCCAGTCGAAAGGCGGCTATCGTCCGTCGTGCGACCGCTCTGCTTTCGAGATAGGCGCGGACCTTGGCCCCACCTGCGCCCGCGAGCGCCCGAGCGAAGTGAAGACCGGCCTGTTCGAGCAGGGCGAACAACCGCGCCCTGCGGTCCTGTTCCACCTTGTCTGCGGCCGAAGAACGTGCAGCCGGCAGCGGCAGGCCGGCCCGGCCCGCCAGCTCACGCACCGCCTCGGCGAAGGACAGGTTCTCGGTTTCCACAAGCCAGCGGATGGCATCGCCATGCGCCCCACAACCGAAGCAATGATAGAAGCCCTTGTCCTCCACCACGTGAAAGGACGGTGTCTTTTCCTTGTGAAACGGACACAGCCCCTTCCATTCGCGGCCCGCTCTCTTGAGCGCCACCTTCCGGCCGATGAGATCGACTAGGGAGATGCGGCTTCTCAGTTCGTCGAGAAAGGAGGGGGAAAACCGCATCCGCGCCACTCGTCCCTTGCCCCGATTCCCGTCTTGGATTTCTCGCCGAACCGCACGGCCCGCGAGGCCAGCCCATCCTGCCCGGCCGCGCCCATGCCGCCGCCCACGCACATGGTCACCACCACACAGCGTGCGCCGCGCCGGCGTCCCCTCATCAGCCCTTGGCCGCCGCCAGACGTTCCTTGACCAGCCGGCTGGCGAGTCCAAAGTCCATCCGACCGGCATAGCGCTCCTTCAGCGCCGCCATGCAGCGGCCGATATCCTTCAGGCTTTCGGCGCCGACCTCCTCGATCACCGTATCCACGACCTGGCGGACCTCCTCATCGGTCATCTGCGGAGGAAGGAAGGAGCGGATGATGGCGATCTCTTCACGTTCCTGATCGGCGAGCTCGACCCGGCCGCCTTCCTCATAGGCCCGCACCGATTCCTCCCGCTGGCGAATCATCTTTGCGAGGATTTCCCGGATCACCGTGTCGTCGTCCCGCTCGTCGCCTTCGGTGCGGCGGGCGATGTCCCGGTCCTTGATGGCCGCGAGGATGAGACGCAAGGTCGAGACGCGGCGCCGATCCTTCTCACGCATCGCCGCCTTGAGCGCATCCTGCAATTCCTGCCGCAAGCTCATGACGCCTCCCTTGTCGCGTCCGGGGGTTCTCCCGGCCATCCGCTCTTCTTGTGCCGGTGGTGCTCGGCCGATGGAGGGCGGATGATACCGATGGGCGGCCGCCTTTTCAATCGAGGATCGCTGCGCAAAGGCGGCTTGACGGGTGACCGGGGCTTCACTAGGTTCCCGGCAATTTGTCGAGGCGGTGGGGTTGAAGCCGTGTGACACGGCCGTGACACCCTCCGTCGCCATCCATACAGGGTCAAAAGAGACGATGCCGGACGCGCGCAAACCCGCCAGCGCCAGAACCTCGCCCCCCCTGTCCTCCTTCCCCTCCTTTTCCGACAGACCCGATGCCGTTCTCGTGCTCGAAGACGGCAGCCTGTGGGAAGGGTTCGGGATCGGTCGGGAAGGCGAAGCGGAAGGAGAGCTCATCTTCAACACCGCGATGACGGGCTATCAGGAGATCCTGACCGATCCCTCCTATGCCGAGCAGATCATCGTCTTCACCTTCCCGCATATCGGCAATGTCGGCGCCAACCCGCAAGACTGCGAAAGCCCAAGCGTCGCCGCGCGTGGCTTCGTGGTGCGCGAGCCGGTAAGCGCGCCTTCCAACTGGCGGGCGGAGCAGGATCTCAGGGAATGGGCAAAGACTGTCGGCCTCGTCGGTATCGCCGGGATCGACACCCGCCGGCTCACTCGTCATCTGCGCGGCCAGGGTGTGCTCAACGGCGTGATCGCCCATAGGCGCGACGGCGCTTTCGACCTGGCGGCGCTGCTGGCCCGCGCCCGCGCCTTCCCGGGGCTTGCCGGCATGGAGCTGGCCCGCACCGTTTCCACACACACCGGCTATCGCTTCGAGGAAGGGCTCTGGCGACTTGATACCGGCTTCGCCCGAAGCGCCGAGCAGACGCTGCGCGTGAGCGTCCTCGACTTCGGGGTCAAGCGCAATATTCTGCGCAATCTCGTCTCCGCAGGCGCGATGGTGGACGTCATGCCGGCCACCGCGACGGCCGAGGAGGTGCTGGCCCGCACTCCGGATGCCGTGGTGCTCTCGAACGGCCCTGGCGATCCGGCTGCGACCGCCGGTTACGCCGTACCCGTGATTCGCGCGCTGATCGCCGCCGGGATGCCGCTGCTCGGTATCTGTCTGGGACATCAGCTGCTCGCGCTCGCGCTGGGCGGCCGCACGGTCAAGATGCGCCAAGGTCACCATGGCGCCAATCACCCCGTGCTGGAGACCGGCACCCATCATGTTTCCATCGTCTCCATGAATCACGGTTTCACGGTGGATGCGGAGTCCCTGGCGGATAAGGGCGTGCGGCTGAAGCAGGTCTCGCTGTTCGACGGCACCCTGTGCGCCCTGGAAGCCGACGAGCCGCCGATTCTGGGCGTCCAGCAGCATCCCGAGGCCTCACCTGGACCGCAGGACAGTTTTCCCCTGTTCGCGGAATTCCTCGCCCGTGTCGCCCGCTGGCGGGACAAGCCCTACACCGCACCCGACCTATTGGCTGCCCGCAGGAGGAACGCCTGAGATGCCCAAGCGCACGGACATCGAGAGCATTCTGATCATCGGCGCCGGGCCCATCGTCATCGGCCAGGCCTGTGAGTTCGACTATTCGGGCACCCAGGCGGTCAAGGCGCTCAAATCCGAAGGTTACCGGATCATCCTTGTCAACTCCAACCCGGCGACCATCATGACCGATCCGGAGTTGGCGGACGCCACCTATGTCGAACCGATCACCCCTGAAATCGTGGAGGCCATCATCGCCCGCGAGCGTCCCGACGCCCTCCTGCCCACCATGGGGGGACAAACGGCGCTCAACTGCGCGCTCACCCTTCACAAGAAAGGCGTCCTCAAGCGTCACGGGGTAGAGCTCATCGGCGCCAACGCCGACGCCATCGAGAAGGCGGAGGATCGCGAGTTGTTCCGGGCCGCGATGGCGCGCATCGGTCTTGCGGTGCCGCGTTCGCGGGTGGTCACCTCGCGCGAGGAGGCGCTGGATGCGCTCGAAGAGGTCGGGTTGCCGGCGATTATCCGCCCTTCCTTCACCCTGGGCGGCACGGGTGGTGGTGTCGCCTACAACCGCGAGGAGTTCGAGCGGATCGTGCGGGCCGGGCTCGACGCCTCTCCGGTGAGCGAGGTTCTGGTCGAGGAGTCGGTGCTCGGCTGGAAAGAGTTCGAGATGGAGGTCGTGCGTGACCAGGCGGACAACTGTATCATCGTCTGCTCCATCGAGAATCTCGATCCCATGGGCGTGCACACGGGTGATTCGATCACGGTCGCACCGGCCCTCACCCTCACCGACCGCGAATATCAGGAAATGCGCAACGCCTCGATCGCAATCTTACGCGAAATCGGGGTCGAGACCGGCGGCTCGAACGTTCAGTTCGCCGTCGATCCCAAGACCGGCCGGCAGGTGGTCATAGAAATGAACCCGCGGGTATCGCGTTCATCCGCGCTCGCCTCCAAGGCCACCGGTTTCCCGATCGCAAAGGTCGCAGCCCGACTCGCCGTCGGCTATACGCTCGATGAAATCACCAACGACATCACTGGGGTCACGCCCGCTTCCTTCGAACCCACGATCGATTATGTGGTGACCAAGGTCCCCCGCTTTGCCTTCGAAAAATTCCCGGGCGCAGAGCCGGTGCTGACCACCTCCATGCGTTCGGTGGGTGAGGCGATGGCCTTGGGGCGCAACTTCCCGGAAAGTCTGCAGAAGGCCCTGCGGTCGCTGGAAACCGGTCTCGACGGGCTCGATCCCGTCACGATCGCGGGTGTCGAGCCGGCCGCACCAGAGAAGGATCTGCTGCTTGCCGCCCTCGCCCGGCCCACGCCGGACCGGATTCTCAAGATCGGTCAGGCCCTGCGGTTCGGCGTGTCGGTGGACGAGATTGCCCAAGCCACCGGCATCGACCCTTGGTTTCTGTGGCAGATCGCGCGAATCACCACCGCCGAGGAGCGCTTGCGCCGGGACGGCCTGCCCGAAGACGCGGAGGCGATCCGGGCGCTGCGTCAGCTGGGATTTTCGGTCGATCAGCTTGCGCGGATCACGGGCTGCCCGAAAGCACAGGTCCGCGCGCGGATCGCAAAGGCGCAGGCTGATTTCGTGTTCAAGCGCGTAGACACATGCGCGGCGGAGTTCGAAGCCCGCACCCCCTATCTCTATTCTTCGATCGAACGGCCGATCGCCCGATTGGAAGACGCGGCCGTCCGCCGTTCCCTTGCGCCGGAGGACGAGGCCAGGGTCAGCGACCGCCGCAAGGTCGTCATTCTCGGAGGCGGTCCCAATCGCATCGGCCAGGGCATCGAATTCGACTACTGCTGCTGCCACGCCAGCTTCGCGCTTGCCGAGGAAGGCGTGGAGAGCATCATGATCAACTGCAACCCCGAGACGGTCTCTACCGACTACGACACCTCGGACCGGCTCTATTTCGAACCGCTTGCGGCTGAGCATGTGCTCTCGATCATCGAAAAGGAACGCAGCCGCGGCAGCTTGGCAGGCGTGATCCTGCAATTCGGCGGTCAGACACCGCTCAAGCTGGCCAAGGTGCTGGAGGCGGCGGACGTCCCCATCCTGGGCACCAGTCCGGACGCCATCGACTGCGCCGAGGATCGCGACCGTTTCGCGGCCCTGCTCGACGAGCTCGGTCTGAAACAGCCGGCCAACGGCATTGCGCGATCGGTGGAAGAGGCCGCCGCCGTCGCCGAGCGGATCGGCTATCCCGTGCTGCTGCGCCCCTCCTACGTGCTCGGCGGACGGGCGATGGAAATCGTCCACGACCGTGCCGGCCTCGAACGCTACATGCGCGAGGCGGTTCAGGTCTCCGGCGACAATCCGGTCCTGGTGGACCAGTATCTCAAAGAGGCGACCGAGATCGACGTGGATGCCCTGGGCGACGGCACGGACATCCTTGTGGCCGGCATCATGGAACATATCGAAGAAGCCGGCATCCACTCGGGCGATTCCGCCTGTTCGCTGCCGCCCTTCTCGCTCGATGACAGGCTGATCACGGAAATCGAGAACGCGACCATCAGCCTTGGTCGCCGCCTTGGCGTGAAGGGCCTGATGAACGTGCAGTTCGCCGTCAAGGACGGCGCGGTCTTCGTTCTCGAGGTCAATCCCCGGGCGAGCCGCACCGTGCCCTTCGTTTCCAAGGCGATCGGCGTGCCGCTGGCCAAGCTCGCCGTCAAGATCATGCTGGGCGCCCGGCTCCGGGACTTCGGTCTGCCGCAGCGGCCATACGCTCGGGACCGACTGGGCCACATCGCCGTCAAAGAATCCGTCTTTCCCTTCGCGCGCTTTCCCGGCGTGGACGTGTTGCTCGGCCCCGAGATGAAATCGACCGGTGAGGTCATGGGCATCGACCGGGATTTCGCCCGCGCCTTCCTGAAGAGCCAGTTGGCTGCCGGTGTGCGTCTGCCTCAGGCCGGTCTCGTTTTTCTCTCGGTCAAGGATGCGGACAAGCCCGCCGCGCTTGTGATCGCCCGCGCGCTCGTGGAGATGGGCTATGCGCTGATCGCCACCCGCGGTACCGCGAAATATCTGACGGCGCATGACGTGCCGACGGCGGTGGTCAACAAAGTGGCCCAGGGCCGGCCGCACATCGTCGACTACATGAAGGACGGCAAGATCGACCTCATGTTCAACACCACCGAAGGCGCGCAATCGATCCGCGATTCCTACGAGATTCGGCGCACGGCTCTTGTCGAGGGAATCCCCTACTACACGACCATGGCCGAAGCCCGAGCCGCCGTGACGGCGCTCAAGGTGCTGCGCGAAGGCGGGCTTACGGTGCGCTCGCTTCAGGACTACGCGCAAGCCATGTCCGCTTGATCCCCGGGGCAGACGTCCTATACTTGTTGTGCTTGATTTGCCGGGGCGCATGCGTTATGGGCGCCCCGCTTCCGATGACGACGATCTGCGCGCCGCGGCGCCGGTCTCCCGCCAGAAACAGAGGGGGTGCCGCAGCGGGGGTGGTCGTCTGCGCCGATGACGGTGGACCGGCATATCCGGCTTCGGAAAGGCCGAGCCAATCCGACCGTCGGCAGGACACGAAGGACGAGAACGCGATGACGGAACGGATTCCGATGCTGCCCTCAGGCTATGAGGCCCTGAAAGCCGAGGTGCATCGTCTCAAGAACGTGGAACGGCCGGCGGTCGCGAAGGCGATCGAAGAGGCTCGCGCCCATGGCGACCTGTCGGAGAATGCGGAATATCACGCGGCCAAGGAGCGCCAAGGGCTGATCGAGGCGCGGCTGATGGAGCTCGAAGACCGTCTTGCGCGCGCGACCGTCATCGATCCGTCCGAATTCTCCGGCGACAAGGTGATGTTCGGCGCCACCGTCACCCTCATCGACGAGGACGATCGCGAAGTCGTCTATCAGATCGTGGGGGCGGAAGAGGCGGATGTGAAGGCCGGCAAGTTGTCCTACACCTCACCGCTGGCGCGCGCGCTCATCGGCCGCCGCATAGGTGACGAGGTGGAGGTCGTCACCCCGTCTGGCGAAAAATACTACGAGATCAAGAAGATCGCGTATCGTTGAACGCTCTTTGCGGCAGCGTTTTGTTGCACTTTCCACCCAGCGAGCAGACCAGCGGCGATCCGGCCCTTGGCTTCGGTCGTCTGCGCCCCTAGACTTGGGCACCGGCTCGCTGCTTCATGGGCTCCATAGGGTTGCCATGGGCGCGGCTGTCTGTGGGAGGGATGGTCATGCTGCGTTTTGTCCTCAATGTGCTGTGGGTGGTCCTTGGCGGATTCCAGATGGCCATGGGCTGGTGGGTGGCCGGGCTCATATTTGCGATCTCGATCGTCGGTCTGCCCTGGGCGCGGGCGGCCTTCAACATCGGCCTATACACGCTCTGGCCCTTCGGGAGCCGGGCTGTCAGCCGTGAGCTGGTTACCGGTGAACCAGACATCGGCACCGGCCCGTTGGGCACGGTCGGCAACATCATCTGGTTCCTGCTCGCCGGTTGGTGGCTGGCGCTGGGTCATATCGGCCTGGCGCTTTTTTATGCCATCACGATCATCGGCTTGCCATTTGCCTATGTGCATCTGAAGCTGGTGCCGATCACATTGGCACCGATCGGCAAGGCCATCGTCCACGAAGACTAGGAGCCCCGGCACGGACGGCAAAACAGGGACTGGCCAAGTCCTTGAGGGATTGCTATTGTCCTTGGCGCCGATGACCGCCCGGCTAGGGACTGGCTTTACGCGCGCAGGGTGATGGGCCGGGGCGGCGGAAATGATCGCCGAGAAATGTCAAGGAGAGGGCATGATGACCAAGATCCTCAGCACCGCGCGAACGGCTGGTGCGGTAGTGGTGCTCGGATTGCTGCTGGGGGCCTGCACGGCCGAGCTGTCGGATCAGGATCGGCAGCTGCTGACCGATGCGCGCAACGCCGCCCAACAGGCGGCCGATGCCGCCAAGGCTGCCCAACGTGCGGCCGAGCGTGCCGCTCGCAGCGCGCAGTCGGCGGCTTCCCAGGCCGAGGCGGCGGCCAACACCGCCAATGCGGCTGCCGAACGGGCCTCGCGTATCGCCGAGCAGATCGAGAAGAATTTCAACCGCCGTCTGCGCAAATAGCGGTCTGTCCGCCTTCACTCGTCGGGCGGAAACCATTCATCGGCAGACGACCGTTCAAGAAGGAACGCTCTTTCCGCATCTTTGTGCGGGGAGGGGCGGTGCGGTGCTCTGCGGCTGTGGGGACAGGCGGCTTGGACGCTTCCCTTATGCGTCTTATGCGGTCGAGCTCTTATGCGGTTGAGCTCCTCAACGCCCGGAGGTCTTGGCCGCATGCGATGCGTTCGGTGAGGCGGCCAGCACATCATCGCTCGTCCCCTCGGCATCCAGGAACAGACGCATTTCCGCCGCCGTGAGCGGTTGGCTCACCGGTGTTGGTATGCCGGCCCGCCGATGGGCCGCGCGCTTCACCTCGGTCCAAGCGATTTTCTTCCACAGCTTTCGAGGCACCGCCTGCTCCAGCAACGTCTCTGCATCAAGCAGCGGGTCGGCCGGCATCGCCTTGCCGTCGTCCAGAAGCGCCTGCTGATAGGCGGATGGTGCGATCTCGACATGGATGCGCTGATCATGCGGATCCACCCCGACCATCATCGGCGCATCGACGATGCGCACGAGGTCGCCCTTTCCGGCAGCGGCGAACAGGGTGCGGATGTCGGCCGGGGCGAGCCGGATGCAGCCGCGGCTGACCCGTCGGCCGATGGACAGCGGCTTGTTCGTGCCGTGAATCAGATAGGACGTGCGGCCCAGCCGCAAGGCGAACGCACCCAGCGGATTGTCGGGGCCCGGTGGGACCACCCGGGGCAGCGATGGATTTTCGCGGCGATGGGCGGCCGTCGGATACCAGCTGGGGCCGGCCACCCGTGCCGAGATCCGGATCTCGCCCACCGGCGTGGCCAATCCCTCCCGGCCCAGGGAGACGGGAAACACATGCTGCAGCCGCCCTCTTTCGTCATAGTGATAAAGCAGAAGGAAGGCACGGTTGATCACGATCCGCGCCCCATGGGCGAAGGGCACCACATGGCGCGTGGGGATGCGGATCACGCGCCCTTCCGGCGGCACCCAGGGATCCACATCGGGATTCGCCGCTCTGAGCGCCATGTAGCCGACGTCATACCGGGCAGCCAACGCGATGAAGGTATCCGCCTTTGCGATACGATGCGGCACCGTCTCGCCCATCACGAGGCCGCGCAGCGCCGGCGGGCTGGCCGCCTCGGCCACAGCGAAGACACGCAAGAACAGACCGACGATCGCCAGACCCATGGCTGGACGCATGCCGACAAGCCTTCTCTGCCACATCATCCATCGCGACACCTGCACCGCCTCCCGCCTTCCGTCAGACCGCAAGCCTGTCCACGCTGTCTGAAAGCCACCGCTTCGGCCCTCACCTAGCATGCCCGATCTCCTGCCGCCAAGCGCGCGTCCGGACGGCGGGAATGGAAGAAGCACAGAATGGAGAGCAGAACGCACGGGCAAGGATTGCCCGCCGCCGCAGGGCCGGCGCGTCGGTCCCACCTCGCACAGGTGGCGAATCCTCACTTCCCGCCCCTGGCATGACGTTTGCTTGTTTGTGCGCGAGGCCCAGCGGCGTTCGGCTGGGGATGGCAAGCAAGAGCAACGATGAACGAGACAGTGGAGACGGCGATGCATCGAGAGCGCGGAAAGTGGATCATCATCGTCATCCTGCTTTGCGGTCTTCTTTTATCGGCGGGTCCTGTGGCGACGGCCGCTCCTTCGCGGCTGAAGGATCTGGTGATGGTCGAAGGCGTGCGCGAGAACCAGCTCGTCGGTTACGGCCTCGTCGTCGGCCTCAATGGCACAGGCGACACCCTGCGCAACGCGCCTTTCACCGAGCAGAGTCTGGAAGCGATGCTGGTGCGCCTCGGCGTCAACACGCGCGATGCCCAGAACATCAAGACCGACAATGTCGCCGCCGTCATGGTGACCGCCGATCTGCCGCCCTTCGCTCGTCAGGGTCAGCGTATCGACGTGAATGTTGCGGCCATGGGTGACGCCAGCGACCTGCGCGGCGGCGTGTTGTTGGTGACGCCGCTCATGGGTGCGGACGGCGAGGTCTATGCGGTCGCCCAGGGGCCGATCACAGTGGCGGGATTTTCCGCACAGGGGCAGGCCGGCAATGTGACCCAGGGCGTGCCGACATCCGGACGCATCGCCAATGGTGCGATCGTGGAGCGCGAGGTGGCGTTCGACTTCTCCTCTCTCAAACGGGTGCGACTGGCTCTCCGCAATCCGGATTTCACCACCGCCGAGCGCATCACCAGGGCAATCAATGCGGCGCTCGGCGTTCCCGCGGCCCGGATGTTGGATGCTGCGACCGTCGAGTTGTTGCGCCCTCCGAGTTTCGCCGGATCCATCGCCGAGCTCGTCACCCGAATCGAGCAGCTGCGTGTCGAGCCCGACTTCCCGGCCAAGGTGGTTATCGACGATCGCTCGGGCGTGATCGTGATCGGTGCGGACGTGCGGATCTCCGAAGTTGCGATCGCCCAGGGCAATCTGACGATCCGGGTCATGGAGACCCCGCAGGTCTCGCAGCCGGGCGCGCTTTCCGGCGGTCAGACGACGACGGTGCCGCGCACGAATATCGCCGTCGATACGGGTGAAGAACGACAGATGGCCGTGCTCGATACCGGCGTCACGCTGCAGGATCTCGTAGACGGTCTGAACGCCCTCGGTGTCGGTCCGCGCGACATCATCTCGATCCTCCAGGCGATCAAGGCCGCCGGTGCGCTCCAGGCCGAGATCGAGATCATCTAAGTCCGCGACGGAAAAGGGTGGTTAAGGACATTGGTGCCATGACAGCGACCGCCATCGCCCTCACCCCTCCCATTCCGCCGGCCGTGGCGCCGTTGGGCAAGCCCCGCACGGCCCACGAGGCAGCGCGGCAGTTCGAGGCGGTGTTTCTGCAGCAAATGCTCAAGCCCATGTTCGCCTCCGTTGGTCATGACCCTCTTTTCGGCGGCGGGAACGAGGGGGCGATCTATCGGGACTTCCTCGTCGATGCCTTGGCGCGCGCGCTGGCCCAGGCCGGAGGCATCGGCATCGCCAAGGCGGTGGAAGGCGAAATCGCGCGGCTGCGCGGCGAGGCGGCAGGCAAGACCGCTCCCATCACGGCTCCCGCATCGGAGGGTCTGGCCGCCTATCGTCGGACGGCCGGGCTGGGCCGGACGAATCAGATAAAGGAGAGCAGCTCATGACCGCGGCGACATCGGTGACCAGAGGAGGCGAAGATCCGGTCGCAACGCTCAGCCGTCTCGCCGAACAGATCCGACGGGTGATGGCCGAGGAGCTGGCCATCCATCGCAGCGGACGGCCGCGCGAAGCCGAGGCGGTGATCGCCGAGAAGACCCGGTTGGCCGCGGAATACCAGGCCATGGCCAAGGCCCTCCTTCAAGACGAGGCCTGGCTGAAGAACGCCGCACATGCGGACCGCCGCAACCGGCTCAAGCGGGAG
>CAZJPA010000005.1:0-32318 GCA_964547755.1 uncultured Sphingomonadales bacterium
CCATTGATGGCAGGAGGGTCTCTTTTGAGGAGACGCAATGTTTTTCGGTGTGTGGGCGAGGGGTATGCCATGAGCCAGGGTAGACGGACTGCGTGCGGACAGGGAGCACGGCAGACAGGCCAAGGACTATCCCTTGGAATGGGACTTGTATTGTTGTTCGTCGGCATTCTGTGGTCTTCAGGTCTGGTGGTCGCGCCGAGCTACGCGGGCCAGGACTATCTGGACGAGCGTTATGTCCGTGTGATCGTAATTTTCCGCCACGATCTGGCCGAACGTCTCAAGATGATCGACCGGGCCGAACGTAGAATGGAGCGTCGGTTGCGATCCTGGGGCGGTTATAATAGCCAGGCCTCGCTTCATAGCCGCGGTCGTGTGGGTGGCCTCCGCCGGTCGATCTCCTGGGCGGGTATGCGCCTGATTCCCGATGTTGATCGCTACTCGGTCGTGAATATGATCGCCGCAGTCACGCGTTACGAAATCGCCCGCGCCTTTCCGCGGTTCCGCGGCTATGTGCGCTTCGTGATTGACGAGATGAAGATTGCCCGGCACCCCGTCGCCTATCTGCGTGGGACGGCTTCCTATATCCGTGGCTCTGTGGAGGTGGTAGACTATGGCGGCCACACGCTGGGACGTTTTTCGGGGCTGACCACACGCAGCGGTCTCAGCTACACGGTCGATCCTACCTATGACGGGCCAGGCTTACTGTTTCCCGAGGAAGATCTCGCGGTTCGTGTTGGTCCCACGGTCGCCCTGTTCGTGGCACGCATGATGGAGCGTATTTGGCCGCATCGTGCAGACCGTTTCGTCGGCCCTGTCCTCTATCGCGGTGGCCGGGGACGGACGGCCCGCTTCAACTGACCCTATTTCGTTCTTCATCCAAGGTTCAGCTTGCATGCGGCAAGAGAACAAACAGGTGATGAGATGCGTTCATGGGTTTGCGCATGGAAGTGACATGCAGGGATGGCGCGGGCAGGAAGATGGGCGGTAGAGGAGAAGAACGATGTGGACGAGGGTGAACAGTCTTACAGCATGGAGTGCCGCCGTGCTTGTGGCCGCCGGGTTGGTCACAGCACCGGTGATGGCGCATCCGGACGAAACGGCCGGCTATCTCGGTGATGCGCAGGTCAAGGTCACGGTGACCTTTGCAAAGGCTATCGCGGACAAGCTGCCTCAGATCAATCAGGTCGAGCAGGCCCTGGAAAAGCGGTTTCGGGAACACCGTTATTACGCGCGCAGCTATCGGCAAGCCGGTGTTTTTCGGAACACACGGGTGTCGTTTTCAAAGGTGCGCTGGGCGAACGAGCTGCTGATCCCGACAGTCGAACAATATACGCTACCCAATTTGATTGCTGCGATCACGCGTTATGAGTTGAAGCAGGCTGTTCCGGATTTCCGTGGCGAGGTCCGCTATCACATCGATGCGCTCAAGGTGGACAATCACGATGTCGCCTTGCTGCGGGGCGCCTCTTCCTATGTGATCGGATCGGTGGAGGTGCGGGATGCAGCCGGCACGCTCGTCGGCAAGGCGGACAAGGTGAGCGCCAATCTCGTTGTCGACTACACGGTCAACAGCAGCTACCAAGGCCCACAGCTGGCTTTCGCCGAAACGGATGAGCACAACCGCCTGGGACCTACGATCACCTATTTCGTCTCCCAGGCATTGGCCAAGATCTGGCCCGACAAGGCGGACAAGTTCCAGCGCCCGATCATCGTCCGCATTTCCGGGCCCAACGAGCAGGTGATCTTTAACAACAACTAGAGCCGCTTGCTTCGTTTCGTCGGGCAGATCCGACGGCATTCTCCTGACTGACCTGTTTCAAGAACCGGCGCGGCCTCCTTCGCGGGGGACGCGCCTTTTTTCGTCCGCGTGATCGCCCATGGCGGGGCAGATCCAGGCTCCCTCATTCTCCCTGCTCGGCGATGAGCAGCGCGGCGGCATCGAGGATGGCATCCGCATCAAGCCCGTAGCGGCGATAGAGGTCGGGAATGTCGCCGGACTGGCCGAAGGCTGTTACCCCGAGCGGAACCACACGCCTGCCGTCCACCGCCCCGAGCCAGCTCAGCGTTGCGGGTGCCGCATCCGTAACCGTCACCAGCCCCGCATCGCCGGGCAGGGCGGCCAGCAATGTTTCCACATGGGACAGCGGCGGATTCGACGGAGCGCCATCCTGAGCGCGGGCTCTCCGACGCTGTTGCCAATCGCGGAACAAGCGGTCCGGCGAGGTCACGGCGAGTAGGGCGACATCCGGCAAATCCTCGGTCAAAGCGGCCACGGCGGCTTCCGCCTCGGGCGCGACCGCACCGCAATAGACGATGGCGAGCCGTGTGGTCGGCCCCGGCGCCCGACGCCAGTAGCCGCCGGCCAGGATTGCTTCCTTATCCGTGGCCGACAGTCGCCGCTGCGGCTGGCGGATGGGGCGGGTGGACAGCCTGAGATAGACGGCTTCACCATCCGGCGAGGTGACCCAAGCCAAGGCCTGTTGGAAGACTACGGCAAGCTCGTCGGCGAATGCAGGCTCGTAAGACAGGAGGCCCGGTTGAGCCATGCCGACAAGCGGCGTGCCGATCGACTGGTGCGCACCGCCTTCCGGTGCCAGCGTGATGCCGGACGGGGTCGCCACCAAGATGAAGCGGGCACCCATGTAGCAGGCATAGTTCAAGGCATCGAGCCCGCGGTAGATGAAGGGGTCGTAGACAGTGCCGATCGGGATCATGCGCGTGCCGAAAAGAGAATCGGCGATCCCGAAGGCGGCCAATGCCAGGAAGAGATTGTTTTCTGCGATTCCAAGCTCGATGTGCTGGCCGTCCGGTCCCTGGTCCCAACGGGTGGGGCTGGGGATATGACGCTGCTGAAAGGTGTCCGGGTGCGGCGCGCGGGCAAATACCTTGCGCCGGCTGATCCAGCCGCCGAGGTTGGTGGAGGTCGCGACATCCGGCGAGAAGGTGACGATCCGATCGGCCTCCGTCGTTTGCGAGCGCGCAAGCTCTTGCATGATGCGGCCGAAAGCGGCCTGAGTGGAGATCGTTTCCGCCTCGGGCGCGGCGAGGGGGCGGGGCCGTGGCAACGCCGGGGCCTGATGGCGCCGAGAGGCAAGGCGGTAGAAGGGATGGGCCTTCAGAAAAGCTTGCGCCCGGGAGCGACGTGCAGCCGGCACCGCCGCCAGCGGCTCCCACTCCGACCCTTGCGGGATGCCAAGAGCGGTGCGCAGCGAGGCGACTTGGGCGGGTGTAAGCAGCCCTGCATGATTGTCCTTGTGACCCTGGAGCGGGAGACCGAAGCCCTTCAGGGTATAGACGATGAAGGCTTGTGGGCGTTCCCGCTTGCGGGCGGCTGCGAAGGCTTCCGCCAAGGCTGCGATGTCGTGGCCGGCGAGATTCGTCATCAGGTGGTGCAGCGCCTCGTCGTCATAGCGCGTGAGCAACGCCTTGACGCCCCGCTTGCCTCCGATGTCAGCAAGGATTTGTTCGCGAAAGGCTGCTCCTCCTTCGAAGGCAAGCGCGGAGTAAAGATCGTTCGGGCAGTTGTCGATCCAGCGCCGCAAATGCTCACCACCCGGCTTGGCGAAAGCGGATTGAAGCGCGTGGCCGTATTTGAGGATATGGACGTCCCAATCGGTTGCAGCGAACAGTTCGGCCAGCCGCCCGCTCATCATCGGTCCCGTGATCGCATCCAGCGACTGACGATTGTAATCAACGATCCACCAGCAGTTTCTGAGGCCGTATTTGGCCCCCTCAAGCATGGTCTCGTAGAGATTGCCTTCGTCGAATTCGGCATCGCCCATCAGGGCGATCATGCGCCCCGCCTCATCGGGCTTCAGCCAACCTTTGGTGAGCAGATAATCCTGCGCCATGCTGGCAAAGGCGGTCACGGCTCCGCCGAGTCCCACCGAGCCGGTCGAAAAATCGATGTCGTCTTGATCCTTCGTCCGTGACGGGTAGGATTGGGCGCCGCCGAGCGCTCGGAACCGCTCGAGTTGTTCGCGGCTTTGGCGACCCAGCAGATACTGGATCGCATGGTAAACAGGGCTGGCATGCGGCTTGACCGCCACCCGATCATGGGCGGTGAGCTCAAGAAAATACAGCGCAGCCAGGATCTCGACGGATGAGGCGGAAGACGCCTGGTGGCCGCCCACCTTCAGCCCGTCCCGGCTTGTGCGGATGTGATTGGCGTGGTGAATCGTCCAGGTCGCAAGCCAGCGCACGGCACGGGCGAGGTCATCGACGATGGCGATCCGTTCCAGAGGCGATGTGCCGGCCCGGTCGGCTGCGGCTGCCCCGTTCGCGATCGTGGGAATTGCCCGTCCCGCCATACGAAGATGCTCCTTTCAAGCCCGGCGCCATGCCCGCCCGAAGGACAACGGGCATGGCCTTTGGGTGGATGTCTGGCTCTTGGGACGTTTCCTGCCACGAACGGCCCATTGCTGCCAAGCCATCGGTGATGCTTGCCTGGCGGGGGGCAGGATCGTTAGGCTGTTTCTCGCATGAGCGGGCCGAATTCGTTCGGCTTCTTGTGTAGTATCGTCCCATGCCCCAGGTGAGTGTCCCATGCCCGCCGTCCCGAAAGCGATTGCTTTAAAGATTCTTTCGGCAGTCATCTTCGCGGTCCTGTGGGCGCTCATCCGCTATGCATCCGAGACACTGCCGCCGCCGCTGATCGTTTTTTATCGCACGCTTTTCGGGCTCATGTTCATGGGCACGGTGTTCGCCCGCAGCGCCGGCGGTCTGCTGAAGACCAGGCGCCTACCCCTGCATCTGCTGCGGGGGTTGAGTGGGGTGGCGGCCATGTATCTGACCTTCTTTGCGGTCTCTCTGGCCCCGCTCGCCAATGTCGTTGCGATTTCCTACGCAACCCCGCTGTTTGCGACCGTCGCCGCAGTGCTTCTGCTTGATGAGCGCATTCGCGCCCGTCGGGTGAGTGCGCTCGTCGTCGGATTTCTCGGCATGGTGTTTGTGCTCAGACCGGGCATGCATATCCCGCTGCTGGGCGAATGGCTCGCGCTTGGTTCGGCGGTCATGGTTGCTTTTTCTCTCACCTGCGTGAAGCTGCTTGCGCGCACCGAGCGTCCAGAGACCATCGTGCTGTTCAGTTTCATGGTGGCGTTGCCGATCAATTTCGTGGTGGCATTGTTTTTTTGGCGCTGGCCGAGCCCGGAGGAATGGCTGCTGTTGGCGGCCATTGGCGTGGGCGCCAATCTCGGGCAGATTACGATGACCCGTGCCTTCGCCCTGGCCGAGGCAAGCGCCCTGCTGCCGTTCGACTTCGTGCGCCTCTTGGTCGCCTCTGCTTTGGCGGCTGCGCTGTTTGGCGAAAGACTGGACCTCTGGACGGTCGCAGGCGCAGGGATCATTCTGGCGGCTTCCGTCTATCTGGCTCACCGGGAGCGGCAGCTTGCCCGCGCAGCCGGCAAGGAGGAGGCGATCATATCCGAGACCACCGACTGCAAGGATGAGTCTCAGGGGGCAGGCGGAACGCCCGTGTCAGCCGGTGTCGAGGTTTCCCCACCGTCGCCCGTGTTCCACAACAGACGATAGGGCGGCCAGGTGATGCGGGCCAGCCACGGTGTTTCGGCACGACCGAAAAGCTCCAGCCTGGCCTCTTCCTGGGCGAGCATGCGATGGGCGAGCGGGAGCATGCGTCGCGCGCGGCCTTCCTGTTCCTTGAGCGCCTCTTCCGAATGGGGCGGCGGTGGTGCCTCTTCTGACGGACCGGACGGTTTCGCGCGTGGCGGGATTCGCGCCACCGTCAGCACGAGCCCATGTTCCTCGGAACGCTGCCAGTCCATGCGCACCGTTGTCTGGCTGCCGGCACGGGCCAGACAATGATCCAGAACCTCTTCCAAGCCCTGTCGAAGTCCACGAGCCGAAGCGATCAGCCGCACCGGCGGCCCGTCCGCGATGTGGATGCGGGTCACCTCTTCCGGCGGGCGTTCAGCGACGATGGCCCGAAGGATCTGATCGAGCGCCAACCCCAACTCGTTGTCATTAAGACCTGGCTGCAGAATCTGGTCCACCCGCGTGGGCGCCAGCCGATCAAGAGTTCGTAGCACCCGATCCACCGAGGTCGCGATATGACGCGCGTATTGGCGATAGAGCGGATTTTCGATGCTTCCGTAGGCTTGCTGGTGGATGAGGCGCGCAAAGCCGATGGCGGCATGCAGTGGTGTCAGAATCTCCTCTTCCAATTGCGAGCGGATCGCCGCCAGTCCGTGGCGCAGGCGGGCGATTTCCCGCCGCAGATCGTCCGGTGCCTCGGGCAGACCGACCTGCTTGGCGACCGCGCATTCCAGAATGCCGGCGGCAAGCTCCGCATAACGGGCGAGACGGGCGCGTTGCTCATCACCGAAATCTTCGCGTGCACATGTGTCGAAAATGCATAGTGCGCCGATCGCCAGCCCGTTTCCCACGCGCACGGGCGCGCCGGCATAGAAGGCCAAATGCGGCTCGCCATGCACCAGGGGATTGGAAGCGAACGCCGGATCTTGCGCAAGATCACGGAAGACCGTGGGAGCGGCATTGGCGATCGTGTGCGAGCACAACCCATACTCCCGGGGCACCGGGGCCATCGCTGTCCCCACACTCGCTGCAAAGCAGATGACCCGCCGTTCCACAATCGTCAAAGCGGCGTTGGCCGTTCCGAATTCTTCGGAAACGAGCCGCAAAAGCCCGTTCAGCACCGGCTGACATTCCGCCACCACCGCACCATATCGGGTTACGGCTTCCAACCGTTCAGGTGAGTCAATACGATGAAACAAACCCATTGTTTCGCAGCTGCCTTGTACGCCCCGCCACCGCGCGCTGCACCATTCGTTCATGCCCAATATTATGTCGCGATCTCTCTGAAAAGCCAAGGAGAAATAAATTGAAAAATCATTATTCATGTGTGAAATTATGATGCGTGAGAGTGAGAAGGTCTTAGGCTCTCAGCAGGGGCTCTTCGGGTTCCGACTTGGGGAAGAGTGGTTTCTCGTCCCTGAAACGCCTGGTCCATCGGGGAAAGGTGACGGATTGGCCGCCGATCGGTCAGCTTGTCAGGACCGCGTGCGAGCCGATAAAGGAGCCGATAAGGGAAGAGCCATGCGCAGGACGGATTTGGTGGCCGGAGGACGCGAGGAGCCCGATCTCGATCGGGTTGCCCGACGTTTTCTTGCGCGCCTGCCGTGGCCGGGACGGATGCGTTTGGTTGCGCGGCCGCGCGGGGGGGATGGGCCGGCAGCAGCGGAAAGCTTCGCGCGCCGATTGGGAGCGCTGCTGCCCAGAGATGCCTGGATTGTCGCGCTCGATGAACGGGGAGAGCAGTGGAACAGTGAGGCGTTTGCTCATCAGCTGGAGAAATGGTTCGGACGGCGCGGCGGGATCTGCTTTGTCATCGGCGACGCACAGGGCCTGCCCGCGCCTGTGCGCGCGCAGGCGGATGTGGTCTGGTCACTGTCTCCGCTGACCTTCCCCCATGCGTTGGTGCGCGTGTTGGTGGCCGAGCAGATCTACCGGGCGGCGAGCATCCTGGCCGGTCATCCCTACCACCGTGCAGGCTAGCTGGGGAGACCAAGGAATGGGCCGGTGTTCCCGATCGGAGGGGCGCGCAAGACGGGTGAACAGGCACGGACGGGGTGGGGGCGCGATTGGATTCCATTGGATACGGCTGGTGCTTGTGGGGGTGCTTGGCGGGGCAGTTGTGGGAGGCATGACGGTTGGTGATGCAGAGGCCGTGGCGCAGAGGCGGGTGCATCCGCTGATAAGGCCGGCTCCCATTCCGCGTGAGGCTCCCCCCCGTCCGCCGACCGGAATGGACGATGTGGCAGCTGGGCAAAAGAGCGCTGACCATTCGTCGGTGTCGGAAGACCCCGCCCGTCTTCTTGCCCGCTTACGGGCGCTCGCCGCCCGTCAGCAGCAGCAGGCCGAGCGGGCGGCCGCTCTCGAGCGCGCGGCGCAAACCTTGCGTGATCGTGAACGTGCTCTCGCGGCGCGGCGGGTTGTGATTGTTCAGACATTGCGGGCGCTCACCACCCAGCGCGCCGCACTCGCCGTCGAGCTGCAGGAAACCCGCCGGCGTCTTGCTGCCTTGGCGGAGCGTCTGCGCCGCACACGGCTGGAAGCCGCCCGACAGGTGACCCAGCTTGCGCGGCTGCGGGCTTTGCCGCCGGTGCTGGTGATGGCGACCGCCGCCGATCCCGAACAGACGGTCCTGCGCATGGCCGCAGGCGACGGTCGCTTGCGGATCGCGGCTGACATTCTCCATCGCCTCGGGGAAGAACGTAATCGTTTGGCGAGGATAGAAGCCGATCGCCAACGGCTGATCGCCGCCTTGCAGGCGAACGAGGCGGCCCAAGAGGCACGCAGGCAGGAACTCGACACGGCACTCGCACAGGCTCGCGCCAAGCGGCGACAGCTTCTCGCCGAAGCGCAGGCCGCCCGTGAACAAGCCGCGGCCCTGGAACGCCTGAGCCGCAATCTCGAAGAGCTGCTCCAGCGCATCCAAGAAGAGATGCAACGCAAACGCGCGCGGACCGAGCCCAGCTTGGCCTTTGAACCGCCACCCGGCACACCGGCTTTCGTCGCAGCGAAGGGCCGGTTGGTGCCGCCGGTGCTGGGCAGGCTGGTCGAGCGCTTTGGAGCGGCAGACGGCGTGGGACACAGCCGAGGCTTGACGTTTGCCACCCAAGCCCGGACCGTCGTGGTGGCGCCTTGGGACGGTCGGGTCGTTTATGCCGCGCCGTTCCGCAGTCTCGGAATCGTCGTGATCATCGCCCATGGTGACGGCTATTTCAGCCTGCTGGCGCGGCTGGGGGAAATCGTGGTCACGCAAGGGCAATGGGTGCTGGCCGGCGAGCCCGTCGGTCGGGTGCCGGCAGGTGACGAGGGGAATGCGCCGCCGCGCCTTTATTTCGAGCTGCGCCAAGGAGACCGCGCAATCGACCCCCTGCCTTGGTTGGCGGGGGGCGTGTCCGGGCGATCGTAGCCGGTGAGACGCTTGGCGCGGGACAGGGCAATAGGCTAAGAAGGACGCAACAGGCGGTCCGGCTTGCGAGCGCGGCACGTAGGAGTGTGTAGAATGGAAAACCGGCGCGGCATGGTGCGATACGCTCTTGGCCTGCTTTTCGCCTTTCTTCTGGGGCTGGGCATGGCGGGATCACAGGCCTCTTCGCAGAAAGCGGGTGATGAGGAGGACATTTTCGAGCAGCTCGACCTTCTCATGGAGGTTTTCGAGCGTATTCGCGCCGACTACGTTGAACCCGTGGACGACAAGAAGGTCCTTCAAGGGGCGATCGCAGGGATGCTCCAGTCTCTTGATCCACACTCGAGCTATTTGCCTCCAAAATCCTATGATTCTCTCCAGTTCCAGATGGAAGGGGAGTATGGCGGTCTCGGCCTCGAGGTGACGATGGAAAAAGGCGTTGTGGTGGTGGTCTCGCCGATTCGGGGCACGCCGGCAGAGCGGGCCGGTCTGAAGGCCGGCGACTATATCACCCATATCGACGGCAAGCCGGTCATGGGCTTGAGCTTGGACGAGGCGGTCGAGAAGATGCGCGGACCCGTCGGCACCACGATCGCGCTCACGGTCGTGCGACGGGGAGAGGAGGAGCCCTTTGAGGTCAAGATCGTGCGCGAGAAGATCGTTGTGCCCAGTGTGGAGGCACGCATCGAGCGCGGCCATATCGGCTATATCGCGGTCTCCAGCTTCAACGAACAGACGGCCAAGGGCATCAAGAAAGCCATTCGCTCCTTTCGGGCCAAGCATAAGGATGATCTCATCGGCGTGGTGCTGGATTTGCGGAACAACCCGGGCGGGTTGCTCGATCAAGCGGTCGCGGTGGCGGATGAGTTTCTCGCGCGCGGTGAGATCGTCTCCGTGCGCGGACGTCATGAGCGCGACAATGAGCGGTTCCAGGCCACCGCCGGAGACCTGGCTCATGGTTTGCCGATGATCGTACTGGTGAACGCCGGTTCGGCTTCGGCTTCCGAGATCGTCGCCGGTGCGCTTCAGGATCACCGTCGGGCCGTCATCCTGGGCGAACAGACCTTCGGTAAGGGGACTGTCCAGCACATTCTTCCCCTCGGTCCCGGGCGCGGCGCCCTGCGGCTGACGACAGCGCGTTACTACACGCCGTCCGGGCGGTCCATTCAGGAGCTCGGGATCACGCCCGATATCCCGGTGCTCACGCCTGCCAATGGCCATCGATTCAAACCGGCGCGCGAACGGGATCTCAGAGGCCATCTGAGAAACGACCAAATCTCCAGTGAAGACGGTGCGGGTGTGCCACCCGCCGATGGGCGAGAGGATGAGGGGGAACGCCAGCCCGAGGCTCCTGAGATGGTCGATCGCGACGTGCAGCTGGAATATGCGCTTGACCTGCTTGAAGGTGTTGCCAAAGCGGTGGTCGGTACGAGAACTGCCGATTCAGCCGATACAGCTGATTCAGCCGATGCCGCCGGCCTGCTCTCAAATGGGCCATGAGGGATGATGGCTGAGGGCTGTGCGTTCCAGCATGCAGGATAGGCAGGTGAGAAGAGAGCCATGAATTCCGCTGTGTTGCGGATCTTGGGGTCGGCTCGTGTGCTTGCCGTCGTCTGGGGCGTGACGCTTTTCGTCCTGGTGGCAGGCGGTCTTGCCCTCACCTTCCTGTCAGAGGAAGAATCCGCATCAACGAAAAAAGAAGAGCATGTCGCGGCGCAGAGAATCGTGCCTGCCGAAACGCGCGCCGGACTTCACCAAACAACCGCAGGAGAGGCTTCGCCCGTATCTGCGTCAATTCATGAAAATGCGGAGCAGTCGTCGCCGCTTGTTTCAGGACGCGACGGCATGATCATGGAATCCCGAGGTCCGGGCGCGGAAGGCGACAGCCCAATGGAGGCGTCGGGCCGTTCTGATATGCGGGTGCCTGCGACCGGGAGCACAGTCCCACCGCTGCGGGTGGCTGTTGCTGCGGGGCCTGATCCCGATCTCCTTGAGCCATCCTCCTATGGTCCGCTGCCCATCCGGGCGGCTGACGGGCGAACGCCGGTGCAGGCCTACGCGCGCCCCTTCCTGGGTGATCCGGATAAGCCGCGGATCGCCATTATCGTCACCAAATTGGGGTTGTCCCGCGCGCGTACCGAGCAGGCCATCACCGAGCTGCCGCCGGAGGTCTCTTTGGCCTTCAGTCCTTATGGGCGCGGGCTCGAAGACTGGGGGCGCAAAGCGCGCAAGGCCGGTCACGAGGTTTTGCTGATGGTGCCGATGGAACCCGTCGGCTACCCCGATAATGACCCGGGTCCGCTTGCGCTGATGACGATGCTGACGCCGGCTGAGAACATCGATCGCCTGCATCGGGTGCTGGGGCGCATGACAGCCTATGTCGGCGTCGTCTCGGAAATGGGCTCGCGTTTTACCGCATCCTCTCGGGCGCTTGCTCCCATGATCGCAGATCTTGCCGGGCGGGGGCTGCTCGTCGTGGACTCGCGCACCACCGCCCGTAGTGTGCTGGCGGATGAAGCGCGTGCGGCGGGGCTGCCGGTTGCCGTCAATGATCGCATCGTTGACAATATCGCCGACCCCGACGAGATCGACCGATATTTGCGGGAGTTGGAAACGCTGGCGCTCAGGCGGGGCTATGCGCTTGGGATGGGACGACCGTATCCCGTGACGATCGCACGCATCACGGCCTGGGCGAAAGGGCTGTCTGATCGCGGTTTCGTGCTGGCGCCGGTGAGTGCCGTGGCGCAATCAGGCCAGGAGACGCCATGACCGGCCGGAAGGTAGACCGTATTGGTGATCCCGCCGCGCATCTGCCCTATCGCAAAGGGGTGGGGGTTGTGCTCTTCAACGATCGTGGCGAGGTGTTCGCCGGCCAGCGTATCGACAGCCCCGTGCCGGCTTGGCAGATGCCGCAGGGCGGCCGCGAGGCGGACGAGGATCCTTGGCAGGCCGCTTTGCGGGAGCTTGCCGAGGAAATCGGCACCACCGCCGCCCAACCGCTGGCCATGACCGAGCAGCCGATCCGCTACGACCTGCCTCCCGAACTGCTGGGCAAGGTCTGGGGCGGCCGCTACCGTGGTCAGGAACAGATCTGGTTTGCCGCCCGGTTTCTGGGACGAGATGCGGATATTCGCCTCGACGCCACCAATCACCCGGAATTTCGTGCCTGGCGTTGGATGCCGTTCGCCGCGCTCGTGGCGCAGATCGTCCCTTTCAAACGCGCCCTTTATGAAGAGCTGTATCGCCGTTTCGGGCATTTGGCCGAAGAGATTTACCAATCCGGCGATTCATAAAAGAGGCATCGCGCATGTGCCTCCTTTATCGGCGGCGTATGATCGGCGGCGTCTGCGTCTGTGGCGGCCATCGTCGCGCTTACCCCCTGTTTTCCGTCAACAAAAACCGGTGGGAAAACGAGGAGAGAGGCCGGATATGCCGATGGGGGGAAGGAGTGGTCCCATATCAAGGCGTGTTTTCGATGGCGGCCATCTGTGCGTCCGACAGGCCGAAATGGTGGCCGATTTCATGGATGAGCACATGACGCACGACTGCTTCCACCGGCAAGTCCTGGTCTTGGGCGAAGGCCAGGATCGGCATGCGGTAAAGGCGGATCACATCGGGCAGGCGCGCATGGTCATGGATTGAGCGCTGCCCTTGGGGGACTCCTTCGTAAAGTCCCAACAGGCCATAGGGCGAGCCGATGCCCATCCGGCGCAGCCGCAATGCATCAGGCCAGTCTTCCACCCGGAAGACGACATGGTCGATCGCCGAACGGATGGGCTCAGGCAGTTCGGCGAGGACGGCTTCAGCCATGCGGGCGAGCGCCTCGATCTCGGGCGGCGAGAGGGACAAAGAATGGGTTCCGGCACTGGTCATGATGCCTTTTCCACGCGGCCGGTGTGGCAGGCGCATGTCTGATGTAGGGTTTGGGTGTGTGCGGTATCAAGGTTTGTGTTCCGCTTTGGGGGTCACAGGCGGGCAAGAACCTCGGCGAAATGCGTGATCTCGTCTTCGGTGTTGTAGAAATGGGGTGAGACGCGGACAGCTGCGGCAATTTCCCGTGGTCCCAGATCGAACGGTGTATGCAGCCACCGTGACACCTGAACGGCGATGTTTTCGCTTTCCAGGCGCTGCTTGATATCCTCGGGAGCGAGACGGGCATGGGTAAAGGTGACGATGGCCCCGGTCGCTTGTGAGGAGTCGAGTAGTTTGACATCGGGCAGGCGACACAACGCACGGCGCAGGCGATCCGCCAGCATGCATGTACGGGCCATGATCCGCTGCGCCCCCCATCGCCGGCGATCGGCCAGTGCCGCACCCAAACCGAGAATGGCGGCCATATTCTTCTCCCATGGTTCGAACAGGCCGGCATCCCGACGCAGCATGAGGCGGCCATCATGCCCGATCTCGCCACTGTTGTTGACGAGATAGCAGGGGACAAGCGCCGCCAGGCGCTCCGGTGTCACCCACAGAAACCCCACACCGCGCGGCCCACGCAGAAACTTACGGGCGGTGCCTACCAGCATGTCGCAGCCGATCTCGCTGACATCGACCGGCACCTGCCCGCAGGATTGGGCCGCGTCCAGCAAGAAAGGCGTACGGGTTTGTCTGGCGATTCGTCCGACCGCTGTGACATCCTGAACGATGCCTGAGGAAGAAGCGATGTGGCTGAGCACGATCAGGGCCACCCGCCCTTCCTCCACCCATTCCTGCAAGATCGTCAGATCCAACCGCCCGTCGCCGCGATCGGGGATGATGCGCATCTCAGTGCCGCTGCGTCGGCAGCGCTCGGCGATGGTGAGTAGGTTGCCGACATATTCGTGAAAACCGGTCACGACGATCTCGCCGGCGGCAAGTGGCACCGAGGCGATGAGCTTGCCGAGCCCGTCGCTGGCACTGGCGCAGAAGGCGATGTCCTGCGACCGTGCTGCGCCGATGAGCGCAGCCACCGCGCTTCGCGTCGCTTCCCGCTCCTCTACCATACGCTCTTCGGCCACATAGCCGCCGACTTCGGCCTCCAACGTCAGGTGATGGTGCATCCGCGCCAGGACGGCGTGTGGCATCAGCGCGGAGCCGGCATTGTCGAGATGGATGCGACTAGCCACGCCCGGCGTTTCCGCGCGGATGGTGCGGATTTCTGCATCGGTGAACCCGTGGACCCCTTGCTTCATCCCTTGATCCTTCTGCACGGCACATGCCGCGATTTCGCCGCATTCACACGAAAGAAGACCCGGACCACCAACCACCCGGCTTGTCTTGCTGCCGGGCAGGGGTTGTGCGGCATGCCGTTTCTCCTATAGACAACAAGATCCTGGAGAGACAGGCAATGACACTCTCAGACAAGCCCGGCATCCGAAAATCTGCGACGGCTGCGTCTGGGAAGAGAGGGCAACACGCAAGGCCGCCTGTGGGCCTCACTCATCTTTCGGGTCCGAGAAGATCGCGGCGCAACGCGTTTCCGGACCAGGGAAAGATGGGGGCGCAGCACAGAAGCGGCGATGGCCGCAAGACCGGCCAGCAGGCGCGAGGAGGGCGATAGCCATGGCGAGAACAGCGGTTCGGACCGCAACGGAGCTCATGCCCACGCCCACCGACGACGATTTGGCGCGTCGGCTGGGCGATTTCGATACCCTGGTCGAAGCGCTGGAATATGCCGCGCGTGGACGTAAGGGGCTGAACTTCTATTCCCCGCGCGGTGAGCTGGAATCCGCCTATGGCTATGAGACGCTGCGCAACGATGCGCTGGCCATCGGGCAGCAGCTTTCCGGGCTGGGCTATGAGGCCGGCGCCCGGATGGCGTTGATCGCCGAAACCGGCGCGGATTTCGTATCCTTTTTCTTGGGCGGAAGCTATGCCCGCGTGCTGCCGGTTCCCCTCCCGTTGCCGACCACCTTCGGCGGTCGTGAAGTCTATGTGGAGCAGTTGCGCACCCAGCTGCAAAGTTGTCGGCCGGCGGCGCTTGTCGGGCCTGAAGGGATGGTGGATCTGCTGGAAGAGGCGGCCGATGGCCTGGGCCTGCGGTTCGTCGGTAGCTTCCAGGCATTTCGCGCCCAGGAATACAAGCCGGGACCTGTGCGTCTGCCCCAGGCCGACGATGTGGCCTATCTTCAGTATTCTTCGGGTTCGACGCGTTTTCCCCATGGCGTGATCGTGACCCATCGTACCCTGCTTGCCAATTGCCGTGCCCAGGGGCGCGACGGGGTCCAGTTGCGGGCGGGCGACCGCTGTGTCACGTGGCTGCCCTTCTATCACGACATGGGACTGGTCGGCACCCTGCTCACTCCCATCGTCAACCAGGTCTCGGTGGACTATCTGGCGACAGAGGATTTTGCGCGCCGGCCGCTTACATGGCTCCGGCTTATCTCTCGCAATCGGGGCACCATCAGCTATAGCCCCACCTTCGGCTATGAGGTGGTGGCCCGGCGCGCCAAGGCGGATGACGTGGCTGCGCTTGATCTGTCCTGCTGGCGGGTTGCTGGGATCGGCGGCGATATGATCCGGCCGGAGGTGATGCGTCTGTTTGCGGAAACCTTTGCACCGGCCGGATTCGACCCGAAGGCTTTCGTCCCGAGCTATGGGCTTGCCGAGGCGACGCTGGCGGTCAGCTTCATGCCGCTGGGGCGCGGTATCGAGGTGGATGTCGTGGATGAACGCGTGCTCTCGGGTGAGCGTGCGATGGAAGACGACACGCCCGATGAGCCTGGCACGGTGCTCGCCACACGCGAAGTCGTCAATTGCGGTCGGGTGTTGCCGGAGCATGAAGTGGAGATCCGTGACGAACACGGCCGTGTGTTGGGCGAGCGAGCGGTCGGCCGCATCTATGTGCGCGGACCTTCGATCATGGCCGGCTATTTCAACGATCCCGAGGCGACGCGCGGGGCACTCAAGGACGGCTGGCTGGATACCGGGGATATGGGCTATTTCCGCGAGGGGCATCTTTATGTCGTCGGCCGGGCCAAGGACATGATCATCGTGCGCGGCCGGAACTACTGGCCGCAGGATCTCGAATGGGCGGCCGAGACGACGGAAGGGCTGCGCTCGGGCGATACGGCGGCGGTTTCGCTGCCCGGTCCTGATGGAGAGGAGCTGCCGGCGGTGCTCGTCCAGTGCCGGGTGCGCGATGAAGAGGCCCGCCGGGCGCTCGCCGAAGCCGCCAAACGCGCTGTCCAGCAGGGGGTGGGGATCACCTGTTCGGTGCTCCTCGTGCCGCCGCGTAGCCTTCCCCGCACGTCTTCCGGCAAGCTTTCCCGCTCGAAAGCTCGTCGTCAGGTGTTGTCCGGCGCGCTGCCCGTTTTGATGCGCATCGATTGACGACATGATTCATGGCTGCGGATACGCAGGTCACCCTTGATGGCCCCATCGCGGTGACGGGGGCGACCGGATTCGTCGGTCGGCATCTGCTGGCCCGCTTGCTGCAAACGGAAGGATGCCCGAAAGGAGGACTGCGGGCGCTCACGCGTCGTCCCCCCTCACATGCGGATGTGAGGAGCGGTGTGCATTGGATCCAGGGCAGTCTGGCCGCTGAAGATGCCTTGGCACGACTCGTGGAAGGCTGTCGCCTCGTCATCCATGTCGCCGGAGCAACCCGCGCCCTCGACGCCGACGGTTTCTGGGAAGCGAACACCCGCGGCACGGCGCGGCTGATGCGCGCCATTCACCGGGCCGCAGAGGAAGATTGCCGTGTTTTGCAGGTTTCCTCCCTGGCTGCGCGCGAGCCAGCGCTCAGCCCCTATGCCGCCTCCAAGCGTGCCGGAGAGGAGGCGGTGGCCACGGCCCTGCCGGCCCAACGCTGGATCGTGCTCCGCCCACCGGCGCTCTACGGCCCGGGTGACCGGGAGCTGCTGCCGCTGTTGCTGTTCTCCCGCCGCGGCTGGTTGCCGGTAGCCGGCCATCCCGATCAGCGACTGGCCTTGCTTCACGTGGCGGATCTGGTGGATCTCATTCGCTACTGTTGCCTGGGCAGTGCCTTCACGCGCCTGGCCGGTCAGCGATTGGAGATCGACGATGGCAGAGGCGGATACAGCCATCGTGAGATCGCGGCCGTTCTTTCCGAGCTGTGGGAACGGCCCGTGCGCCTGCTGCGGGTGCCGGGATCCGTGGTCTGGACCGTGGCACAACTCAACCAGGGCTGGGCCCGTCTCGTCGGCCGCCCCGCCATGCTGGCTCCCCATAAGCTGCCCGAATTGTGGCATCCTGATTGGAGCGTACGCCAGCCGAATGATCTCGCTGTCTTATGGCGGCCGACACATGATCTCGCCTCTGGTTTGCGGGCAAGTTTGACAGAGCGGCGCTAGAAGCCGCCGACGCTTTACCAACACGGGAGACGGGCTGTCCGGACGCGCAAGATATCGTATATATATTTTTAGAATTTTGTTCTATTGATGCTTCCTTTCTTGACAGCCGATATGAAATTTGCGCATTATGAGTCCCGTGAGCGTTCCTTGCTCATGCGGTCCCGATGCGGATGGCGGTTCATTCCGAACGGAGTGTCCGAACGGAACGTGCCTTTATCCCCCAAGCCTCCCCACCGCTTCCTGTCACCAGGGCGGTGGGGTTCTTTTTGAAGAGGGGCGGTCTTCTGGGGGGGGCGGCGGCTGCTTGCCCGGTCTGTGCAATGCGAAAATGGCCATCCCGGTTTATGCAATGCGGAAATGGCCATAGACAAAGAGCGGCGTGGCCTGGCCGCACCGCTCCTTGTCCGCGATCTGTCTGTGGTCTCCCTTGTGGTCGGGAGAGATCAGCCATCCGCCCCGGCCGCCTTGGCATTGTTGGTCTGGGTGACGGCTTGGTCATGAGCGGCGATGGCAGCCTGCGGAGCGCCGCCATCCGCCACATTCCAGCCTTGGCGGGCGAGAGCATCCTCCAGACCGACCAGCAGCGCCAGCACATGAGACAGGCGCGCACCGTCTCCCATCAGACCGATACGCAGGACACGCCCGGCCAGAGATCCCAGGCCGGCGCTGATCTCGATGTTGTGACGCGCAAGGAGATCGGCCCGCAAGCGCGCCTCGTCGATACCAGCCGGGACCACCACGGCATTGAGCTGGGGCAAGCGGCACTCAGGAGGGGGGAGCAGCTGAAGACCAAGAGTTTCAAGACCCGCCAGCAGGGCGAGATGAGCGCGATCGTGGCGCGCATAGGCTGCCTCATGGCCTTCTTCCAAGAACAGGTGTAAGGCGGTTCCCAGGGCATAGAGGGCATTGCTGGGCGCCGTGTGGTGATAGCTGCGACCGGTCTGGCCGTCCCAGTAGCGGGCCATCTCGAGCATGTCGCCGAACCAGCTGCGGCAGTTGCGCCGTCTGCGGTTCATCCATTCGAGCGCCTGTTCGGATACAGTTATGGGGGCCAGCCCGGGTGGGGCAGACAGACATTTCTGGCTCCCGGAATAGGTGAAATCGATTTCCCATTGGTCGGGCAAGACGGGCCTCCCGCCCAGAGAGGTCACGGCATCCATGAGTACGAGGCAGTCGTGGGCCGCAGCGATGTGGGCCAGTGTCGCGGCGTCTGCCGCCACACCGGTGGAGGTTTCCGCATGCACGAAGGCGACAAGCCGAATGTCCGGCTGGCTGGCCAGGAGATCTTCCAGCTGTTGGGGATCGGGCGGCCGGCCCCATGGCACATCAAGCCGATGGACGACCAACCCTTGACGGCGTGCCATCTCGGCCAGGCGCGCGCCGAAGGCACCATGGACGATAACGGCGATGTGGTCACCTTCATCCGCCAGGGCAAACAGAGCGGCTTCCATTGCCGCCGATGCGGGCGCGGAAAAGGGGAAGGTCATGCGGTTGCGGGTGACGAATGTGCGCCGCAGCTGCTGTTTGAGGCTCTCCATGAAATCCTGGAACCAGGGATCGAGATGCCCGACGGTCGCTTGCGCCGCCGCCTGGCGCACGGCCTCGGGAATGGGTGAGGGGCCAGCGCCCAGCAATAGGCGGCGGGGTGGTCGAGACATGGGTATCTTCCTTTCTGTCGTCATTGCACGGTTCCGTGATCGCTATTTGCACAAGCCCGCCTGGTCACGGCAAGGCGGGACGGTTTATTGCAAGTCAGGAGTGATTGGGAAAAGAATATGGTCAGGAGGTGATTGCGCGGGCGGGCGCCCGCGCCGCCGCGGCCGCCGCCATCTGCTCGAGACGCTGAGCCCGACGATAGAGAGCTGCGCTTTCCATCCACAGATCCTGAACGGCGGGAGGCAGCTTGGCGATGTCACCCACGGGTTGCGCAAGACACACGGAAGCCCCGCCGAGACGGCGCTCCGGCCGCATGGCTTCGGCTTCGTCGATTTCACCATTGGCCAAGGCACGCCGGTTCATGGCGAAGGCCACCACATGCATGATGCGACTGGAAAGACGCAGGGTCTCCGTCGCATATGCAGCCTGACGGTCAATGGCGGTGTGATCCTGGACAACCTCCAGCCGTCGTCCACCGGCCCGATTGACTTGGCGTTCGCGCCAGAAAACCCACTTGGCGCGCATGGCCAGATCCAGGGCATCGCGATAAAGACGCCGGGCGAGGTGATCGCTCAAGACGACCACCTTGTTCTCTTGCTGTTGTGTACCCGGCTTTCGCATCGCCTGCCCACTATGCTCACTTGCCTTATCCGGCACTTACTCTGCCCGTAAACGCCTGCCGCCCGGGTGAGGCCGACGGCACGGCCACCTTCCGGATCACCAAACTATTGTGCCATATTTGGCCGGTAACGCAAGTGGGTGTTTGCAACTCCCACCATCGTATGGCTCTCCTTGTGAGGAGAGCGGGGTGGTGCGTGGCTTTCCCGGCATGATTTTCCAAGTAGTTTCGATTTCGAAACAATATGGGAAATCGCGCATGCGACCGTGGTGTTTCTGATAGAGACGGCGTGATGCGGCCAAACCGCTCACCCCCTCCTCGCGACATGGAGCGAGGAGGCGAGCTGTGGAAAGGACAACGGTTGCAATCCGCCTGCCGCTCGCTGTTTTCTGCCGCAGGCGGATGCGAATCGGGACAGATCAGCCGACGATTTCAATATCCGAGAAGAAGAAGCGGATTTCGCGTGCGGCGGTCTCCGGGCCATCGGAGCCGTGGACCGAATTCGCTTCGATGCTCTCGGCAAAGCGCTTGCGGATCGTGCCTTCTGCGGCCTTCGCCGGATCCGTTGCTCCCATGATGTCGCGATTGCGCTGGATGGCGTTCTCGCCTTCGAGCACCTGCACCACCACAGGCCCGGAGGTCATGAATTCCACGAGCGAAGCAAAAAACGGCCGCTCGCGATGGACAGCATAGAATTCCTCCGCTTGCTCGCGAGTCAAACGCATGCGCTTTTGCGCGACGATACGCAGTCCTGCCTTTTCCAGCATGGCGATGATCTCGCCGGTGATATTGCGCCGGGTCGCATCCGGCTTGATGATCGAGAGTGTCCGTTCAATAGCCATTGGTCTGTTATCCCCGTTGTCTTCTGTCCGACTGGCGGCTGTGCAAAACAGCCCGACGGATGTCGCCGGGCATGCAGTCCGCGCGGGCTTATAAAGGGCGTGGGCAGAGGGTGCAAGAGAACTTGACAATGTCCTGCAAGTTCCCTATTGCAGAGACCGTCCGCTCGGGGCAGCTTTAACGTTAGCGTTCCCCGTGGGACTTAGGTAAGGGCCCCTTCGGGGGCCCTTTAATCGTCGGAGGGGTGTTGAAAAGGGGGGGGCATGCGCCGGATCGCCATTTTCGTTGATGCAGGATATCTCTACGCTCAGGGCTCTGCTTCTATATTCGGCCAAAAGCGGGAACGAAAGGCTCT
The DNA here is from genome assembly GCA_964547755.1 of uncultured Sphingomonadales bacterium. Taxonomy (GTDB): domain Bacteria; phylum Pseudomonadota; class Alphaproteobacteria; order Sphingomonadales; family Rhodothalassiaceae; genus J084. The sequence continues at coordinate 20,715 of CAZJPA010000005.1, forward strand.
GCGCATTGATCCGTGTGCAGTAGTAGAGTCCTTGAGGAATCTTGCTGACGATAAGGTCCCTGGAGCCTATTTATTACGCATTTATTTGGTATGATGGTCTGGTTAAGGGTGTGCCCAGTGCCGAGCAAAAAGCATTGGCATCATTGCCTGATGTCAAGATGCGGTTTGGGTTTGTGAACAGCGAGGGGCAGCAAAAGGGGGTGGACACCCGGATCGTGATGGATTTGGTGGAACTTGCCCGTAATGGTGCCATTACGGATGCTTTGCTCCTTAGTGGGGACGAAGACCTGCGCATTGGGGTGGAGATTGCCCAAAGTTATGGCATTCGCGTCCATCTGCTTGGTATTCAGCCTGCGGCCGGATCGCAATCACCCAACCTGCGGGATGAAGCGGACACTCTCCATGAGTGGTCTCGAGAGCAGGTGACCGGCTGGTTGCAAGAAAAACAGCAAAACAGGATGCATGTCTTTTTCCGGCCCTTGCCGCCAGAAAGTGCGGTCTGTTCGGTGGAGGAATGGACCGCGATGGTGGTGGGATTCGTCAAAAATCTTGATCTCGCGACCCGTCATCAATTGATGGAGCAAGTGGCGAGCAAGAATCATATTATCCCTCGAGATATAGATAGGGAGCTTCTTGCTTGCTTGCGACAAGCGGTGGGGCGAATGCTGACTGATGAGGAGCGCGCTGAAATGCGGCGCATGTTCTGGGAAAACATCCAGAAAATGGATCTGGAGGCGTAATGGTATTACGCGCGCTTGACGAGATGGGCGGCTTCGTGTAGGGGCGCTCGCGCGTTAAGCGAACGGGCGGCTTGACTTGTCCGCCGTCCACGCAGGCCGTGCCCATCTGTGACGGGTGCGCAAAGGCAGTCTGGAAGCCCCGCCTGCGGCGCAAGCAACCACGATACGGAAAGGACGCGGTTCGACCATGACCAAGCGCATTCGTGCCAAATACAAGATCGATCGCCGGATGGGCGAGAACATCTGGGGCCGGCCCAAGAGCCCCGTGAATGTCCGACCCTATGGTCCCGGTGAACATGGGCAGAGCCGGCGCGGCAAGCTGTCCGACTATGGCATCCAGTTGCGCGCCAAGCAGAAGCTCAAGGGCTATTACGGCAACATCACGGAAAAACAGTTCCGTCGCTATTATGACGAGGCCGTGCGGATGCGCGGTGACTCGGGCCAGAATTTGATTGGTCTGTTGGAGCGCCGCCTGGATGCGGTAGTCTATCGGGCGAAGTTCGTGCCCACCGTCTTCGCCGCCCGTCAGTTCGTGAACCATGGCCACGTGTTGGTCAATGGTCGGCGGGTGAACATTCCCAGCTATCTCGTCAGGCCCGGTGATGTGATCGAGGTGCGGGAGCGTTCGCGCGAAATTCCGATGGTGCTGGAAGCGCGCGAGAGCGCCGAGCGTGATGTGCCGGACTATATCCAGGTCGATGGCTTCAAAGCTGTCTTCCTGCGTGTGCCGACGCTCGATGAAGTCCCCTACCCGGTGACGATGGAACCCAACCTCGTGATCGAGTTCTATTCACGCTGATCCTTTGCACGGGCCCGGTCTTCGTTCTAGATTCCAGCCCCTCTTCCGTAACGGAAGCAAAGAGGAGCGGGGCATGGACGAAGGCGGACACAAGCAGATAGAGGCCGTGCGGCTGGTCGAGGTGGCGGGCGCGCCTGTCATCCGCGATGCCACGGATGCCGATGCAGCGGCCGTGATTGCGCTCATCGATCTGTGCTTTTCGGCCTACCCTGGTTGTGTGATGGACCTGCCGGGTCTGGATAGCGATCTGCCGCAGGTCGCCGCGCATTTCGCCCGGCGGGGAGGGCGGTTCTGGGTCGTGGAGAATGGGAATCCGCATGTCGGACAGATCCTTGCCTGTGGCGGCGTGGTGCCGGCTTCAGAGATGGGAGTGGCTGAGCTCAAGCGTCTGTATGTCCATCCTACAGCCCGCCGGCGTGGGCTTGCCCGTGCTCTCGTTCAGCGCATCGAAACTTGGGCCCGCGCCCAGGGGGCCGAACGGATCGAATTGTGGTCGGACACGCGCTTTCGCGAGGCGCATGCGTTCTATCTGGCGCTGGGCTATCGGCGCAGCGGCCGCAGCCGTCGGCTGAATGATCCCTCGGATACAACGGAGTTTCACTTCGAAAAATGGCTGGGCAGCCGTCCAAGGTGAGCCCAGCGACAGAAAGCCGCAGCCAGTCGGAACCGTCATTTAACCCCCTTTTAAGCAAAGAACCGGCATGCTCCTGTTGATAAACGCTCGCAAAGGGTCCTGTGGGCATGGCAACAAAGGGGACGGGCGGTGGACAATCAGCTTGCCGCCACAGAACAGCACGTTCCTCCGCAGTCCGGAAAGACGTCATCGGTTCCTGACAAGGCGGAAGGGGCACACAAGAGCGCCTCTGCTGAGCGGGCTGCCCCGACCAGGGGAAAGCAAACGGATCGCCAACCGCCGCCGTTGGTGGTGGAAGGGCGTTATGCGGTCGATCTCAAGCGGCCGTTGCCTGCTTTTGATCGTGCAGGCGGTCAGGCCTTTGCCGCCCAGGATATCAAGGATGCGAGCAGGCTGGTCTATGCCCTTGTCCAGCGCAAAGCCGTTCCGCAACGCAAGGACGTGGTGACGAGTCTCCGCGGTGACCCCGTCTCAAATCTGCTCAATCCTCTTGCCCAAGGCGTGTATCGTCTAGGGACCAAGGGGCCGGCGCGGCTGATCACGATCATCGAGGCGCCAGCCGGCCCCTCTCTTGCCGGCGCACTCAAGGGCCATTCGATCTCGCCTCAGATCTTGCGCAAACTCGTCGTGCCGGCGGCCGTGCGCATGTTGAGTGCGCTGCATGCGCGCAAGATCACGCATCGTGCGATTTTTCCCGAGAATCTGTTCTTCGCCAATACGGAAGGTGGCGAGATTGTTTTCGGGGAGTGCTTCTCCGGGCCGCCGGGCATTGATCTGGCGGCTTGCTATGAGCCGCTCGATCGCGCGATGGCCGATCCGAGTGCCCGCGGCCCGGCCGGACCGGAGGCAGACCTGTTCTCGCTTGGGGCCACCTTGCTTGCCTGCTATCTCGGCCGGCCTTTGGGCGGGCGGCGGGATCCGGAAAGCCTGATGCGTGCACGTATTGCGCAAGGCTCTTTCTGGGCGCTGTCAGGCGGTGAGGAAATCCCGGGCCTGCTCGGCATGTTGCTCAGAGGTCTGCTCAACGACGATCCTGAAGAGCGCTGGACACTTGAGGATGTCGAGGCCTGGACCGAAAACGCCGCCCGTCCCCGGCGCGTGCTGAACTTGAGCTGGACGTTCGCCAGGCCCGTCACATTCATGCGTCAGAATTTCTCGGATCGTCGGATGCTGGCACAGGAATTCGCCCGCCATCCGCTGGAGGCGGCTCGCTGGTTGCGTGCGCTCGACTTCAATCTCTGGTTCCAGACCTATCTGACGGCCGAGACTCTGACGGAGAAGATCGAAAAGCACCTCAATCTGCATGCCGAGCCGGACCTATCCAGCACGCATCACGGCGATCATGCCCTGGTATGTCGCTTCGCGGCGCTTTTGGATCCTTTCGGCCCGCTGCGCTGGCGCGGCCGCCACATCATGCCTGATGCGATCGGTTCCGCCCTGGCCAATGCGTTTGCCGAGCGGGACGAGCATGTGCTCGACGATATGCGCCATTTCTTTGATCAAGGCGTGATGCCGGCGGCTGTCGAGATCATGGGTGAGCATAACACTGAGGTTCAGAAACTGGCCTTCGATCTGGGGCAGCTGGCTCAGCTCGTGCGCGCAAAAGGGGCCGACAAGGGACTTGAGCGGGCACTTTATGAGCTCAACCCGGCTTTGCCTTGTCTGAGCCCTGTCTTCAAAGGTCTGTGGGTGGGGTCCATCAAGGAGCTTTTGGAGGCGCTCGATCGCCTGGCGGAAAAGCCTGGCAATCTTCTCCATATCATCGATACACATATTCTCGCTTTCATTGCCGCACGCGAGCATGGAGCGGCCAGCCTGGTCGCAGCCGTGCGCGCGACACCGAAGGATCAGCGTCGCACATTGGCGGCCTTGATCGAGCTGTTGCGCTATCTGCAGGACAAGAGTCGCCTTACGAAGTTACCGCATCTGACCACACGGCTCGCCGACCTGTTGCGGCCTGAGCTCGGCAAGTTGAAGGGACGCAAACGGCGCGAGAAATCGCTGGCGATGTTGAAGGAAGTGGCGGAATCGGGATCGATCCTGAAGCTGGCCAAGATATTCGATCTGCTCGCCATTGCGCGGGCGGATGCCCAAGGCTTCCAGCAGGCGCGCTGGCGATATCGTCAGCTGGAAGGGCGCCGCAAGCACTTCAGTCGCAAAGTGTTGCCGAGTGATCCGGAGGCGCGGGCCCTCGGATATCGGGCGGCCAGCGTGATCGCAGTGATTGCCTTGATGCTCACGGCGACCGTCGTTTTCATCGTCCCCTGAGAATCGGACCGATCGGTTGGGATCACGGGAGGAACGACAATGGCAAAGAAAGCAGCAAAGACGAGCGGCGCTCGCCCGACGGTTGCCATCTCTGGGGGCAAAGCGGCAAACGCGGGGCGGAGGAAGATGAGGAAAGCGGGCAATTCCAAGGGACTGCGCCATTTCCTTCTGTTCGTGGGCTATGCGTCCTTCGGGGCTTTGCTGTTGTTCGAGCCGACGATGGCGGCGCTCATCGTGGTCGGGCTGGCGCCTTCCTTGGTTGCGCTGTTCTTCGATCACGGAGCCTTTCGCCGGCCCCGTCTGATCACCCTGTGTTGTTTCAACCTGGCTGGCTTTCTGCCCTATTTCGCCCGGCTGTTGAACGCGCATGACCGTGTGGGCGAATTTTTCTCGATGATCACCGATATCTATGTCTGGGCCGTAATTTACGGCGCAACGGCGCTCGGCGCAGGCCTGCTGTGGATCGGCCCTTTTCTGGCGGCCATCGTGCTCCAGGCCTTGAATGACGAGCGGATCAAAGAGGTGGAAAAGCGCCAGCTCGCGCTCGTCAAGGAATGGGGGGCCGAAGTGAAGGGATCAGGGGCCGGTTGAACCGCGTCGGTGCAAGGATGCCCCCCAACCGTTGCTCTCTTCTCCGAGAAGGCGCAGGACACCGCAGATCGCGAATTCCAGGAAAAACGTATCTGGTTCAGCGGCGTGCACGCAGAACCAACCGCATGAGCAGGATCGGGCCCACGATAACGGCTCCCAATAGGAACCAGCGCAGCAGCCGGCCGCTCTGCGCCCACAGGAAGCTCGCCGCCGATTCCAGCCACGCCCAGATCTCACGCCACAGATCGAGCGGCGTAATCGCCAGCATGTCGAGCAGAAACCCGATGACGACGCTGGCCGCAACGAAAATCACAATGGCGCGCAAGAGCTCTTTGCGTGGCAGCACGGGTTGAGGGTGTCCCCTTCTTGTCTGCAGGTGTTCTTCGTCACCCGACCTGGCCTGACGCCCAAGGCCGAAGCGAAGGCCTCCCCTCATACCCGATCCGTACCAGCCGGTCCATGCCCGCATGTCCCGACGCCATGCAAAGGGCACCGTTCGGCCGTCCGGTCAGCCTATTGCGCCAAATGGCTTTCTACCATCCACAGCATCTTGTCGGCCTCGCCGGCGAGCGTCGTAAGCAGATCGGCGGTGACGGGATCACCGGCCCGCTCGGCCTCGGCGATATGCGCGCGCAAGCTGTTTGTGTAGGTGGCCAAGCGATCGGCAATGGCGGTCAGGTGTGCCTCTTCGGAGATCCGGCCTGTCGGGTAGGGCGGCAAGGCCGTTTGCCGGGCTGCGATCTCAACGGTGCCGGTTGCGTCTTCGCCCAGCGTGGTCGCGCGCTCGGCCAGACTGTCGGCATGCGCGGTCGCCATCTCGGCAACGCGGTCGAAGAGCTCATGGAGCGTGAGAAAACGCGGTCCACGCAGATTCCAATGTGCCTGCTTGGCATGGCTGGCGAGCACGATTGCATCGGCAAGACGAGCGTTTAATGACGCCGCGGTGCTCTTTCGGGCATTGTCTGGCAGGGAAATTCGGGTGCTCATGAGACGATTCCTTTCCTCATTCGTCATTCTGTTCCCTTGAGATGGGAACGAAGGGGAACGGAATCAATGGGCAATACAACAGATTATTATGGCATCAATAATCGACTGAGACGATTGTTCTGGCAACGGCCTTCCGTCTTGAAAGAAGAAGCCGGGTCGGCGATTGGCGCTGATGATCGGGCGCAGACCGGCCGTCTTCGCTCACGCATTGGGGATGACCGCCGTGGTCTCGATTTCTATCATCGCCTCTGGTTCGACGAGACCGGTCACCTCCACCACGGCCATCGCCGGGTAGTGCCGCCCCATGAGCGTACGATAGATCCGGCCGATATCGCTCAAAGCGGCGCGGTAGATGGAGAGATCGGTGACATACCAGGTCATGCGCACGACGTGTTCGGGGGCGGCTCCCGCTTCGGCCAGGATGGCAAGTGTGTTCTCAAGCGTCTGGTGGAACTGGCCGGCGAAATCAGCCGGGAAGCGTCCGTGGTGATCCCAGCCCACCTGGCCGGCAACGAAGACCATTCGGCCGGATGCCGCAATTCCGTTGGCATAGCCCTTCGGACGCGGCCAGCCCGGCGGCAGCAATACCTCATGCGGGCCGCCGTTCCGGTCAGCGGTTTGCGAATCGCTCTGATTTTTTTTGTCGTCAGTGCGTGTTCCCTGGTTCACGAGTAGACCTCTTTACCTTGCCTTGCTCTTTGTTGATCGTCGGACAATATCCGTTCATTCCTTCGTTTCGGCTGCCCTGCTTGCGCATATGTTCAGACCGTATCACGCGGGCTCCGGCGAGCCGCTTTCAGCGTCTCGCGGGCGATGACGAGCCGCTGGACCTCGCTGGCGCCTTCGTAGATCCGGAGCGCGCGGATTTCGCGATAAAGCCGCTCGGGAACGGTGCCGCGTCGCACGCCGAGTCCGCCGTGGATCTGAACGGCCCGGTCGATGACGCGCTGGGCGGCTTCAGTCGCGTAGAGCTTGGCTATGGCCGCCTCGCGGGTGACACGTTCGGCGCCTTGGTCTTTCGTCCAAGCCGCGCGGTAGACGAGAAGAGCGGCGGCATCGATATCAAGCGCCATCTCGGCGAGCATTTCTTGGGCGAGGGGCAGATCCTGCATCAACCCGCCGAACATCTGGCGGCTCTGCGCTCGGGCAAGAGCGGCATCGAGCGCCCGGCGCGCCATGCCGAGCGCGGCGGCGCCTACTGTGGAACGGAAGACGTCAAGGGTGGCCAGCGCAATCTTGAACCCCGCGCCATCTTCACCGATCCGGCGCTCAGGTTCCAAGCGCAGATTCTTGAAGCGCAGCCGCGCCAACGGGTGCGGGGCGATGACGGGAATGCGTTCGGCGATCTCAAGCCCCGGATCGCTCGCCTCGACGATGAAGGCGCTGACCCCCTTGCCGGCCGGGGCCTCAGGGGTCGTACGTGCGAAGACGACGTAGAAATCCGCTAGTCCGCCATTGGAGATCCATAGTTTCTCGCCGTCCAACACATAGCCTTCGCCATCGCGTACGGCCCGGGTCTCAAGGGCCGCGGCGTCGGACCCCGCATTTTCTTCCGAAAGGGCAAAGGCGGCGATCCATTCGCCGGCCGCGACCTTCGGCAGGTAGCGCGCGCGCTGCTCGGGGCTGCCGAACAGCGAGATCGGCCCTGACCCCAGGCCCTGCATGGCGAAAGCGAAGTCGGCGAGGGCGTCGTAATAGGCGAGCGTCTCGCGGATCAGGCACAGGCTGCGCACCTCCAGCCGGGAACCCGGCTCTTGCCCCGCGACCGCATGGCGCAGCAGGCCGGTTTTTCCCAGAGCGGCGACAAGAGTGCGGCAGCGGGCGTCCAATGCTGCATCGTCGGTCGCCTCGGGTGTATCGTTATCCAGATGGGTGTGAGCAAAGGCCTCGACCGCTGCCTGGAGGCTGCGGTGCCGGTCGGCAAAAAACGGCCAGGAGAGATAGCTGCGATCCACCCTCAGTTCCCCTTGAAAACAGGCTTCCTCTTCGCCGCGAACGCTTCGAAGGCGCGGCGGAAATCCCGTGTCTGCATACAGATGGCCTGGGCTTGCGCTTCTGCTTCGATCGCGGTCTCGATACTCATCGCCCATTCTTGGTCGAGCTGACGCTTGGTCATGGCATGCGCGAACATCGGTCCTTCAGCCAGCCGGCGGGCGAGGGTATGTGCTTCGGTCAACAGAGCATCTGGATCCACCAGCCGGTTGTAGAAGCCCCAAGCCAATCCCTCCTCAGCGCTCATGCTGCGGCCGGTGTAGAGCAACTCGGCGGCCCGACCCTGACCGATGATCCGTGGCAGAATGGCGCAGGCACCCATGTCGCAACCGGCAAGGCCGACACGGGTGAACAGGAAGGCAGTCTTCGTCCGTGGCGTGGCGATCCGCAGATCCGCAGCCATCGCGAGAATGGCGCCGGCACCGGCGGCGACACCATCGACCGCCGCCACCACGATCTGGGGGGCGGCGCGCATGGCCTTGACGAGATCGCCGGTCATGCGGGTGAACGCCAGCAGTTCCGGCATGGCCATCTCGGTCAAGGGGCCGATGATCTCGAAGACATCGCCGCCAGAGCAAAAATTCCCGCCTTCACCGGTGAGCACGACGGCGCGCACTTCAGGGGTCACCGCAAGACGCCGGAAGGTATCGGTCAGCTCGTCATAGGACTCGAAAGTCAACGGATTCTTCTTTTCCGGTCGCGCAAGCGTGATGGTGGCGACGGGATCGTCCCAGTCCCAGCGAAAATGTTCAGGCTTGAAGGATTGCGGCGCAAACCGCCCCCGTCTTGCGATCATTGAAGATTACCGCTCCTTTCCGGGAATCCCTTTTTGCGCCAACGATTCCTGAAGACGGCGCAGCTGCCCCATCAGCTCTTCCATCTCCTCGGTGGACAGGTCGCTGAACAGGCTGTCCACCCAGCCTTCATGTTCGGCGGCCCATTCGGCGAATCGGGCTTTGCCTTTGGATGTGAGACGCACGCGGATGGCGCGCCGGTCATTAGGCGCTTGCTCGCGCGCGATCAGGCCTTCCTCTTCGAGACGCTGGACGATGCCGGTCACATTACCGTTGGAGACGAGCAGATAGCGCGATAGCTCCCCCATGCGCAGACCTTCGGGATGACGGTCGAGCGCCGCCAGCACGTCGAAGCGCGGCAAGGTGGTATGAAACTCGCCGCGCAGACGATTGCGCAGCCAGTTCTCGATGACGGTGGTGCAGCTCAGCAGCTTCAGCCACAGCCGAAGCGACTGCTTGGAGTGCGGCGCGCCTCCGCCCAGCTTTTCATAGACGGGCGATGAAGCAGCTTGCTTGTCTATTTTCTTCTTTCGCGTGGACGCCGTCATGCCATGACTTCTCCACCTGCCAAGACCAGCGCCTGCCCCGTTATACCCTTTGCGGCCGCACTGGCGAGATAAAAAACAAGATCGGCCACTTCATCCGGTTCGATCAGCCGCCTTTGTGGATTGTCCGCGGTATAGACTTCCAACACCTCTTCGGTCGTCTTGCCCGTGCGATCAACGATGCGCTGAACCGCCTGTTCCACAAGTGGCGTACGCGTGAAACCGGGACAGACGGCATTGACCGTAATCCCCTGTTCCGCCGTCTCGAGCGCCAGCACCCGGGTCAGCCCGATCACAGCGTGCTTGGAGGCTGCGTAGGCCGCACAATAGCGATAGGCCTTCAGCCCGGCCGTGCTGGCGATATTGACGATACGGCCAAAACCGGCTTCGCGCATGCCGGGAAGAACGGCCTGTGTCAAGAGCAACACGCCTTCAAGATTGACGGCCATCGTCTCGCGCAGCAGTTCGCGCGTGGTTTTTTCGAAGGGTGCCGTCGGTGCGATGCCCGCGTTGTTGACTAGAACCCTCACCGGTCCGAAGTGGGCGATGGCGTTGTCCACCGCTTGGGCGATGGACTCAGGGGCGCTTACGTCCATTACCACGACCGCCGCATTCGGGCAGTCGGCTGCGACGGCTTCCAGCTTCGCCCGGGTGCGGCCGGCAAGGGTGACGCATTCGCCGGCCCGCGCAAAGCGGCGGGCGATGGCCGCACCAATGCCGCTGCCGGCACCGGTCACGAGCACGTGCCGCCCGCTTTCGCCCATGGGCTGGTCCTCCTGCATCTTTGCCATCCGAAATCCCGATCGTTCCGCTCTTCGTTCAGACCTTCATCACCAGCAGCTGGTCGGCGCGTTCAAGATTGCGTTCAAGCTGTTCGAAGCCCGATAGATACGGCTTAGGCACGGGTGCTTCGTGATAGTGCTGTTGGGCCGCCGCGCGCAGGGTCCAGTAAGGATCCATCAGATGCGGGCGGGCCAGCGCCACGAGATCCGCCCGGCCGGCGGCCAGGATCGAGTTGACGTGGTCTGTCTCATAGATATTGCCGACTGCGATCGTCGGCACGCCGGCCTCATTGCGGATCTGGTCGGCAAACGGCGTCTGGAACATGCGTCCATAGACGGGCCGTGCCTGGCGCGATGTCTGGCCGGCGGAGACGTCGATGATATCGGCCCCCGCATCCGCGAAGGCCCGCGCGATCAACACGGCTTCGTCCGGCGTCACACCTTTCTCGCCGACCCAATCATGGGCCGAGATGCGTACCGACATCGGCTTCTCATCAGGCCAGGCCGACCGGATCGCACGGAACACCTCAAGCGGGAAGCGCAGGCGATTTTCCAAGCTTCCGCCATATTCGTCCGTGCGCCTGTTGGTCAGTGGTGTGATGAAGGCTGACAGCAGATAGCCGTGGGCCGCATGCAGTTCGATCATGTCAAAGCCGGCTGCGACTGCCCGCTCGGTGGCGGCGACGAATTGCGCGATGACGCGTTCCATATCGGCCCGGGTCATCTCCCGCGGCACCGGATTGCGTGGCGACCATGGCACCGGTGACGGGCCGAGCACTTCCCAACCGCCTTCTTCGAGCGGCTCGTCCATGCCCTCCCAGGCGACCTTCGTCGATCCCTTGGGGCCGGCATGACCCAGCTGTAGGCAGATCTTGGCCTCGGTTTCGCGGTGGACGAAATCGACGACCCGTTTCCAGGCCCGCATCTGTTCGTCGTTCCAGATGCCCGCACAGCCGGGCGTGATGCGTGCTTCAGGCGCCACATTCGTCATCTCGGTGAACAGCAACCCGGCGCCACCTTGTGCGCGCGCGCCGTAGTGCACGAAATGAAAGTCGCCGATGAGGCCGTCATGGGCGCTGTACATCGACATGGGTGAGACTATGACACGGTTGATGAGGGTCATCTCGCGCAGGTGATAGGGGGCGAACATCGGCGGAATCGCCCGGTTGACGCGGCCACCCGTGGCCTTTTCGGCGAACCAGCGTTCCACACGCTCCAGCCACGTTCGGTCGCGCAGGCGCAAATTCTCGTGACTGACGCGCTGCGAACGGGTGAGCAGGGAATAGGTGAACTGGATCGGCTCGAAATGGGTATAGCGTTCCACATTCTCGAACCATTCCGTGGAATTGCGGGCCGCACTTTGCAGACGCAGCACTTCAAGGCGGCGCTCGGCTTCGTATTCCTCCAGCGCCTCTGTGAGCGAGAGATCTTTTTGATGGAGGACGTTCGCAAGCTTGATCGCATCTTCAAAG
>CAZJPA010000006.1:0-30834 GCA_964547755.1 uncultured Sphingomonadales bacterium
CCAGCGCTGCCACCAGCTTCCCGCCGCAGCCGGGGGATGTGTAGCCTGGTTCGCTTGGGTCGCCTCGTCGAAAAGGGCAAGAATGCGGGCACGACCAGGCAAATCGGTGGCCGGATCGGTGGTGGCGGCAAGCAGCGCGGCCGCGTCATCGCGGGCGCCAGGCGGCAAGGTGGGTGCGAGCGCCTGCAAGGCGAGCCGTTCGGCCAGGAGATCGCCGCCGCTATCCAATTTGAGTGCGATCCGCGCCAAGGTCACGGCGAGCAGCCATTCCGGCCGCGGACCGCTCTTCGGCTCGGACTGGCGGCGGGCGAGCGCGGCGAGGTCTCGGGTGAGATCCCGGACCTGCCGGGCGAGCGCTGCATGGTCGTCCTCCAGCTGCGCAAGACGCCGTGCAAGTGCGGCCGGATCGGCGGCCGTGCGCCCAAGTTCCGCGCGCGTGGATGGGGGTGGAAGGGCCGGGCCCAGTATGGATCCTTGCGGCCGCTCGGCATCGGGTTCTTCGGGTAAGGGGCGTCGGTGATCACCGGCCAGGATATCGGCCACCCAGCCGCCGATCCGCTCACGCTGCCACCAGGCCAGCGCCAGGAGACCGGCGATGACGAGGATTCCAACGAGCAGGCGAATCGGCGCGCGGCGCTCCCGTCGCTCTTCCGCAACCACCTCCGCTTCCAGCAAATCCTCGTCGTCGTGACCCGCCGTCATGATCAGCTTTCCCGCTCCGGTATCCGCTCAAGATAGTGGGTGGCGAGCGCCCTGAGAAGAGTGTTTTCGCGCGGGTGATCGGCGGCAAAGCAGGCCGCCCAAGGCAGATCGCGCACCGGCGCGAGCACCTGCTCGGACAGTCCCCAAGCTTGAATGTGCGGCAGGATGCGGATGAGACCGCCGTCGAGCCAGGCGCGGAAGGCTGCGGCCGTGCGGGCGGAATAGAAGAGAACACCGTCGATATCACCGGCGGCGAAGCGTGTGCGGGCATGGGGGGGCATGTCGGGCCGGGGCATGGTCCGATACCGCTCCCAGACCCAGAGCGGCCGGCCGGCTTGCCGGAGCCGCCGCTCGAGTACAGGGCTGCGGTCCCGCCCGGCCAGATAGAGGAACGGACCGGCCATGGTCGTGGCCAGAATATGGGCCGCCAAGGCGCCGCCGTCGGCCGGTCCGGTCGTCACGGCGGTGAAACCGGCGCGGCGCCCGGCAGCCGCCGTGCGTTTGCCCACCGCGAAAAGCGGACGCCTGCACAGTGCGGTCGGAATCGGCGCAAGAAAGGCGCGCGGGCTGGTCGCGATCACGGCCGCGCAGTCCCGCCAATCGCGGGGCGGCGGGTGATCGAGCGGCGCAACGGCCAGCGCCGGTGCGACGATGGCCGAAAAGCCGGTCCGCCGCAGGCGCCTGGCCGTCTCCTGCGCCCGGTCGATGGGCCGTGTGACGAGAAGAGTGGGCCGCCGGTCGGCCGTCATCACATGCTCTCCGTCATCGCGCCGCAAGGGCGGCGAAGAAGGCGGGGCCCGCCTGCCGGCGCAGCGCCGCCGCGAGTCGGCTGCCCAGAGCGGTGGCCGCCTCGGCCGAGGCTTGCGCCGTGCCGGCCGCCTCCCACATCCGGCTGCCGTCGGGGCTGATCAACCGGGCGCGCAAGGAAAGAGTCGCCTCCCGCAGCTCGGCCAAAGCGGCGATAGGGGTCCGGCAGCTGGCGTCCAGCCCGGCCGCCAACGCTCGTTCGGCGCAAGTGGCGATCCGTGTCGCCGGATCGTCGATGCGCGCAAGCACGGCCCGGGCCCTGTCGTCGTCTGCGCGGGTGACGATGGCGATCACCCCCTGAGCCGGGGCCGGCAGCATCTGCGTGGGATCGAGAATCTCACTGACACGATCTGCGAGACCAAGGCGCTTGAGCCCCGCCAGCGCCAGCACCACGGCATCCACCTCGCCGGCCGCGCATTTGGCGAGCCTTCGGCCGACGTTTCCGCGCAGCAGCACCGGTTCCAGATCCGGCCGCAGCCGCCTGATCTGGGCCCGGCGGCGCAGCGACGCCGTGCCGATCCGGGCGCCGGCGGCCAGCGCGGCGAGAGAGAGTCCTTCCCGGCTGACCAGGGCATCACGCGGATCCTCGCGGGGAAGAAAGGCTGCGATGACGAGGCCGGGCGGGAGGGCGGCCGGCAGGTCCTTCGCGGAATGCACGGCGATGTCCGCCTCGCCGGTGAGCAGCGCCTCGTCGATTTCCTTGGTGAACAGCCCCTTGCCACCCAGGTCTTGGAGGCTGCTCGCCAGAAACCGGTCGCCGCTGGTCTTGATGATGCGCATGGGCAAGGCGGCCGCATCCGCGCCTGTGAGCGCGATGAGCCGCGCGCGCATGATCTCCGCCTGGCGCAGGGCCAGCGGACTGCCTCTGGTCGCGATCGTGAACAATGGGGCCATGGCTTGTCTCGGCCCCGCGCTAGACGGTAAGGCGAACGGACGTCAAGGTGTAAGCCGCCCCGTTCGTGTGGAGAAATGGAACCGGAATGTCCTGCGTGCTCGGCATCGAGACGAGTTGCGACGAGACGGCGGTGGCGATCGTCGGCGAGGACGGACGCGTGCTGGCCGAGGAGGTCGCAAGCCAGATCGCTCTGCACGCGCCGCATGGCGGTATCGTGCCTGAGGTGGCGGCGCGGGCGCATCTGGAGCTGCTGCCGGAACTGGCCGCGCGGGTGCTGGCCGAGAGCGGTTTGAGGCGCGAGGACATCGCAGCGGTGGCGGCGACGACGGGACCGGGGCTCAAGGTCGCGCTGGTGGTCGGCGCCGCCTTCGGCAAGGCGTTCGCCTTCGGCTGGCGGAAACCCTTCGTCGCGGTTCATCACCTCGAGGCCCACGCCTTGAGTGTGCGCATGCTTGCCGATGTGGCTTTCCCCTATCTGCTGCTGCTGGTCTCGGGCGGCCATACCCAATTGGTCGTCGTCGAGGATCTCGGCCGCTATCACGCGCTCGGCACCACGATCGACGATGCCGCCGGCGAGACGTTCGACAAGGGGGCTCGGCTCTTGGGGCTCGGTTATCCAGGAGGGCCGGCGATCGCCCGGGCCGCGATCGGCGGCGATCCTTACCGCTTCGACCTGCCTCGCCCCTTGCGAGGCGCAACCGCGTTTACCTTCAGCTTCGCCGGTCTCAAGACAGCGCTTCAGCAACGCTTGCACCGATTGGGCGGCGTGGAGAAGCTGGACGCCGAAAGCCGGCGCGATCTCGCCGCCTCCTTCGAACAGGCGATCGTCGATGTTCTGGTGGATCGCCTCGATCGGGCGCTCGATCATTACCGCTCCCATTGGCGGCCGGCGCGGCCGACATTGGTGGCCGCCGGCGGCGTGGCCGCCAACGAGCGGTTGCGGGAAGCCTTGTGCGCATTGGGTCAGGAGAAAGAAGTCGAGATCGTCGTGCCGCCTGTACGCTATTGCACCGACAATGCGGCGATGGTGGCCTATGCGGGCCGCGAACGCCTCCTGCGCGGGTGGGTGGACGGGTTGGATGCACCCGTGCGGGCCCGCTGGCCGCTCGATGAAAGCCGCGCCGGCCGGCTGGGCGGCGGGCGCAAGGGACCGAAAGCCTGACAGGGGCAGTTCGGCAACCGGACGCCGCGCGGCGAGACGCTTGATCGCGCCGCGCCAATCGGCCAGCCTTGGGCCAAGGATCACAAGCGTGAGGATGCGGGATCGTGTCGGGCGAAGAGACAATCGGAGTCATCGGCGCAGGCGCCTGGGGAACGGCGCTCGCCGCCGTGGCCGCGCGGGGCGGGCATGCCGTGCGGCTGTGGGCGCGTGAGCCCGAGGTGGCGGCAGCGATCAATGAGCAGCGCGAAAACCCCCTCTTCCTGCCGAACGTGCCCTTGCCGGCCGGCATGTATGCGGGTACCGATTTTGCAATCCTGAGAGAGTGCACCGTGATCCTCGTGGTCACACCAGCGCAATTCATGCGCGCGGTGCTGATGACGGCGATCGACAGCCTGGAGGCGGATGTTCCTCTCGTGCTGTGCGCGAAGGGGATCGAGCGAAGTTCCGGCAAGCTGATGAGCATGGTCGCCGCCGAAGTCGCCCCCGGTCGGCCGCTCGCCGTGCTCTCGGGGCCGACCTTCGCCCATGAGGTCGCCCAAGGGCTGCCGGCGGCCGTGACCATCGCGAGCGACGAGCCGACACTGGCAAACCGTCTCGCCCATCTTCTCGGCCAGCCGAACTTCCGCCCCTACACATCGAGCGACGTGATCGGCGCCCAGATCGGCGGCGCCGTCAAGAACGTGATCGCGATCGCCTGCGGTGTCGTGGATGGGTTGGGATTGGGACAGAACGCCCGTGCGGCCCTCATCGCCCGCGGCCTGAAAGAGATGATCCGTTTCGGGCGCAGCCGGGGCGCGCGGATGGAAACGATGGTCGGCCTGTCGGGCGCGGGAGACCTGGTGCTCACCTGCACCTCCACCGCTTCGCGCAACATGTCGCTGGGCCGGGCGCTGGGCGAGGGCCGCCGGCTGGAAGAGATCCTGGCCGGGCGGCGCTCGGTGGCGGAAGGGGTCTGGACGGCGGAGGTCCTGGCCAGATTGGCCGATGAAGACGGGATCGATATGCCGATCACCCAAGCCGTGCACGCGCTCGTCGGCAGAGGAGAGGCGGTCGGAGACGTCGTGGACCGGCTTCTCAGCCGCCCGTTCACCAGCGAAGAGGAGGACCGAATCGATGCTTTTTCTCGTGATTGCCCGTGACGATCCCGCGCGCACGGCCGAAAGATCGGCCCATCGGGATCGTCATCTGGCCTATTTGCGCGAATGCGGCGCGCGTCTCAAGTTCGCAGGCCCCATTCGTGGTGAAGAGGGACAACCGGCCGGCAGCGTGTTTCTGATCGAGGCCGCCAGCGAAACGGCCGCGCGCCTGTTCGCCGAAAACGATCCCTACGCCCAGGCCGGCATCTTTGCGGACTGCGAGATCCTGCCGGTGAAAGCGGTCATGGGAGCCTGGGTGCCCGCAAACGGGAGCTGACCACACCTGTCGCCCCTCTTTATTTCCCGGCGGCTTCTGCGCTAGCCAGTAAGACGCAGCGCAAGGCAAACGAATGGTGACCGCTTCGGATCCGGCCCACCAGGTAGGAAAGACGCAAGAAAGACCAAGGAAGACAGGCAATGGCGCACTGGCTGCTCAAATCGGAACCGCAGGAGTGGTCCTGGGCCGACCAGGTCGAGGCGCAGGTGAGCGAATGGGACGGCGTCCACAACGCCCAGGCGCTGGGCTACATGAAGGAGATGGCCGTCGGCGACACCGCTTTCTTCTATCACTCCGGCAAGGAGAGGCGGATCATGGGGATCGTCGAGATCGTACGGCCCTTCTATCCCGACCCCGCCGATCCGAAGTCCGGACTGGTGGATGTGCGGGCGCTCGAACATCTCCCAACCCCCGTGCCGCTGGCCGCAATCAAGAAGGATCCGGCCTTCGCCGAATGGGCGCTGGTGCGCCAGCCCAGGCTGTCCGTGATGCCGGTGCCGGATGAGCTGTGGAATCGTCTCTGCGAGATGGGTGGGCTGTAGATCGGCTCACAACCCTTGGTGGGGTGTGAGGGTGGGGCGCAAGCAGAAGAGAATGGTTTTTCACGCGGCCGGCGCAAGGCTTTCTGTCGAGGGGGGTGCCGGGAGCGAGCCGACCGGCGGCTGACGGGGCTTTCCAGACGGTGATGAATGGGGCGCCAAAGACGAGGCGCGATTCTCCAGCGGCTGTGGTCGCCTGGCGTGTGGAGCGACGCTCTTTTGCGTTCAGCCGCCTTCCACGGCTTTCAGATAGAGATCGAGCAGGGCTTCCTCTTCCGCGCGCTGGTCGTGGTCCTTCTTCCTCAGCCGCACGACCTGACGCATGATCTTGGGGTCGAATCCTTGGGCCTTGGCTTCGGCATAGACCTCGCGGATGTCCGCAAGCAGGGCCTGCTTTTCTTCTTCGAGGCGCTCGATGCGGGCGATGTATTGGCGCAGCGCTTCAGCGGCGATACCTTGCGGATTGGCGGCGACCATCGCGTGTTCCCTGGTTTTCGTCATGATACGAGAGCACCGCTCAGGCCGACGGACCGGCAGTGCCGCCCCGTCTCTAACGGGAGGCTGAGGCCGATGCAAGCGGGGCGAAGAGATGATCTTCGTCGGGGTCAGCGCGAGGAAGCGGCCAAGGGCTCCGGACCGGCATTCTCGCGCGCAAGCAGCGCCTTGCGGGTCGCCGAGACTTCCTGATGCATGCGCATGAGCTCCGCCCTGTGGCCGTTCACCACCGGCGGGTCCGCACGCTTGAGCGCCTCTTCGAGCGCCGCTTCCACCTGCTCCAGAAAGGCGATGTAGGCTTCACGGGTAACCGTCATCTGGCATAGACTCCCTCTCGGCATTCCATCTGTCCGTCGGGACAGGGCAGACCGCCACCCTCAAGGATCGTGCCAGACGAGTTTAAGGCGTATTTTCAACTGGTTGCTGGAAGAGGCGGAGAATACGGCTTGCGGCGACAGGTAGAATCTGCCCCCCGGTTCTCATGCAAAGGGGCAGATGCTTCCGGGCCGGACGCCGACGCGCTCCGGGCTACACTCCGCCGCGCGCCGCCAGCCGCTCAACTGCGATAGTCGGCATTGATGGCGACGTAATCGCGCGTGAGGTCGCAGGTCCACACCTCGGCCATGCCGGCACCTTCGCCGAGATCGAGCGCGATCACGATCTCAGAGCCGGCCATATGTGCCGCCGCCCGTCTTTCGTCGTAGTCGGGATGCGGCGCGCCGGCGGCGAAGACCAGCTCGTCGCCGATCCGAAGCCGCCAGCGCTCGGGACCACTGGTGACCGCTCCGCAGCGGCCGGCGGCCGCGAGAATGCGGCCCCAGTTGGGGTCGCCGCCGGCAATGGCGGTCTTGACCAGAGGCGATTCGGCGATCGTGAAGGCGACGCGGCGGGCCGCCGTATCGTCGCAGGCGCCGATGATCCGGATGGTCACGAATTTCCGGGCGCCTTCACCGTCGCGCACGATCTGCTGCGCAAGCGAGACCGCCACCTCATCGAGAGCCCGGACGAAATCGGCGAGCCGCGGATCGTCAGGGTCGGTGACCGACTCGTGGCGCGCGTTCTCACCGGTGGCTGCCAGCAAGACCATGTCGTTGGTCGAGGTGTCGCCATCGACCGTGATGCGATGGAAGGACCGGTCCACCGCGCGCCGGAGAAGGACGTCCAGCACCGCCTGCGGCAGGCGCGCATTGGTGAATAGGAAAGCGAGCATGGTCGCCATGTCGGGCCGAATCATGCCGGAGCCCTTGGCGATTCCCGTCACCACGACCGGCTCGCCGTCGATCTTGGCCAATGCGCCGGCCCCTTTGGGGAAGGTGTCGGTGGTCATGATCGCCCGCGCCGCCCGTTCCCAGCGCGCGCTCTGCCAGTCCAGGCGTGCCGCGAGCTGGGCGGCAAGGGCGGCGGCGTCGAACGGCAAGCCGATGACGCCCGTGGCCGCGATCCGCGTCTCTTCCACCGGGATCGCGAAGGTTCGGCTGAGCGCGTGGGCGAGATGCGTCGTCGCCTCCTCACCGGCCGGACCCAGCAGCGCAATGGCATTGCCGGCATGAACCAGCAGCGCCTGAATCCGGCCTTGTGCGGCCGCGGCATGGCGGCGCGATAGGGTCACGGGAGCGGCGACGGTGCGCGAGCGGGTCGTTACCTGGGCCGCGATGCTGTCGGGCGGCAATCGGAAGATGATGGTGTCTTCCCGGTCCCGATAGCGCAGGCCGCTGGCCCAGACCGCAAAGGTCAAACCCGGCACGGGCAACAGCATCGGAAAGCGAGCCGGTGCGAGCGGCGAGATCGACATCCTCAAGGCTCCTTCGCATGGATCGGCCGACGGCCGAAGTTGACAGGGGTCCGCCCCCTTCCTATCTCGAAGCGCAAGTCCGGCAAAAGAGGGCGGGGCGCAAAGGTGGAGACGACAGACCCTGGACCGTGTCCTCGACGCACGGATCGGAGAGGGTGAACAGCCTTCAGGAGCGTGTCGCTACCGCCAGACACAGACGGCCGCGCCGGCCCGAAACGGGATTCGATTGGATCGTCATGCTCGGTTTCACATCTTTGGCCCGCAAGGTCTTCGGCACCCGCAACGAGCGCGTTCTCAAGCGTCTTCAGCCGATCGTCCAACGCATCAACGCGCTCGAGCCCGAAATCGAGAAACTCTCGGATGAGGAGCTGGCCGCCCAGACCGATCGTTTTCGCGCGCGGCTGAAGGAGGGCGAAAGTCTGGACGATCTGCTGCCCGAGGCCTTCGCCACCGTGCGCGAGGCAGCCAAACGCACGCTCGGACAGCGGCATTTCGACGTTCAGCTCATCGGCGGCCTCGTGCTGCATCAGGGCAAGATCGCCGAGATGAAGACCGGCGAGGGCAAAACCCTGGTCGCGACGCTTCCCGCCTATCTCAATGCGTTGACGGGCAAGGGTGTGCATATCGTCACCGTCAACGACTATCTCGCCCGCCGCGACGCCGAATGGATGGGCCAGATCTACCGCAAACTGGGGCTTTCCGTCGGTGTGATCGTCCACGGCCTCGACGATGACGAGCGCCGGCGCGCCTATGCGGCCGACATCACCTATGGGACCAACAACGAGTTCGGCTTCGATTATCTGCGCGACAATATGAAGTATCGTATCGAAGACATGGTCCAACGGCCGTTCCATTATGCGATCGTGGACGAGGTCGACTCGATCCTCATCGACGAAGCGCGCACGCCGCTCATCATCTCAGGGCCCACCGAGGACAAGACGGATCTCTATCTCAAGGTCGATCGCCTGGTGCGCAAACTCGGTGAGGGCGACTTCGAGAAAGATGAAAAGAACAAGACCATCTCGTTGACGGAAGAAGGCGCGGAAAAGATCGAGGCGCTCTTGAAGGAGCATGGGCTGCTCAAATCCGACAATCTCTACGACTACGAAAACACCGCCATCGTCCACCATGTGGACCAGGCGCTGCGTGCCCAGCAGATGTTCCACCGCGACACGGACTACATCGTCAAAGACGGCAAGGTCGTGATCATCGACGAGTTCACCGGCCGCATGATGCCGGGCCGGCGCTGGTCGGGCGGGCTGCATCAGGCGATCGAGGCCAAGGAGGGGGTCGAGATCCAACCGGAGAACCAGACACTCGCCTCCATCACCTTCCAGAACTACTTCCGGATGTATCCGAAGCTCGCCGGCATGACCGGGACGGCCGCCACCGAGGCCACCGAGTTCATGGAAGTCTACGGGCTCGATGTCGTCGAGATCCCGACTCACAGGCCCGTCATCCGCATCGACGAGCAGGACGAGTTCTACCGCACGGCGGAGGAGAAATATCGGGCGATCGTGGAAGAGATCAAGGACTGCCGCAAGCGCGGCCAGCCGGTGCTCGTCGGCACGGTCTCGATCGAAAAGTCCGAGCATCTCTCGGCCCTGCTGAAGAAGCAGAAGATCCCCCACAACGTGCTCAACGCCCGCTACCACGAGCAGGAGGCGCATATCGTCGCCCAGGCGGGACGGCTGGGTGCGATCACGATCGCCACCAACATGGCCGGCCGCGGCACCGACATCCAGCTTGGCGGCAATGCCGAGATGCGCATCGCCGACGAGACGAAGGACGTCACCGATCCGGCCGAACGCGAACGCATCACCGAGCGTATCCGCCGCGAGGTCGAAGAGGAGCGCGAGAAGGTCAAGGCCGCCGGCGGGCTCTATATCATCGGCACCGAGCGCCACGAATCGCGGCGCATCGACAACCAGCTGCGTGGTCGCTCCGGCCGCCAGGGCGATCCGGGGCGCTCCAAATTCTTCCTTTCGCTTCAAGACGATCTCATGCGCATCTTCGGACCCGAACGCATGGACGCCATGCTCCAGCGCCTCGGGATCGAGGAAGGCGAAGCGATGGTCCACCCCTGGCTGACCAAGGCGATCGAAAAAGCCCAGCAGAAGGTGGAGGCGCGCAATTTCGAAATCCGCAAGCATCTCCTGAAGTTCGACGACGTCATGAACGACCAGCGCAAGGTGATCTTCGCCCAGCGCAAGGAGATCATGCGCGAAGAAGACGTCTCGGACACGATCCGGGAGATGCGCGAGGAGACGGTGGCCGCTCTCGTCGCCCGCCATGTTCCGCCCAAGGCCTTTCCCGAGCAGTGGGACGTGGCGGGGTTGGCCCAGGACGTCAAGCGCGTGCTCGGTCTCGATCTGCCGGTCGCCGATTGGGCGCAAGAGGAGGGAATCGACGCGTCCGAGGTGATCCGCCGGATCTCGGAGGCCGCCGAGCGCAAGATGGCCGCCAAGGCCGCGCATGTCGGCCCCGAGCTATGGCGGGCGGTCGAAAAGAGCGTCCTGCTCCAGGTCATCGATCAGGAGTGGAAGGAGCATCTCGCCAATCTCGACTATCTGCGTCAGGCGGTGCGGCTGCGCGCCTATGCCCAGCGTGATCCCCTGAACGAATACAAGTCGGAAGCCTTCGCGATGTTCGAGGCGATGCTGGAACATGTGCGCGAGACCGTCACCCAGCTGCTCGCCCATGCCGAGTTCGAACAGCAGCCGCCGGCGCTGGAGGAACCGCGCGAGATCCATGCCGAACACCGCGACCCGCTCACGGGCCGCAATGAGTTCGAAGAGGCCGAAGCGGGGCTCGTGGGCGCCAGCGTCGTCAATCCGGGCGGCACGGTGGTCACCCGTAAGGCGGCCGACGCGCGCGATCCCAACAATCCCTCCACCTGGGGCCGCGTGCGTCGCAACGAACCTTGCCCCTGCGGCTCGGGCCGCAAATACAAGCATTGCCACGGCGCGCTGTAAGACCGGGCGGCCGAGGCGCGCCTCGGCACCGGATCGGCGGAGAAAGAAAGAGCGCTGGGCGAGAACCCTATGCTCGGGGGTGAGAGAGTCGGCAAAAGCCACTGATCGACCGGTCTTTTTCTGCGCTATCCAAGATCTTGGAAGCAGCCTGGACATCCAGAGGCGGCGCCGTGTGCGGATTCCATCCCCGTGGACCAAGGCAAAGAGCAGGCATGGGTGTCCCAGCTGTCTCGGCCGTTTCCATCACCTGACCGGTCGCCATCCCGGCCCGCCCGGGTTGCACTCAAGCCAGCAGACCGCACGCCCGCCGAGCCGACCGCTTGAACAGAGGCGATGGCTTGCGGCTCACGAGACCATACGCCGCACTTCCGCCAGCGAGCGGTCGTGATACTCGCCAGCGACATTCGTGGCAAAGGCGATGAACTGATCGGCGACTTCTTGGGCCTCGGCTTCCGACATCGCCCGTATCGTCGCCTCCACCCGTGTCTCGCCTTCGGATTCCGGCTCCCTGGCGGTGACCAGCGCCTTCAATTCGAGGAATTGCTGGGCAAGCGCCGGGGTGAGATCCTTCTCCGGGTCGATATGACGCATATGCGCAAGAAACGCATCCTGCAACCGCTCCTGAATGCTGCCCGTGCCGCGCACCATCATCGTCAGCGCCAGCAGACAGCGTTCATAGGCCTTGCTGATCGCCATGACGCACCTCCGAGATACGCCCCACCGCACGACTCATCTTGGCACGAAAGGGTTGCCAGTTTCTTTACATCGACAGGCACTATCTCGAAATCCTCCAGGCATTAGTTGAATTATCATAGAGTGCCCAGATGATATCAAGTATAGTCGAGAAGTTTTCAGCGGAACAATTAGAACAGAGAGGGCTGGGAAGAGCGCTTCGAGGATGCGCGCCGTGCGGTTCGCCGGGGGTTGCGGGCGGCCGGCGCGCCCGCCCCGTCTTCCACCCGCATCGGCACGCGCCCGTCGCAGAACTCGGTCTCTACCCTCAGACCGGGCCGGCAGGCGGCGGCGCTGGCGATGATACGGCCGTCTGGTCCATGGACCAGGGCGAACCCCCGCTTGAGCACCGCCCGGTGGCTCATGTTCTCCAGCAGCCGCCCGGCATGGGCCACGCGTTCCGCCTGGCGCCGCAGTCGCTCCTGCATCGTGCTGGCGAGCATGCGGTGGAGGCGGTCTTCTTCGGCCCGCCCACGCGCCAATTCGCGGGCGAGATTCGCCGGTAGCAGACGGCTCGTGCGCGCATGCAGCCGATCATGCGCGCGCCCAAGACCGCGTGCGAGCGCATGGGTGAGCCTGATGCCGCCATGATCCAAGCGTTCGGCCTGGCGCGCCATCTGCTGGGCGAGCGTGCGGGGGGACAGACGGGCGGTCAGCTCGGCCAGCCGCCACTGGCGTGCCTGGGCGAGACTGCCCAAGGCGCGCGGCAGGCGCTCGTCCAGCTCGTCGAGCCGCTGGCGGGGGGCGGCCAGCAGATCCTGCGGGCGGGCAAGATGGCGATAGAGCTGGCGCAGCTGCTCGCGGGCGCGTTCGGCCTGACGCCAGAGGGCCCGGTCGAGACGCCCTCTCAGATCCGCCACCCGCTCCAGCAATTCGCGACGCACCGGCACGACCATCTCGGCGGCGGCGGTCGGCGTCGGCGCCCGTCGGTCGGCAGCAAGGTCGATGAGGGTGGTGTCGGTCTCATGGCCGACCGCCGAGACGACCGGAATGCGACTCGCGGCCACCGCGCGCACGACCGTTTCCTCGTTGAAGGGCCACAAGTCCTCGATCGAGCCGCCGCCCCGCGCGACGATCAGCACGTCGGGTCGGGGCAGCCGCCCGGCCGCGGCCAGCTCGTTGAAACCGGAGACCGCCGCGGCGATCTGCTCGGCCGCGCCTTCACCCTGCACAAGGACGGGCCACAACAGCACCCGGCGCGGAAAACGCTCGCCCAGACGATGGAGAATGTCGCGGATGACGGCGCCCGTCGGCGAGGTGATGACCCCGATGACCGCGGGCAGGAAGGGGATCGGGCGCTTGCGTGCGGCATCGAACAAACCCTCGGCGGCGAGCTTCCTCTTGCGCTCTTCCAGCAGCGCCATCAGCGCGCCGACACCGGCCGGCTCCAGCCGCTCGATCACGAGCTGGTATTTCGAGCGCGCGGCATAGGTCGTCAGCCGCCCGGTCGCCACGACCTCGAGGCCGTCTTCGGGCTTGAAGGCGAGTCGCTGGACGGTGCCGCGCCAGCAGACGATGTCGAGCACGGCCTTCTCATCCTTCAGGCTTCCGTAAAGATGGCCCGAGCGGCCGTGCAGCTTGACACCCGACAGCTCGCCCCGCACCCGGACATGACCGAAGCGCTCCTCGACCGTTGTCTTGAGCGCGCCCGAGAGCTCCGAGACCGTGTATTCGTGGATATTGGTCCGCGTCTCACCCATGTTTTCGTTCATAGAGAGCCTGGAATGTCATGGCAATCGCAGATGCGGTCGCCCCGAAGGGGGGGAAGAATGTCGGGAAGGCGGGGCGCAAAGAAGCCATGACCGCGCCGGCAAGAAGACGAGGCGGCCCGCTTGACGCGGTCGGATGCGCCCACTATGTTCCGCCGCGCCGCAAACCGGCCCTGAGAGGGCCGAAAGGTGGTCTGTATGCCGGAAACATCAAGGACCGCACGAAGATGAAGATCAAGAACAGTTTGAAATCCTTGAAGAAGCGGCACCGTGACTGCCGGGTGATCCGGCGCCGCGGCCGGGTCTATGTGATCAACAAGACGAATCGTCGCTTCAAGGCCCGTCAGGGCTGAGCCCTGTCCTACGGACGGCGAATCGCCCTTGATACCGGTTGGGGAATAACCGTTCTCTCCGGACAGGAGAGGGCGCAGCCGTCGGCATGGCGGCCGCAAGGATGTCATCTCGGCAGGATCGGCTGGCGATGTCGGAAGAAGTGAAGGGCAGCGGCACCGGGATCAAGACCGTCGTCTTCGACATCGGCAATGTCCTGCTGCGCTGGGATCCGGCCTTCCTTTATGAGAAGCTGATTCCCGATCCGCAAGAACGCGCCTTCTTTCTCGAAGAGGTGGTGCCGCTCGACTGGCATCTCGATCACGATCGCGGGCGCAGCTATCGCGAGACCATTCCCGAGCGTCAGAAACGGTTTCCCCGATACGCCGATCTGATCGCGGCCTATTACGAACGCTGGGATGAAACGATCGCCGGGCCCATTTGGGAGTCGGTGGCGATCCTCGATGCTCTCCACGCGCGCGGCGTGCCTGTTTATGCGATCACCAACTACTCGGCCGAGACCTTTCCACGCGCCCGCCGCCAGTTTCCGTTTCTCGCTCTTTTGCGCGACATCGTCGTATCGGGGGAGGAAGGAGTCGTCAAACCGGATCCGGAGATCTTCATCCGCGCCATCCGGCGGTTCCGGATCCAACCCGAGACGGCCCTGTTCATCGATGACAGCCCGGCCAATGTGGAAGCAGCGGCCGGTTGCGGCTTTCATGTCCATCGCTTTCTAAGCCCGCAGGACTTGAGTGCCGTTCTGCGACGCGCCAATCTGTTGCCGGCGGATTTCGACCTCGATGTCGCGAGCGAACGGGTGCGGCGGCGCTATCCGTCCCGTCCCGAGCAGCGCGTGGAAACGATTTCCGTCCACGAGGCGTGAGAGCAGCGGCGCGTTCCGCAAGCTGCGGCGAGGGAGGAGGCCATGCTGACGATCAGGCCGGTGCTGTTCATCTGCGGCTGGCTGCTGCTGGTGCTCGCCGGCGCGATGATCTTTCCGGCCTTGGTGGATCTGGGCGCGCGCAATCCGGACTGGGCGGTCTTCGTGCTGGCGGCTGCGGTGACGGCCTTTCTCGGCGGCGCGATGGTTCTGGCCACCCGGACCGCACGCATGCCCCCCCTCACCCGCCGTCAAGGCTTTTTGCTCACGGCCTCCGCCTGGCTGCTGCTGTCGCTTGCGGCATCCTTTCCGCTGTTGTTCACTGGTGGCGGACTCAGCTTTTCCGATGCCTTTTTTGAGACCGTCTCGGGGCTCACCACCACCGGCTCCACGGTGATGACGGGTCTGGAATCCCTGCCGCCCGGCATTCTGCTTTGGCGGGCGCTGCTGCAATGGGTCGGCGGTGTCGGCATCGTGGTGATGGCGATGATCATGCTGCCGTTCCTCGGGGTCGGCGGCATGCAGCTGTTCCAGACGGAATCCTCCGAGCGTTCGGAACGGGTGACACCGCGCGCGCGCGAACTGGTCAGCTACATCGTTGCGATCTATTTTGCGCTCACCCTGGCCTGTTTTCTGACCTATCATCTGCTCGGCATGTCGCTTTTCGATGCCACTGTGCATGCGATGACGACATTGTCCACCGGCGGCTATTCCACGTATGACGCCTCCTTCGGCCATTTTCGCCATCCCGGGCTCGAATGGGCGGCGGTCGTGTTCATGATAGCCGGCGGCATTCCGTTCGTCGCCTATATCCGGGCCGTGAAGGGGCAATGGCGCGCCTTGGCGCGGGACGTGCAGGTGCGCGCCTTTCTCGCCTTTCTGGTTCTCGTGACCGCGCTGGTGGCGCTCTGGCTCGTGGGGCTGGGTCGGGAGAGTTTCGGATCAGCCTTGCGCAAGGCCGCCTTTCACGTGGTCTCGATCGTGACCACCACCGGCTATGCGACCGAGGATTATTCCTTGTGGCACTCTTTTGCGGTGGGCGTGTTCTTCGCCCTGACCTTCATCGGCGGCTGCACGGGCTCGACGGCCGGCGGCATCAAGATCTATCGCCACCAGATCCTGTGGCTGACGGTCAAATCCTACGCCCGTCGGCTGGCGCGGCCGCATCGCATGGAGCTCGTCAAATACGGCGGCCGCATCGTCGATCGCGAGGTGGAAGCCAGCGTGCTGGCCTTTCTCGCCGTCTATGTGGGCGGATTCTCGGTGGCTGCGGTGCTGCTGACCATGCTGGGGATGGATCTGCTCACGGCGCTCTCTGCGGCCGCCACCGCGCTCGGCAATGTCGGGCCGGGGTTGGGGGAGATCGTCGGGCCGGCCGGCAATTTCCACGATCTGCCGGATCTCGCAAAATGG
The DNA here is from genome assembly GCA_964547755.1 of uncultured Sphingomonadales bacterium. Classification (GTDB taxonomy): domain Bacteria; phylum Pseudomonadota; class Alphaproteobacteria; order Sphingomonadales; family Rhodothalassiaceae; genus J084. The sequence goes on from CAZJPA010000006.1 coordinate 15,845, forward strand.
ATTCTCGCGGGCACCATGCTGCTCGGCCGATTGGAGCTGTTCACCCTGCTCGTGCTGCTCGATCCCAGTTTCTGGCGCAATTGACGTCGGTGGCGCGGGGGGATCAGCCGCGGTCCTTCGGGATCTTTCAGCTGCGGCGCATGCGCGCCATGATGCGGAACGCAAGCCGTGGGAAGAGCCGCTTGATCCACAAAATATGCATCTCGGGGCCTTCGCCGACGGGAATCTCGGGCCGGTCCCTCTCGAGGCCCCGGACGATCCGTTCGGCCGCCTTGTCGGGATCCATGCCGCCTGCGATCGCCGGCGTGTCGCCGCCCACTTGCTCGCCGGTTCCCGTGAGCGCATGGCGGCCGATTTCGGTGCGGATGAAGCCGGGGACAACGGTGGCGACCCGGATCCCCTCGCCAGCCAGTTCCGCGCGCAGGGCGTCATAGAAGCCCATCACCGCATGCTTGGCGGCGCAATAGGCGGTCCTCAACTGCACACCGACCTTGCCGGCCACCGAGGATGTCACCACGATCAGTCCCCGCCCGCGCGCGCGCATGTGCGGCAGCACCAGGAGCGTGAGCGTGACGGGGGCGAAGAAATCCACCTCCATGATCCGGCGATAGACGGAAAGATCCGTCTCCCAGGCGAGCGAACGCTGGCTGATGCCGGCGTTGTTGATGAGCACGTCGATTCGCCCGAAAGCGGCGATCGCCTTGTCCACCACGGCGGGCAACGCCGTCTCGTCGGTGACGTCGAACGGCAGCACTGTGACCTGCGCATCCCCCAGCTCGGCGGCCAGCGCCGCCAGCCGCTCCTGCCGCCGGGCGGAGAGAATCAGCTTCGCCCCGCGGCGCGCGAAAGCCCGCGCGAGCGCCGCGCCGATACCGCTGGAGGCGCCCGTGATCCACACGACTTGATCGCGAAAGTCCATCGTTCGTTTCCTCTCCGCCACTCCACCCGGTCAGGCTAGGCGATCACGCCGGCGTCATGCAATCTGGCGATTTCGGGCGGGGTCAGCCCCAGCTCGCGGAGAACGGCCTCGGTGTCGGCGCCCAGAGGCGGCGGCGCGCGGTGGTAGCGCACTGGTGTGCGGGAGAAGCGCAACGGGCTGGCCAATCCGGGAAATGCGCCGCGCCGCGGATCCCGGATGGTCTGCACCAGCTCTCGCGCCGCGGCCTGGGGGGAGGCGAGCGCCTCGGCGATGTCTTGGATGGGGCCGGCGGGGATTCCCGCCTTCTCCAGCGCCGCAAGCCAATCCGCGGCCGGGCGCGTCATCAACACCTCGCTGATCCGGCCGACGAGCACCTCGCGATGGGCCACACGGGCCGGATTGGTCGCAAAACGGGGGTCCGCCGCCCATTCCTCATGACCCAGCAAACGGCAGAGCGCCGTGAACTGGCGGTTGTTGCCTACACAAATCACGATGCGTTTGTCGGCGGTGGGGAAGTCCTGATAGGGCACGATATTGGGATGGGCGTTGCCGCGCCGCGCCGGCGGGCGGCCCGAGACCAGATAGTTCATCGCCTGATTCGCGAGCGTGCCGATGGTGGCCTCGAACAGCGCGAGATCGAGATGCTGACCGCGGCCCGAGCCCGCGCGCTCGGCCAGCGCCGCGAGCACGCCGATCACCGCATAAAGACCGGTCAACAGATCCGTCATCGCCACCCCCACCTTCATCGGCGGGCGATCCGGCTCGCCGGTGATGCTCATCAATCCGGAGAGGGCTTGGATGAGGAAGTCATAGCCGGGACGCTCGCGCCAGGGACCCGTCTGACCGAAGCCGGTGATCGAGACATGGATGAGCCGCGGATTGCACCGGGCGAGCGATTCGTGGTCAAGACCATAGCGCGCAAGCGTCCCGACCTTGTAGTTTTCGAGCAGCACGTCGGCCCGCGTGACGAGACGCAGGATGAGATCCCGGCCCTCAGGGTTCGCGAAGTCGATCGCCACCGCGCGCTTGTTGCGGTTGGCCGCCAGATAGTAGGCGGCCATCTGTTCGCCGTCCGCCGTTTTCAGGAAGGGCGGCCCCCATTGGCGCGTGTCGTCGCCGCGCGCGGGATGCTCGACCTTGATGACATCGGCCCCGAGATCGCCCAGGATCTGGGCGGCGAAAGGGCCGGCCAGCACCCGCGTCATGTCGAGCACGCGCAGACCGGCCAGAGGCCCCGGCCGGTCCCCGGCATCCTGCTCCCGGTTGGTGGTGGTCATGCGCCAATTCCCTTGCTGCGCTGCACAATCCGCGGTAGCCTGCTTCAGGCTCCACCTGGATCGCCGGCCGTGACAGTCGGCCGCCCACACAGCCCAAGTCAAGAGCAAGTCAAGAGGAAGAGGCCCTCAGATCAAGGAGGAAATGGCAGATGGTCCAGAGACATGAGCAGGTCGGCCCCCAGCGCTATCGGGAATCCTTCGGGCGCTATCTGGAGGATTTCAAGGTGGGAGACGTCTACGAGCATCGTCCCGGCCGCACGATCACGGAGACCGACAACACCTGGTTCACGCTTCTCACCATGAACACCCATCCGCTGCACTTCGACAAGGAGTATGCCAAGCGCACGGAATTCGGGCGGCCGTTGGTGGTGTCTTCCTTCACCGTTTCGCTGCTGCTTGGGATGTCGGTGTCCGACATCAGCCAGAAAGCGATCGCCAATCTCGGCTGGAAGGAGATCCGGATGACGGCGCCGGTGTTCGTGGGCGATACGATCTATGGCGAATCGGAGGTGCTGGAGGTGCGCGAATCGCGCTCGCGCCCGAACCAGGGGATCGTGACCGTCAAGACCCGCGGCTTCAATCAGGACGGCGTGATGGTGTGTGAATTCATCCGCTCCGTGCTGGTGCCCAAGCGCGGACACGGCCCGGAGGAGTGACGGGCCGCAAGGAAAACCCGGCGAGCAGGGCTGCGCGACCGTCTTATCCGGACCCTCTGGACGTCGGGGCGCCGGCACGGCATGCTGATCCCGCTTGGATACCCGCTTGAGAAACGAGTGGGATGGGGGGCGAGAGGATCCAAAGGGAGGAGTCGTCATGAATGACCACCAGACAACACCGACCGTGGGCGGCCTGTTGGTTGCCATGTGGGGGCGCTTGCGGGCCGAAGCCCAGGTCGCGTTGTTGCTGATCGCGCTGATCGTGCTCGCTCAGTATCTGCTGTTTCGCGATCTGGCCGGCCCACTCTCCCAGATCATGGCCGCCAGCGGGATGCAGGATCCGGAGGCCATTCGCGAGCAGGTGCTCCCGCTCCTGCGCCCCCTGGTCGTGCGCAATCTGGTCATTGGTTTGATATGGCTTCTGGCCGTGACGGTCTGGGCGCATGTGTTGACCCACGGCCGGCCGCTCGCCGCAGGTCGGATGGCCGGGACTTTCCTGCATATTCTTTGGCGCAGCGTCGCCATGATCGGCTGGGGTGTTCTTCTCGGGATCCCGTTGGTGGCCTTCTATCTGCTCCTCATGGGGCTCTTTGCTGTTGTCGGCGTGAAGCTTTCTGCGATGCAGATCAATGTGCTTCTGGGCGGGCTCGCCGTGGTGTTTTATGTGCCGCTTTTTGCGACCTATCTGCTGGCGGTGGTGGAAACGGTCGCTCATGGACGCACGCCGATCCATCAGGCCTTCGACGCCCTTGGTCGGGCCCGGACGCCCTATTTCCTGGCCAGTCTTCTGCTGACGATAGCGGGTGCCGCGCTGTCCAGTCTGGTCACGGTGGTCTTGGGCGAGGGGATGGCGTTCTCGGTCACCGGCATGGCCGTCTCTGCGGCGATCAATGGGATCTGGCTGATGGCCTCGCTCGCCTTGGCCGCCGCGGTGCACCCCTTCACCTATTTTGCCTCCGGCCTTGAGTTGTGAATGCCGGGGGAAGGGGACGGCTGTCCGCACCGGGTTGTCACGCAAAGAGATCGCCTTGGTCGTCGTGGGAGGAGGACGGGCGGTGCGCGGGGCGCATATGGTCCGGCTCCAACAGCATGGGCCCGTCGATCGACACCCGATTGACGAGGCGGGAGACGGGGCGCGTGGCGAAGGCGTCCTCGGGCAGCAGCGCGAGGTCGTCGGGACAGGGGGGCTGCTGCGGATCGAGCCAGGCGGCGAAGCTCTTAGGTGCGAGCGGCACGGGCATGCGGTCATGGATCGCGGCGAAGGCGGGCCGGGCCGGCATGGTGAGGAGGGTGACGGTCTCGGGGACCGTCTCGCCCCGACGGGCCGTGTGCGCTTCCTCGTAGAGGGCGGCAAGGGCGAAGGGGGTGTCCGCGGCCCGGGCCAGGAAGACGAAAGGCTGCTTGGGACCATGCGGCTGCGGCTGCCATTCGTACCAACCGTCGGCCGGCACCAGGCAGCGCCGGTGGCGGAAGGCGGCACGGAAGGCCGGGCGGTCGGCAACCGTCTCGATACGGGCATTGACAAGCGGCCGGCCGGGCGGTTCGGTGAGCCAGGCCGGCATCAGCCCCCAGCGCATGAAGCGAAGACGCCGTCCTTCACCCTGCCCGGTGATCACAGGGATGTCCTGGCCCGGCGCGATGTTGTAGCGTGGCGCAAGGGTGAGACCGCGGGGATCGATCCCGAAGCGCCGACCGATCGCCCCGGCCGGTGATGTCAGGAGAAAGCGTCCGCACATGTCGCGTCATTCCGATCGCACCCGCCGCCCGGAGCACGCCGGGCCGTGTCCGGCGGTCGGTGTCGGCATCGTGGTCTTGAACGACGAAGCCGTGCTGCTCGTCAAGCGGGCGCGTGGGGAAAAGGCCGGTGAATGGAGCATACCGGGCGGCCATCTCGAATGGGGCGAGCCGCTGGAAGCGGCGGCGCGCCGGGAGCTTGCGGAGGAAACCGGCATCCGGCTTGCCGCATTGGGCGGGCTCGTCGATGTCGTCGATCTCATTCGCCATGGGGCCGACGGAGCGGTCGCCGTGCATTATGTGCTGGTGGACTTCTGGGTCCGGGTGAGCGGTGAGCAAGCACGCGCCGCCCGGGCGATGAGCGACGCGGCAGCCCTTCGCTGGCAGCCGCTCACCCGGCTGGCCGATGTTCCCATGTGGGAGGCGACCCGCATGGTGATCGCCAAGGCGGCGCGGCTGGCCGGGGTCCCAGAGAAGGAGCGGTGAGGAGAAGAGGTGGTGAACACACCGGACCGCCCGCGCTGGCGGGCACTCGTCGGTATGCTCGGCCTTGTGGCGGGACTTGCCGTCTATGCCATGCTCGTCATCCAGATCGGCCACCGGATCACGGGCTGGTCGGTCGTCTGGCAGACGCTGTTCTACGTGGCGGCGGGGCTTGCCTGGCTGCTGCCGGCGCGCGCCCTGCTGGGCTGGATGGCGCGGCCGAGGCAAGTCGGTGATCAGTGATCGGGTATCAGTGATCAGCCATCGGTCGCTGGAGAGGAGGCGGTGGATGACAGTCTCCTTTTTTGCGTCATTCGCCGGTTCAACCGGCGAATCCATAAGGCCGTTATGACAACTCCGGCGCTGGGGGCTGTCTTGCTTCCTACTGGATCCGCCGATCAAGCCTGCCCCGGGCTGGTGACCCGGGGTCGGCGGATGACGAAAGGGTGGGAAAGGCTCCACGGATCACGTCGGCGGATGACGAGAGAGGAAAGGCGGGATCCACCGCAGGGATTGTCTGATCCCTGATGAGGGATCACCGATCACGGAATCGTCGTTCGCCGGCTTGACCGGCGAACCCATCCGCCCGCTCGTCCCTCACCGGGCCTGAGAGGTGGAATCGGCGGCCAGCGCATAGTCCTGGAAGCGTTCACGCAGACGCTTCTTGTCGATCTTGCCGGTGGCCGAATGCGGAATGGCGTCCACGATCTCGAGCGCATCCGGCAGCCACCACTTGGCGAAATCGCGTGCCAGGAACTGCCGCATCTCCTCCAGGGTGGGGGGGTCGGCCGGATCCTCGGGCACGACGAGAAGAAGCGGCCGCTCGAACCATTTGGGATGCGTCACCCCGATCACCGCCGCCTCCTTGACCTTCGGATGGGCGACGGCGGCGTTTTCCAGATCGATGGAGCTGATCCATTCGCCCCCCGACTTGATCACGTCTTTCGCGCGGTCGGTGATCTGCATGAAGCCGTATTCGTCGATGGTCGCGATATCGCCGGTATCGAAGAAGCCCTCGTCATCGAGGATGCGATCCTCCCGGTGGAAATAGGCCCGGGCCACCCAGGGGCCGCGGACCATCAGATGTCCGGACGAGCGCCCGTCATGGGGCAGACGCCGTCCGTCGTCGTCCACGACCTTGAGCTCGACCCCGAAGATCGTCCGGCCCTGTTTGGCCTTGAAGTCGAGCTGGCGTTCATAGGGCAGCTGCAGCAATGCGCGTGTCATGGTGCCGACGGTCCCAAGCGGGCTGGTTTCCGTCATGCCCCAGGCATGGTGAACGCGCACCCCGTATTCTTTCTCGAATGCCTCGATCATCGCCCGCGGCGCGGCCGAACCGCCGATGATCACCGCATCCAGATGGGGCAGCTTGCGCCCCGTCCTGCGCAGGTAATCGAGCAGCTGCAGCCAGATGGTCGGCACGGCGGCGGTGACGGTGACTTCTTCGCTGTCGAACATCCGCCAGATGGTCTCGGCGTCGTGATGCGGCCCGTTGAGCACGAGTTTGGCGCCCGTCATCGTCGCGCCATAGGGAAACCCCCAGGCGTTGGCATGGAACATCGGCACGATGGGCGCGGCCACGGCGCGGGCACCCATCGCGATGGTGTCTGTTGCGATCGAGATCATGGTGTGGAGAACGGTGGAGCGATGCGAATACAGCACGCCCTTGGGATCGCCGGTGGTGCCCGAGGTGTAGCACAGGACGGCCGCCTGGTTTTCGTCGAACTCCGGCCAGACCGGGATGGGTTCGGTCTGCGCCACGAGCTCTTCGTAGGACAGCAGAGCGGAAAGGCCGGACTGGGCGCGGGCGTCCGCCGTGTGCGCGGCATCGCTCATGACGACGAAATGGGTGACGCTTTCGAGGCGATCCTTGAGGCGGGCGATGAGCGGCAGGAAGGTGATGTCGAAACACAGCACCCGCGCGCCGCCGTGGTTGATGATATAGACGATCTGGTCGTCGAACAGGCGCGGGTTGACGGTATGGACGATCGCGCCGATTCCGGTCGCGCCATACCAGATTTCGAGATGCCGCCAGCTGTTCCAGGCAAGTGTCGCCACGCGGTCGTCGCGCCCGACGCCAAGGCCGGCAAGCGCCGCCGCAAGCCGGCGGGACCGTTCCTCGAGTTCGGCGTATGTCGTTCTGTGAACGGGGCCTTCCACGCTCCAGGTGACGATTTCGGTCCGCGCATGAAAGCGTGCCGCATGCGTGATCATGCGCGAGATCAAGAGCGGCCAGTCCTGCATCAAGCCTTCCATCAGCTCCACCCCTCTAGCAACCCGTATGAGGTGACCGCCGCCCGCGGTCCCCTGTTCCACCAAAGAGGCTGCGATCTTATCAGAGTGGCCGTATCCGGCAAGCCGAAGGAGACGGAGACTGCCGATCCCGGGTAGACGACGGCCGGTGGTGCAAGGGGCGCTCTCATGAATGCTCTTGCTCTCAGCCGACAGCGGCCTTTATGAGAGCAGGGGCGAAATATAGACGGGGTTTTTTGCGAAAACGCATGGTGTCATCACGCCGAGAACTGTTCCTCACACGTGCCCAAAGACGCACGAAGATCATCGCCACGCTCGGCCCGGCCAGCGCGCGTGAGGAGGTGATCGAAGGGCTGTGGCGGGCCGGCGTGGATGTCTTTCGCCTCAACATGAGCCATGGGGCGGCGGTCGAAAAGGAGCCGCTGGTCGCCGCCATCCGCGCACTCGAAGAGCGCGTGGGGCGTCCCATCGCCATCATGGCGGATCTGCAGGGGCCGAAGCTGAGAATCGGTACCTTCGCACAGGGCGCCATCATGCTGGAACAGGGCGCGCGTTTTACGCTGGACAGCGATCCGGTCCCCGGAGACGAGCGCCGCGTCCAGCTTCCCCACCCGGAAATCTTCGCGGCCGCCGAAGCCGGAACCGAACTCCTGCTCGATGACGGCCGCATCCGGCTCAAGGTCTTGCGCGCGTGCACGGATCGGCTGGAGACGGAAGTCCTGGTCGGCGGCCGGCTTTCGGACCACAAGGGCGTCAACCTGCCGGGCGTCGTGCTGCCGGTCTCTTCGCTCACCGGCAAGGATCTGCGCGATCTGGAATGGGCGCTGGATCAGGGGGTGGATTGGATCGCCCAGTCCTTCGTCCAGCGCGCGAGCGATGTGGCCGAGGCCAAAAAACTGGTGGCCGGTCGCGCCGGCGTGCTGGCCAAGATCGAAAAGCCCAGCGCGGTTGCCGATATCGATGCCATTCTCGAAACCGCCGATGCCGTGATGGTGGCGCGTGGGGACCTGGGTGTCGAAATTCCGCTCGAAGAGGTGCCCGGAACCCAACGGCGGATCGTGCGCGCCGCGCGCGAGGCGGGAAAGCCGGTGGTGGTGGCCACCCAAATGCTGGAATCGATGGTCTCCTCCCCGATGCCGACGCGCGCCGAGGTCTCCGACGTGGCCCATGCCGTCGAATCGGGAGCCGATGCGATCATGCTCTCGGCCGAAACGGCGGTCGGCGCCTATCCGGTCGAGGCGGTCCGGATCATGCATCGCGTCGCTCTGCAGGTGGAGCGGGACCCCACCCATGGTCTCAAGGGCACCGCCCATATCGTGCCGGCGGAAACAGCCGAAGATGCGATCACGGCAGCGGCCCGCCAGGTGGCGGAAACCGTTCACGCCAAGGCGATCGTCACCTTCACGACATCCGGCTCCACCGCGCTCAGGGCGGCCCGGGAGCGGCCGCAGGTGCCCATCCTGGTGCTGACACCGAAGCAAGCGGTCGCCCGCCGGCTGTGCCTGGCCTGGGGGCTGTTCACCGTCAAGACCCGGGATGTCGCAAGCTTCGAAGAAATGGCCGGCAAGGCCAAGCGCATGGCGCTCCGACATGGGCTCGCCGAAGGCGGCGATCGGATCGCGATCACGGCCGGCTACCCCTTCGGCACGCCGGGTGCCACCAATCTCCTGCATCTGGCCTATGTGACGGGCGACGAGCTGCGCCGCAAGAAGCGGTGACCGGCGCGCGAGGCTATTCTTCCCCGCCCACCGAGCGGATGGCGATCGCCGTGGCGCCCCGGTAGGCCGCGAGCCGCCAGCGCCCCGCTTCGTCCCGCTCGCCGAGCAGGAGGGTGATCCAGCGCGGGTCGGGCGGCAGGCTGATGCGGTCGAGTCTCGACAGGGTCGCCGGCCCGGCGGGATGGCTGTGGAAGGCGCCGCAGACGACGAGGTCTTCCTCGCGCGCCCGACGCACAAGGGCCGCATGAAAAGCCGGATCGATCGCAAAGCGCGACCGGCGCCGCGCGGCCGGTGCACGGTTGGGGACCGGCACGGCGGCAAGAAGACGAATGCGATCCGGCCCACTCACCAGCAGCCCGCAGGCCTCTTCCGGCCAGGCGGCATCGGCTGCGGCCGTGATGACCGCGCGCAAGATCGGAGGGATCACGAGACCGTCCTGCACCGCATCTGCCCCTTCGGAGCCAGCCGCCGGAAACGACTAGTGGCGTGCCAGATAGTCGGCGGCATGGATGCTCAGTCCCACGACGACGACAAGGAAAAGAACGAAGGTGACCAGCGTGAGCAGGGCGACGAGAAGGATGGGCAGGCGGTAGCGGCGCCAGATGTCTCCAAGATCGATCTCCATACCGCCCTCTTCCGCCGATGGGTCCGCCGACGCATCTGCCGACGCACGCTTTCTGTGACGCTCACCTTGCATCCGGCCACCTCTGCTTCTATTTCAACGCCCGTGCCTGGCTATACGCATCATATCCTCAAGCTCGGCCCGCGCGACAAGGGGGCGCGGGCGGATCGGCGGCTCGCCGCGCATCTCAAGGACAAGGGAATCACCCGCACCCGTCTGCAACAGCTGATGAGCGAAGGCTTGGTCACCTTGAACGGCCGCCCCCTCGATCAGCCCGCGCGGCGGCTGCCGGCTGCCGGCGAGGTGATCGTCTCGGTGCCGCCGCCGGCGGATGCCGTGCCGAAGCCGGAGGCGATCCCGCTCACCGTCATCTATGAGGACGCCCATCTGATCGTCATCGACAAGCCGGCCGGGCTCGTGGTTCATCCCGCGCCCGGCCATGGCACGGGCACCTTGGTGCATGCTCTGCTGCATCATTGCGGGGACAGTCTTTCCGGCATCGGCGGTGTGCTCAGGCCCGGCATCGTGCATCGGCTCGACAAGGACACCAGCGGGCTCATCGTCGTCGCCAAGCGCGACGAAGCCCATTGGCGGCTCCAGCGCATGTTCGCCAGACACGACATCGAACGTGTCTATATCGCCTTCGTGCATGGCGTGCCGGAGCCGGCCCAAGGCCGTGTCGAAGCGCCGATCGCCCGCCATCCGCGCCATCGCGTGAAGATGGCGGTGGTGCCCGGCGGCAAGTCGGCGGTCACCGAGTATGCGGTGGAGGAAGTCTTTCACCGGGCCGACGGCAAGCCGGTGGCGGCCCGCGTGCGGTGCACTCTGCACACCGGCCGCACCCATCAGGTGCGGGTGCATATGGCCCATCTCGGGCATCCGCTCATCGGTGACCCGCTCTACGGCGGCCGGCGCCGCTGGCCGCGCAGTGACCCGCGTTTCGCGGCGGCGGCCGCCTTTCCGCGCCAGGCCCTGCATGCTTGTGTGCTGGGATTCACGCATCCGATCACGGGACGGGATCTCAGATTTGAGAGCGCGTTGCCCGCCGATCTCGCCGAGCTGGCGGGAACGCTTGCCGGCACGGACACACTCGCCTAGAAGGGTGGTGTGATTCTGCGGGCACGAGTCATGCGCCCTGTGCCGGCGCGCGGCGCGCGCAAGGCGTGTGTAAAGACGGAAATCGACAGCGATGGCAAAGGCCACCGACAAGGCCAAGGCGACAATGTCGCCACCTGCACCGCCAAAGGCGGCGGCTTGCGATCCCACGCCAGCGGCATCGGAATCCGAGTCGTCCGACCCCTCTCCATCTTGCGCGGACAAGCAGGTAGGGGGGGCGTCTGCGGCTGTCGCGCGCTCCTCTTCTCCCGCCAGCGTGACCAAGGCGGGCACCAAAGCCGGACCGAAAGCAAAAGACCACCGATCGGGACTGGTCTCGATCGCCGAATCCCTGCCGGCGCTCGGGCCCGAGGCATCGCTGCAGCGCTATCTGCAGGAAATCCGCAAATTCCCCATGCTCTCGCCGGAAGAGGAATACATGCTGGCGAAGGCCTGGGTGGAACACAAGGATGTGGAGGCCGCGCACAAGCTGGTCACCTCGCATCTCAGACTCGTCGCCAAGATCGCGATGGGTTATCGCGGCTACGGCCTGCCGCTCGCCGAGCTCATCGCCGAAGGCAATGTCGGGATGATGCAGGCGGTCAAGCGCTCCGATCCCGACAAGGGCTTCCGGCTGGCGACCTACGCCATGTGGTGGATTCGCGCCTCGATCCAGGAATATATCCTGCGCTCCTGGTCGTTGGTGAAGCTCGGCACCACGGCCGCACAGAAAAAGCTGTTCTTCAATCTGCGCCGGATCAAGAGCCGGATCGAGGCCTTCGAGGAAGGCGATCTCAAGCCGGAAGAGGTGCGCCAGATCGCACAAGAGCTCGGCGTTCCGGAAGAGGAGGTGATCTCCATGAACCGGCGCATGGCCGGCGGCGATCACTCCTTGAACGCCCCCTTGAGTCAGGACGGCGACGGCGAATGGCAGGACTGGCTGACCGACGAAAGCCCCGACCAGGAAGAACAGGTGGCCGAGGCCGAGGAATTCGCCGCCCGCCATGAACTGCTCCAGGAGGCGCTCAAGACGCTGAACGAACGCGAACGGCACATCTTCGTCGAACGGCGGCTGAGCGAAGAACCGAAGACCCTGGAAGAGCTCTCCAAGGTCTATGGCGTTTCGCGCGAGCGCATCCGTCAGATCGAGGTGCGCGCCTTCGAGAAGGTGCAAAAGGCTGTGCGCTCGCTCGCCCGCGAAAAGGGCCTGATCGAGAAAGAAGAACCTGCGCAAGAGAGCTGACGGCCCATGCGCCGCCGGCTTCTTCTCCGCCGGCCGCCCGTTCGCCGCCACCCGCCAAGGAGGAAGAGTCGGCTTCGGCAACCCGCCAAAAAATTAGAGAGCGCTTCTCATGAATAATCCGGCCGGACAGCCGACAGTCTCCCTCCTGATCAAACGGAGGATGCAGAAGCCATCCTCGTGCTTGCCGTGAAGCAACCGCCTTGCCGGCGGATGGGCGGTTTCCATGGACCAGACGGTCGCGCGTTTATGTGCACGTCAGGGCGGCCCGTCTCTTGCGGTCTGCGCTCAGGCCGGGTAACTGCGCGCTCATGGATACGCAGCTCGTCGCCCGTCTTGCCGAGTTGGAGCGTCGTCACCCCCGCGCGATCGATCTCGGACTCGATCGCATCCGCCGGGTATTGGCGCGGCTCGGCGACCCGCAAAATCGCTTGCCGCCAACCATTCATGTCGCGGGCACCAACGGCAAGGGTTCGGTGATCGCGTTCTTGCGCGCGATCCTGGAAGCCGCGGCCCGCCGGGTGCATGTCTACACCTCACCCCATCTCGTCGATTTCCGTGAGCGGATCCGGCTGGCGGGGCGGCTCGTCGAACCGGCTCCCCTGATCGCCGCACTCGATGCCGTGGAGGCGGCAACCGGTGGTGACGGGCTGACCTTCTTCGAAGCGACGACGGCGGCGGCCTTTCTGCTGTTCGCCGAAACCCCGGCGGACGTCTTGCTGCTGGAAGTAGGGCTCGGCGGCCGGCTCGATGCGACCAATGTCGTCCCGGACCCGCTGCTGTGCGTGATCACACCGATCGCCCGGGATCATGAGGCCTTTCTCGGAGAAACGCTCGCTGAGATCGCAGGCGAGAAGGCCGGCATCTTGAAGCCGGGCACGCCGGCGGTCATCGGGCCCCAGTCTGAAGAGGCCGCGCGGGTCATCCAACGCCGAGCCGAAGAGCTGGGCGTGCCCCTTCGCCTCGCGGGTCGGGACTTCGCCTGGGGGGAGGAGACGGCGGCTGCGGATGACGGACAGGAGCGGCGGCGATGGTGGTTTCGCGGTCGTGAGCACCGGCTGTTGCTGCCGCGGCCGGTCGCCTTGCCGGGCGCGCATCAACTGGCCAATGCGGCATTAGCGCTGGCGGCGGTGGAGACGCTGCCCGATCTGGCGATCCCGCATCAGGCGATGGAGGCCGGAGTCCGGTGGGCGCGCTGGCCGGGACGGTTGCAGCGGCTGGACGATTCGCCGCTGGCGCACCTGCTGCCCGCCGGCTCGACGCTCTGGCTCGACGGTGGTCACAATGAGGCCGCGGCCAAAGCGGTCGCGACCGTCTTCGCGCGGGAGAACCGCTCCATCGCGCTTGTCCTCGGCCTGTTGGCCAACCGTCCGCTTGCACCTTTTCTCAGCGCCTTCCGGGGAATTGCCCACAGCGTCTACGCGGTGCCGGTGCCCGGCCACCAGGCCCATTCTCCGGCCGTGATCGCCACCGCGGCCGGCCGGCAAGGATTTGCCGGTCTCATGGCGGCCGATGTGACCAGCGCCCTGAAACAGATCGCCGCCCGCAGCAGCGGCCGTCCCGTGGATGTGCTGATCACCGGCTCGCTCTATCTCGTGGGAGACGTGCTGCGCAGCGCGGGCTACTCGGTGACCTGAGAATCCGATCCGCCGTCCCGATAGGCCGACCGAATCATACGGGCATAGGCCACGCCGCTCCAGATGGTGGTCAAGGCCACCAGCATGGCTCCGGCCTGCAACCAGATCGGTGCGACCGGAATGTCGTACCCCGCAACCAGCATTGCGGATGCCGCATAGGCGATCTGAAGGCCGGTGTTCGTCTTGGAGATCCGCAGCGGGCGAATCCGGCCGCCGCGTCCGCGCCGCAGCAGCATCAGACCGCTTGCGAGAATGACGGCATCCCGTCCGACCACGAGAGCGCTCAACCACCAGGGCAGCAATCCCGTCCAGGCGCCGGTCACATATACGGCCGCCATCACGGCCTTGTCGGCGACGGGATCGAGCAGGGTGCCGAAGCGGTCCACCACCCGCAGCCGCCGGGCCAGCACGCCGTCCAGTGCATCCGTCAACCCGGCGACGATGAACAGCCAGAAGGCGGCCGCATACGCTTCGCGGGCAAGCAGCCAGACGAGCACCGGCGCGCTCGCCAGACGGAACAGGCCAAGAGTGTCAGGAATCAGCTTGCGCGGTAGACGGGACACGGCCGATCGGCCGGCCGGGGCCACACCGGTCGATCGCCGCGGCGATGGCTTGCGCGCCGTCATGGGCTCCGATCGGCCGGCGGTTCAGCCTCGACCCGGATCAGCTCGACCGTGAAGAACAGCGGCGTATTGGGCGGGATCACGTCGCCGGCGCCGCGCGCCCCGTAGCCGAGCCGTGGGGGGATGAGCAGCTCCCATTTGTCCCCTTCCCGCATCAGCGAGAGGGCTTCCACCCAGCCCGGGATCAAACGATCGGAGGCAAATCGGGCCGGCTGACCGCGGGCATAGGAGCTGTCGAAGATCCGCCCGTCCAGGAACCGGCCTTCGTAATGGACCGTCACCATCGCTCCCCGCGGCACACCGGCGCCCGTTCCATGCCTGAGGACGCGATAGGCAAGGCCGCTTGGGCGGGTCGTGACATCAGCCCGGGACCGCCAGGCATCGGCATCGACGGGAAAGGCCGAAGGTTCGGCCTTGTCTGCCGATGCGCCCTCTTGTTGCCGATGTTGCTGGCGATCACAGGCCGCCAAGGAACCGACCGCCAGCACCATGAGCAACACAAGCAAAAGAGACGGCCACCGCCCTGCCGACCCAAAACCATGACCCCGTTCACCGTCCAACGATCCGATTCCTGATCGATTCACAACTTGCTCCCGCCTTTCCCGCTCCCGTATGATCCCATAAAGCCGCGCAAGAGATGACCATGACAGAAGGCGCCGCAAGCATCAAGCCGATCGGACTAAGCTCGGTGAACGCTAGATTCGAAAAGGTGATTATCCCCACAGGCATGTCA
>CAZJPA010000007.1:0-30360 GCA_964547755.1 uncultured Sphingomonadales bacterium
GGGCCGCGACCCGAAGGTCGCGGAAGGCTGGTCGTGCCGCACGGGCACCCTATCCTGCTGGGCGGCTTCAATGGGGCCGCGACCCGAAGGTCGCGGAAGGCGATGACACGTCCGTTGCTCGGGCTATCTACAAGGCGCTTCAATGGGGCCGCGACCCGAAGGTCGCGGAAGGCACGCGTGCATCTAACTCCCGAGAGGCAAGCCCAATGCTTCAATGGTGCCGCCACCCGCGGCTGGTCAGGGTCGCATTCCCAGGGGTGGCAATAGAAGAAGACGGGTTGCCCCGCGGCCACCAGTCGCCGCACCCCCCATTCATAAAGCGCATCGGGCATCAGGCGATAGTAGCCGCCGCCTCCCCAAGGCCAATTGCGGCCGGCGATGCGCAGGGTCGGCACCGGGATCTCCCAGAAGTCGGGGGCGTCGGGAAGCGGCCGATAGGGTCGTCGTGGCGCGTCGGCCATGCCGTAGAGATCGGTCTTGCCGGGGAAGACGCTGGAGGAATAGGCAAACCCCTCCTCCCTGAGCACCCGATGAGCGAAGGGTGTGCGTTCGTCGATCGAAAAGCTTGGCGCCCGGTAACCCGTCACGGAAACGCCGGCCGCATCCTCCACCACCGCCCGCGCCCGGCGCAGATCCCGCCGGAAGGCCGCTTCCGTCATGCTGAAGACGGGACGGTGATCATAGCCATGCAAGGCGATCTCGTGACCAGCCTCGGCCAGCGCCCGAATACGACTGCCATGACGCTCGGCCACCCAGCCCAGGACGAAGAAGGTCGCGCATACACCGGCCTCATCCAACAGGGCAGTCAGAACGGCAAGTCCCTCTTCCACCCGGCTCGGCAAAGCTTCCCAATCGGTGCGGGAGATGACACCCGCAAACGCCGCCACCTGGAAATATTCTTCCACATCCACGGTGAAAGCGAACGGCGGCTCCTCGCCCATGCCACTGCCTGGATCCGCGGCTCTCATCTGCACGAAGCCGTTCGCCACGGGCGATCAATCCTCCTTGCCGGCGGGCTCTTCCTGCACGCCGACAGCTTGTGCATCCTCCTGCTCCTCGGTAATCGGCTCGTCTTCCACCTTCGGCAGCTCGCGCAGACCGGCCGCCTTGGCGATATGCGCGATCAACGCCTCATGTCGGCGAATGTAATGTTCAAGCACGGTCAACCGCCGTTCGAGCTCGGCGAGGCTCTGCGGCGCCTCCAGCTCCTGCCGGGGTGTCGCCGCATCTCTTCCCAGTTCGTCTTCGAGCTCCAGTCGCTTGGCGCCTTCCTTGGCCTGATAGATATTGTCGGCCTCGAGATCGGCAATCACGGCCTGCACCACTTCGCCGTCGATGCGGTGCAACTCTTCCAATGCCCCAAACAAAAGGATGCGTGAACACAGCAGATTCACCCGCCGCGGCACGCCCTGCGTGTAGTCGTAGATCGCATCATAGGCATCCTCGGTGAACTCGGGATCGCCCTTCCAATCCACGAGCCGCAGGCGATGTTCGATATAGCCTTGCAGCTCTTCGCGCGCCATCGGTTCGAGGTGATGGGTTGCGATCACCCGCTGCCGCAGTTGTTCGAGCGCCGGTGTCTGAAACAGGCGGGCTCGAAATTCCGGCTGACCCACCAGAAAACACTGGAGAAGCGGGGCCCCCTGATCCTGAAAATTGGAGAGCATCCGCAGCTCTTCCAGAGCCGCCAGCGGCAGGTTCTGCGCCTCATCGACCACCAGAAGCGCCCTTTTCCCGCTACGACGCACATCTCGCAGAAAAGCCTCGATCTCGCGTAAGGTGCCGGCCTTGTCGTCACTCTTGGGCTCCAGCCCGAAGCCACGCGCGATGGCCGAAAGCATCTCGTCGGCATTGAGCTGGGTGGAAACCACCTGCGCGACCACGAACTCTTCCGGGTCGAGCTGCTCCAAGAGATGCCCCAGCAACGTCGTCTTGCCGGTGCCGATCTCGCCCGTAATGATGATGAATCCTTCCTCCTGACTCAACCCATAGGTCAGATAGGCCATCGCCTTGTGGTGCGTGCGCGCATCGAAATAGAAACGCGGATCCGGCGTCAGCTGAAACGGTCTCCCCGAAAGCTGGTAGAATTCTTCAAGCACCCCTCGTCCTTCTCGACTTGCCCCTTACAGACCGATCCGCAATCCGGCGAATACGGCATGTTCTGCAAATGTGACATCAGGAAGGTTACTGAATCTTTTACTGAAGGTATAGCGGATTTCTCCGGTCAGATTGCGCGTAATTGTCCAATTGCCACCTGCGGCGACGATCAGATTGTCGTCTGTTCGCGCTCCGGTTTCAAATCGATCATGGCGCAGGCTGGTTTCCACCACCAAAGTGGCCCGTTTGGTCATCTGGTGGCGAAAGGT
Source organism: uncultured Sphingomonadales bacterium (assembly GCA_964547755.1). Classification (GTDB taxonomy): domain Bacteria; phylum Pseudomonadota; class Alphaproteobacteria; order Sphingomonadales; family Rhodothalassiaceae; genus J084. Next base: position 2,367 of record CAZJPA010000007.1, read on the forward strand.
CAAGTCGATTCCGAACCCCCGGGCGAGTGACCCGTCTTCAAAGCGGCGACGCTCCCAGGAGCCGGTCACCTGCGCACTTTCCCGACGCCTGTTCCAGGTAAGTTCCACCGCCGCGCGACGTTGACGGAAATTGCGGTCCGAGAAATCGAACCCTGGGGGGGCCAGCAGCGGAACATTGGGTTCCAACGTCAACCCCGGTGGCAGGACCGGCTGATTGGTATCGAGACGCGGCGCGGTCAGGCGCAAGGCGTCGTCAAGAAGAAGCTGCTGGCTCGATCCCACAATATCCGTGTAACGCGCGGAAACCGAAAGGTGGAGGATGCGATAGCTGGACGTCGCCTCGATCGTCGTCTGCCCTGCGCGTCGCCCCATGCGGGCGCCCAACTCGAGCCGCGGCCCCTTGAGACGCAGACCAGCATCCCAACGCAACCCACGCAAACGACCGGTGCCGAAACGGGTATTGGTCGTGAAATAGCCGACGCTGCCCTCCACCCGCAGGGCACGGGTCAGCACATAGGCAAGATCCAGCCCCCCTTGAGCCGTCTGGAAGACGGGCAACACCGGCTGGGCAAGCGGAATGTCCTGCGGTAGGCGCGAGCGCACGGTACGATTGAAACGTCCGAACAGTCGCCATTCGAGTCGACGCAGGCGATCTCGGCTGCCGGCCAGGTCGAGCGAAACCTGATGGCCGCGCGAATCCGAGAAGGGAATGACGGGACGGTTGGCCGGGGCACTCTTGCGACCGCTGTCGTTGAGCGTGAGCGAAAAGCGGTATTGCCCTTGGAATTCCGCAAGCGATCCCAAGCGGAAAGACAGATCCGGACCAAGCTGATAACTCTGAATGGTCTGCCGTCCTTGGGCGAGATTGGCACGACTGCCCGAAAACACCCCGGCCCGGCTGGTGAAAGCCTCCCGCACCACACCGGTCGCCTCGATCTGTAAGATCCGCGGCACCACCGCATAGCGCAGAATACCCGAGCCGTCATGCTGAAGCGTATCGCGCCCGGTCCGGGCGAAATACAGGTAGTCCGCAGTATACTGCATATTCGCCTGAAAGCGGGCGCCATTCGCGGTGAAGCTGAACCCGGCTTCGACTTGACTGCTGAAATCTTCTTTGCGACCGGTGGTATCGAGAAACACATTGCTCGTCGCCGCCAGCGACAAGCCGCCGAAGGGAATCAACCGCAGTTCCGCCGCTTTCGCCCCGACCGACAGCCCGATCATGGCACAACCGAGCAGAAGGGCCATGCCAACAGAAGCGTTGGACAAGCCATGCCGACTCCCCCCCGCCGGCCGGTTCCTGCAAGCCCTCGCCGACACGACCCGCGTCCATCCTTTCTTTCTCTAGCGCCCGTATGCGTAGCCGTAATAGGCGCCGAACCGCCGATCCGGGCCGAGAAAACGGACTTTGTTGAGGATGAAGCCGATATGCTTGCAGCTGGTCAGCATGTTCAGCGCCTCGCGAATCTGCTGCTCGGTGGTGCGTTCGGCCTCGACCACAAAGGCGGTCTGGCCGGTATGCATCGCCAATGCCGAAGCGACGCTGCTGGCCAGCACCGGGGCACAATCGAAAATGACGATGCGATCAGGATAACGTTGCGCGATCTCGTTCAAGAGATCACCCATCCGCGCACTCGTCAGCAGCTCAGGCGTCAGATTGTGTTGGCGACCGGCGGGCAGCACCGTCAGATTCCGCACATTGGTGCGGATCAGACAGTCCGCCAGATCGACCTCCGGATCCAGAACCACATCCATGAGCCCTTTGGTTGCCGTAATGCCAAGAGTGCGCAACGCCTCCGGCTTGGGGAAATCGGCATCCACCAGCAACACCCGCACATCCTGCTCGAGGGCAATCGAAAGGGCCAGATTGATCGCACAGAACGTTTTGCCATCGCCCGGTCGGCAGGAGGTCATCAGCACGAGGTTGCCATTGGGAATCCGATGTTGACCTTGGGCGAAGGCCTTGAGGAGGATCGGACGCTTGATGATCCGGAATTCCTCGCTTGTGGTATTCGGCCCCGCATCGGGCGTGATGAAGCCAAGACGCCGCAGACGATCGACATCGAGCTCCTGATACCGGCTGCGCTTCTTGACGGCCGGACGCATGGGCGCGATCCTGGCGTCCGGCGCAGCGGCCGCTGCCGTCGCAGCCGGCGCGCGCCCGCCTGAAGCCGACGCTGGCCCGCCCGAAGCCGTTGGCGCCGCTTCGCGCTCTTCCACCGGCTGCGTGGCAGGCTTGCGGGCCGGCCGTGAGGAACCATGCGCCCGCAACTGCTCGGCTGCGCGTTCGATCAAACGCTGCTGACGGCGGCGACGCGTCTCCTCAGCTGAGGAAGCCGTCTTCTTGTCCGCTGCCTTTTTCTTGCTCCCGGCATCGCTCTCACGCGCCCGCAACTGCTCGGCTGCGCGTTCGAGGAGGGATTCGCGGCCGGGTTTACGGCTATCGTCCATCCCCGCCTCCTAGAGCAACGCACCGCTGGTCATCGCCAGCCCCATGAGGCTGGCGTAACCCATGAACAGGAGCAAGAGAGAAACCAGAAAGCCCATGAGCTCGAGCTTGTACTGCCGGCGATCGCGCTCGAGCACCACCATCGTCACCACCCCAAAGACCGGCAGGCCGAAGGTCTCGGCCAACCGTTCGCTGCTCAAGAAGACAGGCCTGAGCTGCGAGAGTACGAAGGCGATCCCCACTCCCGACAGCAATCCGGCCGCCAGCACCAGAGACAGCAGCTTCGGCCGGTTCGGTCGGTAGGGTTTCGTCGGCAGATTGGGTGGATCGATCACCTCGAAGCCGACATTCTTTGCGCTGGCCTCCAGATCTTGGGAGAGAGCCGCCTGCTCCCGGCGCTTGACCAGATCTTCATAGTTTTCGCGCAACACGTCATAATCGCGATCGAGACGTTGGAGCTCGGCTTCAAGCAAAGGAATCCGTCCGGCTTCGGACTCCAGCTCTGCAAGCTCGCGCTTGAGCTTGTCGCGCTGAGCGGTGAGCCGGCTTACCCCCGTTTGGGCATCCACCAGCTTGACCTTGAGCTCCTGCCAAACCGGGTTGGGTGCAAAATTGCCCTCGGGTGGGGATTCGGGGTTTTGCTTGAGCGCATCCTCGGCCTTTTGCTTTTCCTCCTCCAACTGTTGTTTCAGAATTTCGAGTTGGCGGGTGACGAAGACCACATCGGGATGCTGGTCGGTAAATCCGCGCACCTTGAGTTCGTCGAGACGCTCCTGGAGCTGCTCGATACGCGATTGCAGGCGCGGGTTGAAGCCGCCTGCGCCTTCGCCCGAGGCGGAAAGCGGCAGATAGGCGGGGATGTCCTTGAGCTGGCGTTCGAGTTCATCACGCGTGAGCTTGGCGTCGGCCAGTTCGTCCTCCTTGGACTTGAGCGCGTCACGCAATTTCTCCAGCCGCGCAAGATAGGTGCCCTGGGAGGACAACAGCCCCATGTTCTGGCGGCGGAATTCGGCACGCCGGCGTTCCGCCTCTTCCAGCTTGCGCTCGAGATCCTGGATCTTGGAGTTGATGAAGGCCTGGGCCGCCTCGATGTCTTCACGCTTGAGACCCAGATGCGCCTCCTTGAAGATGTTGAGCACCTGGGTCACGACGTCACGTGCAAGCCGCGCATTCTGCTCATCGGACAACTGCTTGAAAGACGCCTCATAGGTCAGCACAAAAATGTTCTCACCCGGCGTGAAGATCTGGATCTTGTTGCGCAGATCCGCGATCAAGGGGGCGAGATTGTCCCCGGCCCCCAACAGAATGTCCATGTCCGTGCGGCGAATAATCTTCTCCAGATTTTCCGTGTTCACGATGGTCTGGCGCAAAAGATCGAGCTGACGAAAAACGTCCACATCCACCGTCATCCCCCGCATCAGCGGCCTGAGCAGGGATTCCGTGTCCACATAGATGCGCGCTTGGGAACGGTAGGTGTTCGGGATCAGCGCAACAAAAACCCACCCGACCACGCAGATGGCATAGGTGACGGCCAGCCCATACCAGCGCCGGCGCCAGAGGGCGTAGAGCATCAGAAGAAAGTTCTGGTAAAGTTCATGCATGCCCTGCTGCCTGCCGTCTCACCCGCCCGACGGGAATCCGGACCATCTTCTGTGCTCCCTGCTCCCGTCCGCCTCCTGTCGTTGACCGTGCATATTGCTCCTTGGCGACCGGCCGACATACCGCCTTATCGTTACTAGAATAAGCTTTCCGGAATGATAATGACATCCCCGGGCAGGATTTCCACATTGGCGCTGATATCGCCATCCTTGAGCAGCGAAGCGATGCGCAGGCGATATTCCCGCTGCTTGCCATCGACCACACGCACAAGCCGCGCGGAATTGCCGGCCGCGAATTCCGTCAAGCCTCCCACTTCGATCATGACGTCAAGCAGCGTCATGTTCGCGCGATAGGGGATGGCGCGCGGATTGGTGGCTTCTCCCACCACGCGCACCTGCTGAGCGAACGGCCCCGTGAACTGTTCGACGATGACGGTCACGATCGGCTGTTGGATATAGACGGACAGCGCCTCTTCGATATCCCGCGCAAGCTGGGATGGTGTCTTCCCGGTGGCTGGAATGTCCTCGATCAGCGGCACGGAAACCCGGCCATCCGGACGCACGGTGACCGTCGTGGTCAACTCCGGGTTCCGCCACACGAAAACGGTGATCGAGTCCAGCGGACCAATGCGGTAGTTCGGCCCCGGCCCCTCATCCGGCGAGACGAACATCGCAGAGGGAAGCTTCTCCAAATGTCCCGCACATCCCGCCAAAAAGAGAACAAGTAATAAAGAGGCGAGTCCTCTCACTCGGAGTGTCCCGATCATGCCATCTGCCACTCGTTCTACTGCCCCATCCCGAGATGCGTTCGGTCATATTGCGACATCATCTTGCCTCCTGCGTTAACATGCCCCCACCTGCAAGGACAAGCCTATCGCCCCTCACCCCTTCGTTGCTATCGGACAACCAGCCAAGACAAAGCTCGCGGTGACCGGGAAAGCCGAAGGAAGGGAAAATCTTATGCCTTCCTTAGCGGTCCTTTGCGTGCGTGCCGAGGCTCTTCTGTGAAATGGAATTGCTGCGCCCTCTAGCGTGTGAGACATGCCTCGTCAACTCTTGCCCCTCTCGGTCACCTCGACAAACAGACGCACCGGGGGCGGATGGTTCAAGAACGCGTGGGGACTGGCCTCGAAGCCATAGGCGCCGGACTGAAAGACCGCGATCAGATCACCAGGACGCGCCGGCGGCAGGCTGAGGCGGCGCGCGAACACATCGAGCGGTGTGCATAACCGACCGGCAATGGTGACGGCCTCACGCGGCTCGCTTTCGTCATCGGCATCCCAGTTGTCGATACCAGCCGGCATACGGGTCGCCAGCGCCATCGGAAACGGCCGGTGCAGCACCTGTCCGAAGTTGCCGGTGGCCGCAAGATGATGATGCAGCCCGCCATCGGTCACCAGAACGGTGCGGCCATGGACCGTCTTGCGCCGCAAGACCTGCATCACATAGACACCCGCCTCACCGACGAGATAGCGCCCCAGTTCGACCGCAACCTCCACATGCGGCGCAACCATACGCAGGATCGCCACGGCATCGCCCAGGCCCGCTGCCGCTTGGGCAAGGTCGAGCGGCCGCTCGCCTGTCACATAGGGAATGCCGTAGCCGCCGCCCAGACTGACCCAGGCGAGGGACAGCTCGTGCGCCACCGCCAGGTCGCGCAACAATTTGGCGGTTTCGCGATGGCTTTCGGCCAGCGCCATGCCGTCCAGGCTCTGAGAGCCGGAGAAGACATGAAGACCATCAATGACAAGCCCCAGCGCCCGGGCACGGCGGAGCAACGGAGCCAGGGCTTCGGGCGAAATCCCGAAGGCCGTCGCCTCGCCCCCCATCTTGAGACCCGCCCGCTTCAAGGCGAAAGGGGGATTGAGGCGCACGGCCAGACGAGGCGGCACAGCCGCCCCGGTGGCCGTCAGAGCCGCCGCCACGTCGTCAAGCTCGCTCACATCCTCGATCACGATCCGCACGCCCGCTGCGACGGCTGCTGCGATCTCGTCGCGTCCTTTGCCCGGCCCGGCGAAGACGAGGCGTTCGCCCGGCACGCCGAGAGCCAGCAGCGCCTCCATCTCGCCCCGGGATGCCACATCGAAGCCATCGGCCAGCCGGCTCATGCAAGCCAGAACCGGCGGAAAACCGTTCGCCTTGACAGCGTAATGAACCGCAATATCGTCTGGAACCGCCTCTCTTAGCGCGGCCATCCGAGCCCGCAGGATCCCACCATCATAGGCATAGAAGGGACGACCGCCAGCCGCGCCGTGCAGCCGGCTCACCTTCCGGCCGCCGATCAGCAGTTCCCCATCCCGCCAGCCGAAGCGACAGGCCGGGTGAGGGGGGCAATTCCCGAGGCCCTCGCTCATGCGCTCTCTCCTTCCGGCATCTCCCCGTCCGTCTGCCACTGGCGCCAGCGTGCTCGTGCACCCAGCCGATCGATCTTTCCATTGGGCGAACGCGGCAGCGGAAACGGTGCATGCGCAATCACCCGCGGCTGCATGTAAGCGGGCAGATGATGATGGGCCGCCTGGCGGACACGGTCGACAAGCGCCTTACGTTTTCCCTCATCCCGTTCCTCCGCCGTATCGATCAGCAGCACAACGACCTCGCCCAGCAATTCGTCCGGCATGCCGAAGGCGGCGGCCAGCGTCACGCCGGGCACCGTATAGGCCGCCTCTTCCACCTCTTCCGGGCTGATCCGATAGCCGCCGGATTTGATCATGGCGTCGCGCCGGCCGACGAAGGTCAGATAGCCGTCCACGTCGGCCAGGACGAGATCGCCCGAGAATACGCAGCGCTCAGCCGACTCCGGAAAAGCCGTCGCCAGAGGCCAGGGGCGGAACCGTTCGGCGGTGCGCTCGGGATCGTTCCAGTAGCCGAGAGCCACCGTCGGCCCACGATGGATGAGTTCTCCCACCTCCCCCGGCGGCACGGGCCGGCCTTCCTCATCCACCACCGCGATCTCGGCGTTGGGAATGGCGCGGCCGATGGATTCGGGACGGCGTTCGATTTCCTCAGGTGGCAATGTCGTCGAACGAAAAGCCTCCGTGAGGCCGTACATCAGATGGATCTGGGTCTGGGGCAGCAGCGCCCGCAACCGCTCCAACACAGCGCGCGGCATGCGGCCGCCCGAATTGGTGATATAGCGTAGCCGGCGAGCCGACTCCGGCCAGTCGAGGCGCGCCAGTTGCGCCCACAGACTCGGCACGCCGGCCAGCCCCGTGATCCGCTCGGTCACCAGCTGGCGAAGGACGTCGCGAGGCAACAGAAAGTCCATCAGCACGGCACAGGCACCGACCAGAAAGGCCGTGGTCAGCTGCGAGAAGCCATAGTCGAAGCTGAGCGGCAGCACGCCGAGCAGACGGTCTTGCGCCTGGTTTTCGAGGTAGCTGGCGACCGCATCCGCACCGGCAAGCAGATTGCGATGGCTGACGACGACTCCCTTTGCCCGGCCGGTCGAGCCCGAAGTATAGAAGATCATCGCCGGCGCTGTCTCGACACCCTCCCAGAGTGACGACACGCGCTCTCCTTCCACAGCCGGGAGATCGTCAACGAGCAGCACCGCCGTGTCTGCCGGCGGCGCAAAGCCTTCTTCGCCCAACGCCGCCATCCGCGTGCTGCTGGTGACCAGCACACGCGGGGCACAGTCGGCTGTCAGATGCGCGATCTGGGGCGCCTTGAGAACAGGATTGGCCGGCACCGCGATCCCGCCCAGCGCCGATGCCGCAAACAGGGCCGCGACTGTCTCGACCCGCTTCTCCAGCCATACCACCACCCGGTCACCAGGCTGCACGCCCATCGTCGCCAAGCGGCCGGCCCACAGCGCAACTTCGTCCGCGAGCGCCTCATACCGGCACCGCCGGCCGCCGGCCACAAGCGCTTCGGCCTTTGGTGTGCGTGCCGCAGCCGCCGCCACCAGCTCGTGAAGCAACCGGGCGGGCTGAAAATGGACTGCCGGAATCCGTTGCTTACCGGCCACTGTTTCTCAAGGCTCCCTTCTTGACAGCCCCATGGCAGGCTCCATAGAGCCTGTCGCCGGCATGCGGCAAGCCATCACGGCCGCACCAACGGCCACATAGACAAGCCGGGGCGATGATGACGAAACCGATAGCCGACGGAAATGGCGATCTGAAGACGCAGCTCAAAGTCCTGCTCCGGGACGTCCTGGAATTGGGTCAGCGTGCGGAGCTGCTTGATGAATCCACGCCGCTGCTCGGCGCCTTGCCGGAGCTCGATTCCATCGCCGTCATCGAGCTGCTTTCGACAATGGAGGAACGGTTTGGTATCGTCATCGCCGATGACGAGATCAGTGCGGACACCTTCGCCACCTTCGGCAGCCTGCTCGCCTATCTGGCGGACAAATGCGCAGGACGCCCCCATGCGCGCGGAGCGGCAGGTTGATCCAACCGCGTGCCGGCGAGACGATACCATCCTTGCGCCCCGGATTCTCGTCTGTGCCGGTGCGCAGCTCGTTGCGTTGACCCACACCCCTCGTGATGGTTCGCCGCGCGCGCAGCTCGTAATCCTGCCGCCTTGGGGCGAAGAGGAGAACCGCAGCCGAGCGATGCTCGCCGCCCTCGCCCGTCGGCTTGCTGCCAGCGGCATTGCCACCACGCTGCTCAATCTCTCCGGCACCGGCGAAAGCTGGCCGGCAAGCCCTCCCAGCGCGCCCCGGCAGTGGGCCGACGAGTTGGCGGCGGCCGCATGCCGCCTTGGTGACCCTTCCCGGCCGCAACCTCCCCTCGCCCTGCTTGCCTGCCGACAGATGGCCGTCTGGTGCGCCGCCCATGTCCTGCCTGCCTTGCCGAGGCTCCCCTATGCCCCTGTCCTGCTGTGGGATCCCCTTGGACATGCACACCGCAGAGCGCTCGACGATCCAGCGGCGACGATGTGTCCGATCTGGGCGCGGAGGGCATCGTGGAAGAACAAGCGCGGCCTCGTGGTGCTCCGATCACCGCAGAAAAGACGCCGGATCTGGACGGGTCGCGAAGGGCGGATCGATCGCCCCCTTCTGGATTGGGCCTGCGCAACGATCAGCGCCCATCTTTCAACAAGACAGGCCGGAAAGACGGAAACCGGCCGGCAGGAGCGACGCCCATGACCGGCACACATCCCCTCCTGTGGCGCTGGGATGGCCATCGGATGGTCGGAATGCTCTATGCGTGCCCTGCGCTGCGAAACGGTGCCGCCTCCCTGGCAGCCTTGCTGCTGCCCGGCGGTGCCCAGACGCGTATGGGGGCGGGCCGGGCGCTGGTCGCTCTTGCGCGCCTGATGGCGGCTCATGGTATCCCGACGCTTACCTGCGACTGGGCCGGTCAAGGCGACAGCGAAGGAACACCCGTCCCATTCGCCGAACGCATCTCCCAGATCGCGGCCGCACGCACAGCGTTGACCACGGCCACAGGCACCTACCGCCATCTCGTGATCGGGATCTGCGACGGTGCAAGCGCCGCGCTCCTGGCCGCCGGCGAGGAGGGATGCCCCGGCGATACCCGCCCAGCAGACCGACCGGCCGGCCTCGTGCTCGTCAACTGCTGGATGCGGGACGACGATCTCGCCCCACCCCACGGCTGGTTGACCGCTGCGCTCGTCCGCCGCCTGTCCGGTGGACGGAAATACGGGGAAGGCGGAAGCGCTCGTCTCCGTCCGCCGTCCTGGCGCGGCTTTTGGGCCGGCTTGCGCTCGGCTCACCGCCTATCGCGGAAAGCCCAAGGGGCGCTTGAGAGACGGCTGCACGCGGCAGCAACGGCTTGTCCGGCGCCGATTTTGTGGGTGATGTCGCGCTACGATCCGACGGGCCGCGATGCGCTCATCCGTCTGCGGCATCCGCGTTGGCGCCGTCTGATGCGCGAAGGCAAGCACCGCCGGCTCGTGCTGGCCGGAGACGATCATGGTCTTCTCGATCCGCGCAACCGGCTCGCTCTCGTCACGAAGATCCGAACCCTGTTCCAAATCACCACCAGCAAGGCGGCTTGACTCGATGGGCGCAAACGCCCACTTGCTGGGGCCGGTAACGGCAAAAAGGCAACCCAGCCCCAAACAAACCGGCCGAGTGAAACATTCGGAGCCATGTCACGCGTCATCAGCATCCGCGGCGCGCGGGAACACAATCTGAAGGCCATCGATCTCGATCTGCCGCGCGACCGGCTGATCGTGATCACCGGACTGTCGGGCTCGGGCAAGTCATCGCTCGCCTTCGACACCATCTATGCCGAAGGCCAGCGGCGCTATGTCGAATCGCTGTCTGCCTATGCGCGCCAGTTCCTCGAGATGATGCAGAAACCCGATGTCGATCACATCGAGGGCCTGTCGCCGGCGATCTCCATCGAGCAGAAGACGACGTCCCGCAACCCGCGATCGACCGTGGGCACGGTGACCGAGATCTACGATTACATGCGCCTGCTGTGGGCGCGCATCGGCATCCCCTATTCCCCGGTCACCGGCAAGCCCATCACCGCGCAGACGGTCACCCAGATGGTGGACCGCCTGATGGCGCTGGATACGGGTACGCGCCTTTATCTGCTCGCGCCCATCGTGCGCGGGCGCAAGGGCGAATACCGCAAGGAGCTGAAGGAGCTGCAGCGCCGCGGCTTCCAACGCGTCAAGATCGACGGCACCTTCTACGACATCGAAAACGCGCCCGCGCTCGACAAGAAGTTCAAACATGAGATCGGTGTCGTCGTCGATCGCGTGGTAATCCGCGACGGACTCGAAACCCGGCTCGCCGATAGCCTGGAAACGGCTCTGGAACTGGCGGACGGCCTTGCGATCGCGGAATTCGCCGACCCGGACGAGCATGGCGAGCCACGCGAGCCGATCGTCTTTTCCGCCAAATTCGCCTGCCCTGTCTCGGGCTTTACCATCGAGGAGATCGAGCCGCGGCTGTTCTCCTTCAACAGCCCCTATGGCGCCTGCCCACAGTGCGATGGGCTTGGGGTGAAGCTGGTGTTCGATCCCGAGCTCATCGTGCCGGATCCTGGAAAGTCCTTGCGCGAAGGGGCGATCGATCCCTGGAACCGGGGCATCGTCGCCTATTACCGACAGATCCTCGACAATCTTGCTGCCGCCTTCGACATCGATCTCGATACACCGTGGCGGAAGCTCCCGGAGAAACAACGCCGCCTCATCCTCCATGGCTCGGGGGGCGAGCCCGTGACCTTCGTGCTTCATGACGGGCGGCGACGGTTCAAGGTCACCCGCCCGTTCGAGGGTGTGATCGCGCATCTCGAACGCCGCTGGCGGGAGTCGGAGTCGGCCTGGATGCGTGAAGAGATCGCGCGCTATCAGGTCGAACATGTCTGTCCAGACTGTGCCGGCCACCGCCTCAAACCCGAGGCGCTGGCGATCAAAGTCGCCGGCCGCCATATCGGCGAGGTGACGGCGCTCTCGGTCAAGGATGCGCTGGCCTGGTTTTCGGCGCTGCCCGAGCAGCTCTCGAACAAGGAACGCATGATCGCTGACAAGGTGCTGCGCGAGATCACCGAACGCCTCGGCTTTTTGCAAAATGTCGGATTGGAGTATCTGACGCTCGCACGCGCAGCCGGCACGCTTTCCGGCGGCGAGGCGCAACGCATCCGCCTCGCTTCCCAGATCGGATCAGGGCTGACCGGTGTTCTTTATGTGCTGGACGAGCCGTCCATCGGCCTCCATCAACGGGACAATGCCCGCCTGATCGCGACCTTAGAGCGGCTGCGCGACATCGGCAACACCGTCATCGTCGTCGAGCATGACGAGGAGGCGATCCGCGCCGCCGATCACATCGTCGACATGGGGCCCGGGGCCGGCGAGCATGGCGGCGAGGTCGTGGCCCAAGGCGCCCTCGACCGGATCATGGCCGAGCCGCGCTCGCTCACCGGCGCCTATCTCGCCGGTCGCAGAAGGATCCCGATCCCGGCCGAGCGTCGCCCGGCGGACGGCCCGCAACTTGTGATCCGCGGTGCGCGCGCCCACAATCTCAAGAACATCGACGTCGCAATTCCCCTGGGCTGTTTCGTTTGTGTGACGGGAGTGTCGGGCTCAGGCAAGTCCACACTCATCAACGAGACACTTTACAAGGCCCTTGCGCGCCGGATCATGGGCGCCCGCCGCGTCCCGGCCGAACACGACAGGATCGAGGGGGTCGGCTTTCTCGACAAGGTGGTGGACATCGACCAAAGCCCCATCGGGCGCACACCGCGCTCCAATCCCGCAACCTACACCGGAGCGTTCACACCGATCCGTGAATGGTTCGCCGGCCTGCCCGAGGCACGGGCGCGCGGCTACAAGCCCGGGCGGTTCTCCTTCAACGTCAAGGGCGGGCGCTGTGAGGCCTGCCAGGGTGACGGCGTCATCAAGATCGAGATGCATTTCCTGCCCGATGTCTATGTCACCTGCGACCAATGCCAGGGCCGGCGCTACAATCGGGAGACCCTGGAGATCCGGTATCGCGGCCAGTCGATCGCCGATGTTCTGGACATGACGGTCGAGGAAGCCCATCAGTTCTTCGATGCGGTGCCGGCGATCCGCAACAAGCTGGAGATGCTGGAGCGGGTCGGGCTGGGCTACATCCGCGTCGGCCAGCAGGCGACCACACTCTCAGGCGGCGAGGCGCAGCGGGTCAAGCTTGCAAAGGAACTCTCGCGCCGGGCGACGGGCCGCACCCTCTACATCCTGGACGAGCCCACGACGGGTCTGCATTTCGAGGATGTGCGCAAGCTCCTGGAGGTGCTGCAGGCCCTCGTCGATCAGGGCAATACCGTGCTCGTGATCGAGCACAATCTCGACGTCATCAAATGCGCGGATTGGATCATCGATCTGGGGCCGGAAGGCGGTGACGCCGGCGGCCGGATCGTAGCGGAAGGCCCGCCGGAAGAGGTGGCGCGGGTGGAGGCCAGCCACACCGGCCGCTACTTGCGGCGGATTCTCACGGAATCCGCGACCACTCCCGCCCAAAACGCGGCAGAGTAAAACTGCGCGCTGGCTTTCCAGCAAAGCGCGAAAAGAGCGGCGTCTTCAGAGAGCTGATACAATCCCGGATCAATAGGACTCGCGCCAGTCACAGATGGTGCAGGCTTGCCGTCTAGTGACTGGGAAGGGCGAGCCGGCAGCCTCGCCACAGGACGACGGCCTTTCCTCATTCAGCACTGCAACCGCTTGCCGCACCCTAAAAGCGAATCGGCGGTCGCGTTGTCGGTATCCGCGAACCGGTGGGCACAGTGCGCTCGGCAAGAAGCGTAAAGCGATACCGATGATTGTATGACCAGACTGGTTGGCCATCCTTCATCGCGGGCTTGAAGCGCCACCGTCTCATCGCTTCACGCACCTTGCCCTCCCATTGGGGTGAGCCGCTCGATGTCAGGACCCGGATATTCGTGACCCGCCCCTGCGGGTTTACGTCATACGCCAGCACAAGGCCGGAACGCTCCACGACCAGCGGCACCTTGGGCAGTAGGGTATAAAGCGCCTCGGCGGGACCATTCGGTTCGGCATTGGCGATCACCTGACGGAGAAGCGCGTCCGCCCGTTTGTCGTCTCCGCGTTTGACGGCCAGAAAGACGAGCTTGCCCAAAACCAGCTCCCGGATCCGCCTGAGCGCGTGCTGACTGTGGTCGCAGATCGCGAGGATAGCCCGAAGGCGCTTTTGGGCCTCGCCCTCCTTGCCGATCTCGATCAGGAACTTCGCCCAGGCATGTGCGACGAGCAGTCGTGTGGGATCGTCTTCAGGATAACCGGCCACCACCTCTTGCGCCTGCTTGAGATACCGGGCCGGTAAAGCCGGATCATAAATAAATTTCGTATGATTGGCCAACGCCAGGTAAATCTTGGCAAGGCGGGGATCCGTCTTGGACAATCCCTTCTGGGCGGCGGTGAGTGCCTTCAGCCTCATACGCTGGCCATCCTGATAGCGGCCGGCCTCATCAAAACCGTGCGCCTGCGTCAGCCGAATTTGAATGATTGCGATCGTTCGCTCCTCGTCCTCGGGAGTCAGAAGCGCCGCTGCGCGCCCCAGTATCCGGATGGCCTGCTGCATGCCGCCCAAACGCTCGGCAATCGCCGCGGCATTGGCGACCAATGTCACATAGCTGTCGGCAACGAACGGCTTCTCTTCGGCATAGAGCCGATAGGCGCGCTTGGCCGCCCCGAGAGCTTGACGCAGCTTGCCCTTCTTGAACAGCGCCACCGCCTGCCCGTTTGCGGCAAACCAGGCGGGGGGATCGGCAGCGATCTGCCGGCCATTGTCCGCATCTCCCCCCTCCTCTTGGGCGATGGCGGGACGCAAGACAAGCCCTTGCACCAGCGCAACCAAGATGCTGGCACACAGCACGAGAGCCGCCACCTGTTTCCCCATGGGCCACCTCCCCGGCTTCTCCCCTTCCTCATCGCCAATTTGTCCCAAAAGCCTGCCTGTCGCAAGACCCCAATCCTCATCACCTACCGGCGCGCCACCATACAAAACCACGATTCCGGCGCCGCGTGGCGGAAGACATCCCTTTCCCTCAAGCTTCGGGCGGCCCGGCTTCTGTTCGTCCGGGCTTCGGTCAACCGATAGGTCATGCCCCGCGCACATTCATCAGATTGCAAACAGGGATTGCATATCGTATGATCAATTCGGGCATCACATCGCCTATAGGGAGGCTATTTTGCCGCGGGGAGGAAAACAAATGACTACCAGGAAAACCTACGACAATATCGATACAAAGACAGCGGAATATGCGATAAAAGAATATAACAAAGGATATTATCGCCGAAGTGTAAGAAATGTTGATTTGGACAAAATCACAAATGATCTTTTCTCAAGTTTTTTCAAGAAGAAAAATGAAATAGGAATATTTGATTTACTGCTTCATGTTGCTAAGGAATATGGCGGTATGGAAAGGTGTAGCAATGTAGATAGAGAAGATGTATGCTTAGAAATATCTGATAGAATAGATAATTCAGATTTCAATATTGGTGGACTATACTACATAGAATTCATTAGGAGTATAGATACGTTAGACGAATTAATAAAAAAATCAGGAGAAAACACGAGGCATATATGGCGGATAATTCGGCCGTTTCTTAACACAAACAAAAAGGTCCATGGCAAAAAATGTAATTGGTCTACTTTGGCCTCTAAGTTTTTGCATTTCATGAATCCAAATGTTTTCCCGATTATGGATAGTAGATCGAAGAGATTTTATAGAATTACAAAATATGATGGAAATCATGTAAGGCAATATTTTGAATGTATAAAAGTGGTAAACGACATTCTCTCAGACAAAGAGCCAAAAATAGACATGCCATATCTACGAACCATCGATGGACCACACTACCAGGGGGATATCAAGATGATCGATAAAATCGCCTACATCCTCGGCGGGTGATCAGGGCGCATGGCGTGCCGGCATGTGGTCCTGGCCGGGTGCATTGGCCGGGATGCGGGAGGGAGCGCCGTCTTCAGCCCCACGCCTGGGCCGGCAGGGCGTAGAGCTGATCGGCGCCGGCGGTGATCGCGGCCCATTGCCCCAGCTTCTCAGGCAGGATCTGGGTGATGAAGAAACGCCGGGCGGCGGCGCGCATGGCGGCCGCGCCGGTATCTTCGGCCTCGATCGGCTCGCGCGCCAGGAGCCAGGCGCCGACGACGCCGCCATAAAGCTGAAGAAGCGGTGTAGCCGCCGCATGGGCGTCGAGATCGCGGCCGGCTTTGAGCGCCGCCAGCACCCATTCGCTCGCCTCCTCCAGCCGGTCGGCCGCATCCGCCAAGGTCTTCGCATAGGCCGCCCGCGGATCGGTGTCCGCCCAGCCGGCCGCATCCGCCCGGATTTCGGCCGCGAGTGCCCGGAAGGCGGCGCCGTCGGCCATCGGGAGCTTGCGGGTCACAAGGTCCATGGCCTGAATGCCGTTGGTGCCTTCATAGATCGGCGCGATCCGGGCATCGCGCAGATGCTGGGCCGCCCCCGTCTCCTCGATATAGCCCATGCCGCCATGCACCTGGATCCCGAGCGAAGCCGCCTCGACGCCGATATCGGTGGCGAAAGCCTTGGCGACGGGGGTCAGCAGATCCGCACGCATCTGCGCCGCCGCCCGGGCCTGCTCGTCATCGAGCGCATGGGCACGGTCCACTGCGGCTCCCGTGTGATAGACGATGGCGCGGGCGGCAAGGGTCAGCGCCTTCATCCGCATCAGCATGCGTCGGACGTCCGCATGCGCAAGGATCGGGGCGGGATGCGTGCCGGCGACCGGGTCACGGCCCTGCAGCCGCTCGCGCGCGAAGGCCAGGGCGCGCTGATAGGCGCGTTCGGCGATCGCCACACCTTGGAGCCCGACATTGATGCGCGCGTGATTCATCATCGTAAACATGTGGCGCATACCCCGGTTTTCCTCGCCCACGAGGAAACCCACGGCACCCTCTCCCCCCACACCGAAGCCCATGACACAGGTGGGACTGGCGTGAATGCCGAGCTTGTGTTCGATCGACAGGCAAGCCAGATCGTTGTGCGTGGCGGGACGCCCATCGGCATCCGGCAGGAACTTCGGCACGAGGAACAGCGAAATCCCTTTCGTGCCGGCGGGGGCGTCGGGCAGGCGGGCAAGCACGAGATGGATGATGTTTTCCGTCATGTCGTGCTCGCCATAGGTGATGAAGATCTTCTGCCCCGTGATCCGATAGCGGCCGTCGCCCACAGGCTCGGCGCGGGTCTTGAGCGCGCCGACGTCGGACCCCGCCTGCGGCTCCGTCAGGCACATGGTGCCCGTCCATTCTCCTGAGACCAGCCGCGGCAGATAAGTCGCCTTCAAGGCGTCGTCGCCATGTTGCGAGAGCGCCTCGATCGCACCCTGGTTCAGCATCGGGCACAACGAGAAAGCCATATTGGCGGACGTCCAGCATTCCTGAACGGCAAGCGCCAGCACGAAGGGCAGCCCACCGCCGCCGTATGCCGGATCGGCCGCGATACCGTTCCAGCCCGCTTCGCAATAGGCCCGATAGACGTCCCCGAACCCCGCCGGCATGCGCACGACCCCATTCTCGAAACGCGCGCCCGTCTCGTCACCCGCACGATCGAGTGGGGCGGCCAGTTCAGCGGCCATGCGCCCGCCCTCTTCCACGACCTGGCGCGTCAGATCCGCACTCGCCTCCGCGAAAGTGGCCGTCTCGGCGAGTCCTGGCAGATCGGCCGCCGACCCGAGAGCCGCCAGGATGTCATCCACCGGTGGGCGATAGTCCGTCATCGTCCTTTGCCATCCCTTGGGTTCGTCCGCGCCTTGCGCTAGGAGAGGGAGTATACAACACTCACCCCCGACAGCAGCCAAGGCTTGAAAAACGCGTGATGTCCGATCGCACAGAAAGCGCGCCCGACGCAACCGTCCGGTCACCATCCGCACCCCGGATCCTCCCGGCAGCGGCAGCCGGTGCCATCACCGAGGCGGTCGCCGCCCTTAAGGCCGGCGCACTCGTCGGCATGCCGACGGAAACCGTCTACGGCCTGGCGGCGGATGCGGCCAACCCGCAGGCCGTCGCCCGCATTTTCGCCGCCAAGGGCCGTCCGCGCTTCAATCCGCTCATCGCCCATGTGGCGGACCGCGCGATGGCTGACAGGCTGGCCCACATCCCGCCGGCGGCCGATGCGCTGATCACGCGCTTCTGGCCTGGGCCGCTCACCTTGGTGCTGGACCGCCGGCCGGATGCGCCGGTGGCCGAACTGGCGACCGCCGGATTGTCCACGGTCGCCCTGCGCGCGCCGGCACATGCGAGCGCCCAGGCATTGATCACGGCCTTGGGCCGGCCGGTGGTTGCCCCCTCGGCCAATCGCTCGGGCCATGTGAGCGCCACGACGGCCGACCATGTCGCTGCCGATCTGGGAGGCCGGGTGGCCGTGATCTTGGATGCGGGGCCCTGCAGGATCGGACTGGAATCGACAGTGGTGCGGGTGGAAGCGGAGGGGCGCTGGTGGTTGCTCAGACCCGGCGCGATCGCCGAAGAGGACATCACATCCCTGCTCGGTCCGCCGGCCCGGGCAGAGGCGGACCGGGCGGGTCGTCTTCTTTCCCCAGGACTGCTGCTCCGGCATTATGCGCCGGGCAAACCGCTCCGGCTGGATGTCACGACGGCCGAAGCGGACGAGTTTCTCATCGGCTTCGGCGCGGTCGCAGGTGAGGTGACGTTGAGCGCGCGCGGCGATCTGACGGAGGCCGCGGCCTGTTTGTTCGCGCTCTTACGCGAGGCGGAAGCCAGCCCCAAGCCGCGGATCGCGGTGGCCCCCATCCCCGCACGCGGTCTGGGCCGGGCGATCCGCGATCGCCTGGAACGCGCCGCCCGGGAGGAGACGCCAGCCGGACAAACCGGCTGAGGGAGGAAGAGATGACAGCTGCATCCGATCGTGACCGCGAACCCACTGCCCGGCCTGTCTCAATAGGGCAGGTGGCCCGGCGGTATCTCCTGCGCGGTCTCTTGCTTCTCATCGCCGGACTCCTGATCGCCGCCGCCATCCAGACCGGCTTCAACATCCTGCGTTACCTGATCCAACCCGACTGGCTGGCCGGACGCCGTTTCCGTCTGATCGTGGCACTCGCCGGCCTTCTTGCCGCTCTTGCCATCGCCGTCTTGCTGCGACGCCTCTCTCCGCAGCGCCCGATCTGGCCCGGCGAACAGCTGATGATGCTCGCACTGGCGGTCGCGATCGACCCCTATTTCCTGGCCTATCTTGGCTGGCGCGGTGCCCCCGAGATCGCCGAATGGCTCGCGGCCCTGCGGGCCTTGGCGTTGTGGCGGGCTCTGGTTCCCCGCCCCCACAGCCGCCGCGAAACCGGGTTGGACCTCCTGGTGCTGGTCCTCGTACTGGTTGCGTCTGTCCTGCTTCCCCGTTTTTGGTTGGTGCCGAAGTTGCCTGGCGATCTCGAAACAGCGGCGATGGCCCCCATCCATCTGCTCGTTTTCGCAAAGGCCGCGCTTTTTGTGCTGATCGGCGGCACGCTCGTCCAGATCATCGGGACAGGCAGCCGGGAAAAAGGGGCACGGCTTCCATGACCGGCACTCTCTCCGAATCCGACATCACGGCGCTCACCGCCGCTTTGTCCCCCGATTCCTGGACGCGGGATCCTGCGCGTATCCGTCCACATCTTGTCGAATGGCGGGGACTCTGGCAGGGCCGCACGCCGCTCGTGCTGCTGCCGAAGACGACCGCCGAGGTCGCCGCGGCGCTTGCGACCGCCCACACACGCCGGATCCCGATCGTCACCCAAGGCGGCAATACCGGTCTTGTCGGCGCCGGCGTGCCGGATGAGACCGGCCGGGCCGTACTGCTTTCGACCCGCCGATTGCGGCGCATCCGTCGGCGCGATCAGGCCGGGCGCCTGCTGATCGTCGAAGCCGGTGTCACCCTGGTCGAGGCGGACACCGCAGCGGCCGAGATGGGGTTGCGTTTTCCGCTGTCGATCGCATCCGGCGGATCCGCGACTGTCGGCGGGGCAATCGCAACCAATGCCGGCGGGGTGCATGTGATGCGCTTCGGCAGCATGCGCGCGCTCACCCTCGGCCTTGAGGCGGTGCTCGCCGACGGCACGGTCATCGACGAGCTGCGGCGCGTGCACAAGGACAACACCGGCTATGCGCTCACCCCGCTCATCGTCGGCAGCGAGGGCACGCTGGCGGTGGTGACGGCGGCGGTGTTGCGTCTCGTGCCCTGGCCGCAAGAGCGGGTGACGGCATTGGTGGCCGTCCAATCCCTGGAAGAATCGCTGGCGTTGTTCGGGCAACTGGTCGCGCGGCTGGAGGAGCGGCTGGAGGCGATCGAATTCATCCCCCGTTTCGGCCTGGACCTCGTGCTCCGCCATATCCCGGCGACACGCGATCCCTTTGCCGCGCCGCATCCCGCCTATCTGCTGATTGAGGCGGCCGGCAGCGGCGGAGACCCTCTCCACGCGCCGCTGGAGCGGGTGCTCGCCGCCGCGCTGGAAGCCGGCACCATCCGCGACGCCGTCATCGCGAAAAGCGAGGCCGAGCGTGCAGCCCTCTGGCGCCTGCGCGAGAGTCTCTCCGAAGCCCAGAAGAAAGAAGGGGCCTCCATCAAACATGACGTGGCCTTGCCGCTCGATATGCTCCCTGCCTTCCTCGGGGAGGCCGAAGCGCTCATCGCCGAGCGGTTGCCCGGCGCGCGAGCCTGCATCTTCGGCCATCTGGGCGATGGCAGCCTGCATCTCAACATCCAGGCACCGGCGGATGCCGATGATAAGACCGCGCGCCTCTTTCTCGACCGCTGGGAGGAGATCCAGACGGCCATTCATGACCTCGTCGTCGCCCACGGCGGCTCATTCGCCGCCGAGCACGGCATCGGGCGCCTCAAGCGCGGTGAGCTCGCCCGCCTTGGCGATCCCGGCCGATTGGAAGCGATGCGCGCCCTCAAGCAGGCCCTCGACCCGCATGGCATTCTCAATCCCGGCGTCTTGATCCCACAAAAGCGGCCATGACCGGGCCACCGGCGCATGCCGCATCACCCAAAGACGGGCTTGCCACGGCCATCTGCTTGCAGCCATGTTGCCGACCTCGGGTGATGCGATGCGATCGGAACCGCCGGGAAAACAGTCGGGAGAACGGCTCATGGAAAGACGAAGCGCCGATCGATGGGCGGGCAGGGCATGCGCCTGCGTTCTGCTGGCCGCCGCTGTTGTGACGGCATATATTCCGCAGCTTCATGCCCGGCAGCCGGAAGACTGGCCCGTTGCGCAGGACATCCCAAAGCCGTCTTCGGCGCGGCCAGGACTTGCGGGGGAATATCCGGCGAGCATCGAGCGCTTCCTGCTCGTGCGCAGCATCTCGGGCGCCGAACTGTCGCCCGACGGCCAGACCCTCGCTGTCACCGCCCGCATCACCGGCGTTCCCCAGCTATGGACGCTTTCCGCCACCGGCGGCTGGCCGCGCCAACGCACCTTCGCCGCCGGTGGAATCACCATGCACCGCTGGGCGCCGGACGGGAGCAGCCTGATCTATGCGGCCGATCGCGACGGCAATGAACGTCAGGCCTTCACCATGATCCGCGCCGACGGACGCAAGGAGCAGGTTGTGCTTGCCTATGACGGCTCTTTTCGAGTCTTTGGTGCCTTCGCGCCCGATGGCAGGCGCTTCGTCTACTCCTCGACCAAACGCAACGGCACCGATTTCGACATCTATCTCGCTGATCCGGATAGGGGCGAAAGCCGACTGCTGCACCAGGGGCGTTTCGGTTGGTTCGCCGCGAGCTGGCAACCTGGCGGTGATTTTGTCCTTGTGAGCGAGACCCGCGGTGAGGACGGTAATGACCTCCACCTTCTTGACACCAGGACGGGTGCGGTCGAGACACTCTTTGCACCCAAGGAGCCGGCTGCCTTTACGAGCTTCGCCTGGCTGCCGGACGGCAGCGGCTTCTTCATGGCGACGAATCGTGATCGCGACCATGCGGGACTCGCTTTCTTCGATTTGCAGACGCGCAGGCTCGGCTGGCTGGCGACGCCCGCACGCGATGTCGAAGATGTCGCACTGGCCGGTCGCGGCCGCTATCTCGCCTGGACGGAAAATGACGGCGGCTTTTCCCGCCTTGTCGTCAAAGACAGAAAGACCGGCCAGCGCATCGCCGTGCCTGCTGAACTGCCGCCAGGAATCTATACGCTTGCCGCGAGCGCGGATGCGGCGCGGCTGGCGATCACGGTGCGCTTGCCGAAGATCCCGGGCGATGTCTGGATCTGGGATTTGGCCGGGGGAGGTTTGTGGCGAGCGACTCATTCGACGCTGGCCGGCATCGACCCGCAGCAGCTGGTGATGCCTAAGTCCCTGTTTTTTGCGGCGTCTGACGGCCTGCGCCTACACGGACTTCTGTATCTGCCGCGCACGACGGATGCAGGCGCAAAACCGCCGGTGGTGGTGCGCGTGCATGGCGGACCCACTGCCCAGGCGCGCCCCCGTTTCGATCCCGTCATCCAGTATCTCGTCGGCCGCGGAATCGCCGTCTTCGACCTCAACTTCCGTGGCTCGACCGGCTTCGGCAAGCGCTTCGCCCGGGCGGACAATGGCCGCGAGCGTCCCAAGGCGGTGCGTGATGTCGCCGAGGCCGTGGCTTTTCTGCGGCGAGATGGACGCGTCGATGCCGACCGTGCGGCGGTGATGGGCGGTTCTTATGGCGGCTTCCTCGTCAATGCCGTGATGGGCATGTATCCCGGCGTCTACAAGGCCGGTGTGTCCTTCGTTGGGGTCTCAGACTGGGTGCGCGCGCTGGAAGAGGCATCACCCGCGCTCAAAGCCAGCGACCGGCTGGAATACGGTGACATCACCGATCCCGGCTGGCGCGCCTTTTTCGCCGAGATCTCGCCCATCCGCTATGCGGATCGCATCCGCGCGCCGATGCTGTTCAGCCATGGGGCGAACGACCCCCGCGATCCCGTGACGGAATCGGACCGCATGGTGCAGACGCTGCGCAAGAACGGCGTACCGGTGATCTATCTGCGTTTTGCCGACGAGGGCCATGGTGTGCGCAGACTCGGCAATCGCGTCACCCTCTATCGTGCCGTGGCCGCCTTTCTTGAAAAGCATCTGGGAAAGGGAAAGGCCGCCCAACGATGAGTCTCGCCGTTCAGGAACAGATGAGTGGGCACGAACAGCGTCCGGTCCGGCGCATCGTCTCCCTGCTGCCGAGTGCGACCGAGATCGTCTGCGCGCTCGGTCTCGGTGACCGGCTGGTGGGGGTGACCCACGAGTGCGACTGGCCGCCCTTCGTGCGCACTCTCCCAAAGCTCACATCCTCGCGCATCCCCAAAGAGGCGCCGCAGCGGATGATCGACCAGGCGGTGAAAGCGGAACTCGGACAGGGAGCCGGCCTCTATGACTTGGACGAAGAGGCGCTCGCAGCCTTGGAACCGGATCTCATCGTCACCCAAGCGCTGTGCGCAGTCTGCGCGGTTTCGATCGAAACGGTCACCGAGGCCGTCTGCCGCATGCCGGGCGAGGCGCGGATCGTCAATCTCGAGCCGCATTGTCTGGCCGATGTCTGGGAGACGATCCGGCTGGTCGGTGAGGCCGCCGGCGTGCCGGCGCGGGGGCGGATGTTGGTCGGGGAGATCGCCCAGCGCATCGCGGCGGTCGAGCAGGCCGTCGCCATGCGCACGACCACGCCCTCCGTCGTGCTGCTGGAGTGGCTCGACCCCCCATTTGCCTGCGGGCACTGGAGTCCAGAAATCGTCGCCCGTGCCGGTGGATGTGAACTATTGGGCCAGGCGGGCACGCCCTCGCGCGAGGTCGATCTCGCCACGCTGCTCGCTGCCGATCCCGAGATCCTCGTCATCGCCTGCTGCGGCTGCGATCTGGCACGCACCAAGCGCGAGGCGGCGGTCTGGCTGGCACAACCGGCACTGCACCACCTGAGGGCCGTGCGCGCCGGCCGGGTCTTCCTTGTGGATGGCAACGCCTATTTCTCGCGTCCCGGCCCGCGGCTCGTGGACAGCATCGAA
The DNA here is from genome assembly GCA_964547755.1 of uncultured Sphingomonadales bacterium. GTDB lineage: Bacteria > Pseudomonadota > Alphaproteobacteria > Sphingomonadales > Rhodothalassiaceae > J084. The sequence goes on from CAZJPA010000007.1 coordinate 25,830, forward strand.
ATCCTGGCGGCGATCCTCCATCCGCAGCTCGTCTCCTGGCCCGAGACCGTCACCTCGGCACTGCGCAGACAGCCGGACGGTTCCCTGACGCCCTTTCCGGCCTGAAGACAAGGTAAGATCAAGGACGCAGAAGATGCGGGTCGTCGTCTCCTGGAGCTCCGGTAAGGACAGCGCCCTGGCGCTGCATCGTCTGCGCCGCCGAGAGCAAGTGACGGTCGTGGGCCTGTTGACGACGGTGAACGCCAGGCGCCGACGCGTGGCCATCCATGGCGTACGCGAGGCCGTGTTGGACGCCCAGGCGCGCGCGCTCGGCCTGCCCGTCATCAAGGTGCCGTTGCCGGAGCCCTGTCCAAATGCGGTCTATGAGGAGCGCTTCACCACAGCGCTTGATCGGCTCAAGGGACAAGGCGTGCAGGCGATCGCCTTCGGTGACATCTTTCTGGCCGATGTGCGGGCCTACCGGGAACGGTTGTTGGAGGCCGTCGCCCTTGCCGGTCTCTTCCCCCTGTGGGGCGAGGAGACGAGTCTGTTGGCCCGGGAGATGATCGCCTCCGGCATTCGGGCCCGCATCAGTGCCATCCAGCGCGATCGGCTCGGCGCCCATTTCCTCGGCCGCCGCTTCGACGAGGCGCTGCTGGCTGCGTTGCCGACCGATGTCGATCCATGCGGCGAGAATGGCGAATTCCACAGCTGCATCGAGATGATGCCGGGATTTCACACCCCTCTTGTTCTGCGCACCGGGCGCAAGGTGATGCGGCAGAATGCGGGCTTTATCGATCTTCTGCCCATCTCCTGTCTCGGCCGAGGCCCCGGACGGGCCTATCACGACAAGCAACGATAAAGCCCCCCGAAGAGGCGCCTGCTCGGCAATCCGGGCAGCGTGCGGAGCATGAGACCATAACCGAAACCGGCACTTGATGCTCGGCGCATCGTGCTGGGATCGCTGCCACGCATGGAGTGGAAGGCCGACAACGCAACGCGCACACCCGCCCCCACACCGGCCCACCCGAGCGCCATGCATCGGATCAATCAGGCTCTTGGCCCTGACGACATTCCCTCCCAAAAAACCGAATGCCCCGTCCTGCGCACCATGCGCCGCGGGTGGGCGGAGCCATGATCGCATGCCGGCTCCAGCCGCACCAAGACTTGACAGCGCCGGAAGAACGAATCTAAGAGCCGGGCGGCGAAAGACGGCACACACCCTTCCTGCCTACCGAAGAGGCGGAGGCATGTGGGTGTGTTTTGTTGCATCAATCGGACAAGAGGACAGCATCATGGCCCGCGTGACCGTCGAGGATTGCGTCGACAAGGTCCCCAATCGTTTCGATCTTGTGCTGCTGGCCGCCCAGCGCGCCAGCCAGATTGCGGCCGGTGCGCCGCTCTTGGTTGAGCGCGACAACGACAAGAACCCCGTCGTCGCCCTGCGCGAGATCGCGGATGAGAAGATCTCGCCGGACAGCCTGCGGGAAGCACTCATCCAGTCTCTTCAGCGCTATGTGGAGCGCGATCTGCCTGAAGAGGACGATCTCGCATTGCTTATGCGCGCAGAAACCCTCGCCAATACGGGAGAGGACAAGGGGCGCTGATGCCCCTTCCCGCCATCCTTCCCGGCCCGGCGGCTTTCTCCCAGATTTTCCCCATCCCCAAACGGTCTCGCCGAATCATGGCGGGCACCGGCTTTATTTGTGGTCGCCACGGGCTTATCTCTGGCATGGTCGGGTGATGCACGAGCGGCTCCGATCGGGCCGTGCGTGACATGACACTCTTGGGCGTGCGGCACAGCAAACCGGAAAGGAGCGATCGCCATTCGTCAGTACGAACTGGTCGAGCGGGTCAAGGCCTATGATCCGCAAGCGGACGAAAGCCTGCTGAACCGAGCCTATGTGTTCTCGATGAAGGCCCACGGCAGCCAGAAGCGGGCCTCTGGTGATCCCTATTTCTCGCATCCTCTGGAAGTGGCTGGGATCCTGACGGAGCTCAAGCTCGATGCCGCCACCATCGCGACCGCGCTGCTCCATGACGTGGTCGAGGATACGGATGTCACCTTGGAAGAAATCGAACGGCAGTTCGGTCCGAAGGTGGCCGAACTTGTCGATGGTGTCACCAAGCTCTCGCAGATCGAGCTGAAAGCAACGAGCAGCGGCACGGCGGAAAATTTCCGTAAATTCGTGCTGGCGATGTCCAATGACATCCGGGTGCTGTTGGTCAAGCTTGCGGACCGGCTGCACAACATGCGCACCCTGCATTTCATCCGTGATCCCGAGAAACGGCGGCGGATCGCGCGTGAGACGCTTGATATCTATGCGCCGCTGGCCGAGCGTATCGGCATTCGGGAATGGCAGGAAGAACTGGAAGATCTGGCCTTTCGCGAGCTGGAGCCCGAAGCCTGCGAAACGGTGACCAAGCGGTTGGTCATGCTGCGCGAGCAAGCGGGGACCCTGGTTGAGGATGTCATCTCGGAATTGCGGAAAACCCTGGCCGACGCCGGCATCGCCGCCCAGATCAGCGGGCGTGAAAAACGCCCCTACTCCATCTGGAAAAAGATGGAGGCCGAGCATATCCCCTTCGAACAGATCTCGGACGTGATGGCCTTCCGGATCATCGTTGCGGACGAGGAAACCTGCTATCGCGCACTCGGCATCGTCCACCGCAAATGGCCGGCGGTACCGGGCCGCTTCAAGGATTTTATATCGACTCCGAAACGAAATGGCTACCGCTCGCTTCACACGACGGTGATCGGCCCGCGGCAGACCCGTGTTGAAATTCAGATCCGTACCCAGCGCATGCATGAAATCGCCGAATACGGCGTGGCGGCCCATTGGAAATACAAGCAGGACGGCGGCGTGCCCGATCCGGAAGAGACCGAGCGTTACCGTTGGCTGCGCGCCCTGCTCGAAATTCTGGAGAACGCTGACAATCCGGAAGAATTCCTCGAGCACACCAAGCTCGAGATGTTCCAGGACCAGGTGTTCTGTTTCACGCCGAAGGGCGATCTCATTGTCCTGCCCAAGGGCTCAACGCCGGTGGACTTCGCCTATGCGGTGCACACCGAAATCGGCAATCATTGTGTCGGCGCCAAGGTCAACGGCCGCATCGTACCGCTGGGACACATTCTCGAAAATGGCGATCAGGTGGAAATCCTCACCTCCCAGACGGCCTCGCCCAGCCCACGTTGGGAGCGCTTCGTGGTCACCGGCAAGGCCCGCTCCGCGATCCGACGCTTCATCCGCCAACAGGAACAGGCCGAATATGTACGCCTTGGCCGCACGATACTCGAACGATCGTTCGAATACCAGGGGATCGACTTCAGCGAACGGGCTGTAGCGGAAGCTGCCGAGCGGCTGGGTCTGGATTCGGTGGAAGGCGTCTATCTCGGCCTCGGCCGCGGCCAATGGACGGCCACCGAAGTTCTGCGCGCCTGTTTTCCAGGCATCCGGATCGAAGAGGAGGGTGGGGTGCCGGCCGAGGTGCGGCGTGAGTGGGAGGCCGAAGAGAGCGATCGCCCCCAGCGACGCGCCATCCCGATCGAGGGACTCACCCCCGGACTCGCCGTGCATCTCGCCGACTGTTGCCATCCCGTGCCGGGCGATCGGATCGTCGGCATCCGGGAACCGGGACGCGGCATCGTCGTTCACACCATCGACTGCGAAGCGCTGTCGGCATTCGAGGATTCCCCACAAGACTGGCTCGATCTTGCTTGGACGACGGGTGAAGCGGAGCGGGATTTCTATGCCGGCCGCCTTAAACTGATCGTTCTCAACGAACGTGGTGCGCTGGCGGCGATCGCGGCGATCGTCGCCCGGCACGAAGGCAATATCGCCAATCTCAAGATGACCGAGCGCGATCTCAAATTCTACACCATCTTGATCGATGTCGAGGTCCACGATCTCAAGCATCTGACCGCCATTCTGACGGCCCTTCGCGCCCTGCCCCAGGTTTCCGCGGCCGAGCGCGTGCGCGGCTAGAGGCACCTATGGGCAAAGGGGCGAATGCTGCGGACAGCCACGCAGACCACGGCAAAGGCCCGTCCGCCCGATCTTCCCCGTCATCGACGGCGATGCCGCGCATACCGGCCGCTGGAATCGTGAGCCCAGCCTCTCTTGGCCCCCATGACCGATTGCTTCGCCAACAGCCGCCGATAGCCCATGCCACGGTGACGGCTGGGCCGGCGCCACCGACTGTCACTCATACCGCAGGGCCGCGGCCGGTTGCAGCCGCGCCGCACGCCGCGCCGGCGCCAGGCCGGCGAGCAGTCCCGTCACCACCGCGCAGCCGACGCCGATAACGACCCAGCCAAGCGTTATCGCGGCATCGGGTACGAACAGGTGGAGAAGCAACAGGAAGAGCAACGCACCTGTTAGACCAAGCAACGCGCCGGCGAGCGTGAGAATCAGCACTTCGATCAGGAATTGGTTGCGGATGTCCCGCGAGCGGGCACCGAGGGCCATGCGCAGGCCGATCTCGCGGGTGCGCTCGGTGACGGCCACCAGCATGATATTCGCGATCCCCACGCTGCCCACGAACAGGCTGA
>CAZJPA010000008.1:0-28623 GCA_964547755.1 uncultured Sphingomonadales bacterium
GGTCGGTTATCGGTGATCACCCGGACATGGGGGCGAGGAAGACAGACAATCGGCGGATGGACCCTGCCGGTCAGACGGTCGCATCCGCACAAGGCAGCGGGGGCAGCCAATCCGGCATGGTGGGGCTGAGACGTCCGCCGACGCGCACGGGCGCCACCCGGCGGGCGTGACCTGTCTCGTCGGTTTCCAGCACCACTCCGCATAGGGTCGGCTCGCCGAGCGCCGGTTCGAAACGCTTGCCGATGGGAAAGCCTTGAAGGAAGCGGCGCAGAGGCTCGGCCCTGTCCATGCCGATGACCGAATCATAGTCGCCGCACATGCCGGCATCGGTCTGATAGGCCGTGCCGCCGTCCAGAATCATGGTATCGGCCGTTGGAACATGCGAGTGGGTGCCGACGACAAGACTCGCCCGCCCCGCGCAGAATTGTCCCATCGCCATCTTTTCGCTGGTGGCTTCTGCGTGGATATCGACGATGATCGCATCGGCGGCCTGGCCGAGCGGCCGGCGATTGAGCACCGCATCGACCGCGCGAAAGGGACAGTCGAGACTCGGCATGAAGACGCGCCCCATGGCGTTGATCACCAGAAGACGGCGACCGCCCGTCAGCTCCACCAGCACGACTCCGCGCCCGGGCGTGCCGTCCGGATAGTTGAGCGGCCGCAACAGGCGCGGCGTCTCTTCGATGAATTGGAGCGCTTCCCGCTGGTCGAAGACATGATTGCCGGTGGTGATGACGTCGATCCCGGCCGCAAACAGTCGGTCCGCGATCTTGGCGGTGATCCCGAATCCTGCCGCCGCGTTCTCGCCGTTGGCAACGACCGCATCGAGCTGCCAAGCGCTGCGCCAGCGCGGCACCATCTCTATCACCGCCTCACGTGCCGAACGACCAACGATGTCTCCCAAAAACAGAATCCGCACGACTGCTTCCTTTGGTGTTGTCTTCCTCTTCACCGGCTGCGTGCTCCAGCGCGCCCGCCGCCGGCGCTTTTCAGTCCCTTACCGCTGGGATCAACCCCCGCTCCGTCAGCACCGCGTCCACACGGATGTCATGAGCTGTGACGGGCACCGCGTCCACTTCCTGGGCGGCGAAGGCCAGACCGATGACCCGGCAGCCCGCCGGCCGCAATTGTGCCAGGGTGCGGTCATAATACCCGCCGCCGCGCCCCAGGCGTCGACCCCTGCGGTCGAAGGCGCGCAGAGGCACGAATACCCATTCCGGCCTGTCTGCGGGTGCCTCAGATGCCGGTTCCCAATTGCCGCAGATGCCCCGCCGGAGCGGATCGCCCGGCTTCCAACGCCGGAAGACGAGAGCGGCGTTCTTCTTCTCCACACAGGGCAGGAACAGCAACGCTCCCAATGCCTGAAGCCGTGCCAGCAGGGGGCGGGGGTCGATTTCATCGGCAAGCGGGAGGTAACCGGCGATTCGCCTGCCCACAGGATCGGGCAGATGCGCAAGCCCCTGATCGCGCAGGGCGGCCGCGGCCGTCCGCCCCGATTGCGCGACGAGATCGCGGCAGCGCGCGGCCATCCGCCGTCTCAACGCCGCCTTGGCATCTTCAATGGATCCTTGGGTGGACACCAAGCTTGCCTGTCGTGTTGTCTTCGCTTCTATGCGGATGCGCGCCGCACGCCGCCCGGCGCGACGGGCCGGCACGACCGTGACCGGTTCTTGATCCACCGGCGCCTGAAGCACCAGGTGGGTGCCGTGATGACCGGACCCAGGAGCCCGGTCAGGGACAGCTCCCTTCATCCGTGACTGTCGCCCCGGGGATTCAACGCATCGGCTCACGCATCGGCCAGCAACCGCCGCAAGTCCTTCAGTTAGGATGCTGTCGGCTCGGATGCAAGGCGCCTGGCCAGGGCCGAGAGGCGATCGGCCAGCGCTTGGAGCGCCGTGTCGTCCATTCCCATACCGCCTGCTGCCGCACCGCGTGCTTCCGCCAACTCGTCGGCGAGCAGCAGGGCGACGATCAGCAGCAACTTGGCTTCGCCCTGAGGACCGAGCGTATCCATCACCGCGCGCGCGCGCCGGTCGATGTCGGTGGCCAGCTGACGGATGCGCTCCTCGTCCCCGTCACGGCAGGCGATGCGATAGCGGCGATCGACGATCTCCACGGTCACTTCCGCCATCACACCGTCTCCTCGGAAAGGAGGGGAGCGAGATCGGCCATCAGCCGGTCGAGCTCTTCACGCGCCTTCGCGCATTGGCGCTTGAGGCCGGCAAGCTCGGCCTCCAGTGCGCCGATTCGGCGTTGCGCGGCCGCCTGGTCGGCGCGCCGGGCCTCTGCCGCTTCAGCCAAGGCCTGTTCGAGAGTTCGGCAGCGTGCGACCAGCCGCTCGCGCTCGGCCTCGGCGGCGGCGACCGCTTCTTCCAACTGGTGCAAGGCCTTGCGAATCGGTTCCGGCCAGTCTTCCGGCCTCATGGATGCCATCTTCCGCTTTGTTTCTGCCGCATCGTCCTGCATGCTTGACCTCACGCAGGGCCTTGACCATTGTGCGGCGCGCTTGCCCATGCTGGCAAGTCCCGGCCGAATGGCGTTTGCCGCCGCCGGGGCGGGCCAGTCGCGGATCGTCTGAACCTGGACAAAATATACGACTCGAACAACTCAGGACTCATCAAGGCAACAGGGACTGATCAAGCATGCGTGCGCCCGACCGCTCTTCTGCCGCCGCTTCCACCACCAGCACCGACCAGAGCGCTGCCGTCAGCCATCGCGATATGGCGAACGCCATCCGGGCTCTGGCCATTGATGCGGTGGAGGCCGCCCGCTCCGGCCATCCCGGCATGCCGATGGGCTTTGCCGATGTCGCGACCGTTCTATGGACGAAATTCCTGCGCTTTGACCCGCAGCATCCCGACTGGCCGGACCGAGATCGTTTCGTGCTGTCGGCCGGGCATGGGTCGATGCTGCTCTACGCGCTGCTGTATCTGACGGGGTATGAACGCCCCACTATCGCGGACATCCGGCGATTCCGCCAACTCGGGAGTCCCTGCGCGGGGCATCCCGAATATGGTCTCCTGCCAGGCGTGGAAACCACCACCGGGCCTTTGGGGCAGGGGTTGGCCACTGCCGTCGGCATGGCGATCGCCGAACGCATGGAAGCAGCCCGCACCCCCGAGATCTGCGATCACCGCACTTGGGTCGTGGCATCCGACGGCGATCTCATGGAGGGCCTCTCGCATGAGGCGGCCGCGCTCGCGGGGCATCTGAAGCTCAATCGGTTGATCGTGCTCTTCGACGACAACGGCATTTCCATCGACGGATCGACCGGTCTTGCGACCTCGGAGGATGTCTCGGCACGCTTCACCGCCTACGGTTGGCGGACGATGGTGGTTGACGGTCATGATCCACTGGCGATCGAGGCGGCGTTAGAAGAGGCGGTCGCGGCCGACCGTCCCGTGCTCGTCGCCTGCCGCACGACCATCGGCTATGGCGCGCCCCACAAGGCGGGCACCGCCGCCAGCCATGGTGCGCCGCTGGGACCGGAAGAGGCGGCCGCCGCCAAGGAACGCCTGGGCTGGACAGCCCCGCCGTTTGTGGTTCCGGATCCTGTTCTCGCCGCCTGGCGCGCGGCCGGTGCACGCGGCGCACCGCTTTACGAAGACTGGAAGAGACGTCTTGACGCTTTGCCGGAAGAGCGCCGCGCCGATTTCCTGCGCCGTCAGAAGCGCGCATTGCCCGCCGGCTGGCGCAGGGCGCTCGCCACGCTCAAGGAACGGTTGGCGGCCGAGCGCCCGAAGCTGGCGACCCGGAAGGCCTCGGGGCTTGCGCTCGCGGCCTTGGCGGATGTCGTGCCCGAGCTCGTCGGCGGCTCCGCGGACCTGACCGGATCCAACAATACCCTGGCCCCAGGCATGGCGGCGATTGCCTCGGACGACTTCAAAGGCCGCTATATCCATTACGGCGTGCGCGAGCATGCGATGGCCGCCGCCATGAACGGCATGGCGCTGCATCGTGGCTTTCGGCCCTATGGCGGCACATTCCTCGTGTTCTCCGACTACTGCCGGCCAGCGATCCGCCTGTCTGCGCTGATGGGCCAGCCCGTCGTCTATGTCATGACTCACGACTCCATCGGCCTCGGCGAGGACGGACCGACCCACCAGCCCATCGAGCATCTGGCCTCCTTGCGGGCCATGCCGAATTTGTGGGTGATGCGCCCCGCCGATGCGATCGAGACCGCAGAATGCTGGGAGCTGGCCCTGGCACGCAGCGATGGGCCCTGTCTGCTTGCGCTTTCACGCCAAGGCACGCCGGCGCTGCGCACGGACGGAGGATCCGAGAATCGGGCGGCTCGGGGGGCCTATGTGCTGGAAGACGCCACGGCCGACCCGCGCGTCCTGCTGATCGCGACCGGAACCGAGGTGGCGATTGCCGCCGAGGTCCGTCGTCTGCTCGAAGAGGAAGGTGTTCCCGCCCGCCTCGTGTCCATGCCCTGCGACCGGCTCTTTCTGGCGCAGGATGAGACCTATCGCAGGCAGGTGCTGATGACGGAAGCGCCCAAGCTGTTGCGCGTGGCCATCGAGGCGGCGAGCCCCTTCGGCTGGGAACGTTTCGTCGGCGCCGACGGGCTGATCATCGGCCTCGATCGTTTCGGCGAGAGTGCGCCGGCCAAGGATTTGTATGCGCATTTCGGCTTCACGGCCGAAGACATCCTTGCCCGCATCCGCCAACGTCTCTAAAAGCCTCCCGAAGACAGGCCCTTCAAGACGATACGCGTGACAAGGAGGAAACACCGATCATGTCTGTGCGCCTTGCCATCAACGGTTTCGGGCGAATCGGCCGGCTCGTATTGCGTGCCGTGCGCGAGCGCCACGCGGATGACATCACGGTGGTCGCGATCAATGATCTCGGCGACGCCGCCACCAATGCCCACTTGCTCGCTTATGATTCGGTGCATGGTCGTTATCCCGGCACGGTCACCCATGATGAGGATGCGCTCATCGTCGATGGTCAGCGCATTCAGGTCTTCGCCAATCCGGATCCGGCGACGATTCCCTGGGGCGACCTGGGGGTGGATGTGGTGGCCGAATGCACCGGCCGGTTCACCGACGGCGAGAAGGCCGCGGCGCATCTGGCCGGCGGCGCGAAGCGGGTGCTGATCTCCGCACCGGCCAAGAACGTGCCGCTGACCGTCGTCTACGGCGTCAATCACGACAAGATCGCTCCCGAGCACAGGGTGATCTCGAACGCGTCCTGCACCACCAACTGCCTGGCCCCGGTGGCCAAGGTGCTGCATGAGACGGTCGGCATCGCGCGCGGCTACATGACGACGGTGCATGCGTATACCGCCGACCAGCGCCTGCAGGACAGCCTGCACAAGGATCTGCGGCGGGCGCGGGCGGCGGCGCTGTCGATGATCCCGACATCCACCGGCGCCGCGCGCGCGGTCGGCCTCGTGCTGCCGGAGCTTGCCGGCAAGCTCGACGGGTCGGCGGTGCGGGTGCCGACGGCCAATGTCTCCCTGGTGGATCTGACGTTCGATGCGCTGCGCGAGACCTCGGTGGAGGAGATCAACGAGGCGATGCGCACGGCCGCCGCCGGACCGCTCAAGGGTGTGCTCGATGTCGTGGACGCGCCGCTCGTGTCGGTGGACTTCAACCATTGCCCGGCAAGCTCGACCTTCGATTGCTCGGGCACACAGGTGATCGACGGACGCTTCGTGCGGGTCATGAGCTGGTATGACAACGAGTGGGGCTTCGCCAACCGGATGGTGGACGTCGCCCGGGTGTTGGCCGGTCTCGGCTGAGCGTCGGGCCGTCTGCGTCCCGGATGCGGAAACGGATCGTTCGCGAGGTTGATTGGTTGGGAGGATGGCGCATGTCCCGCTTGCGTGAGCTTGCCGATCTCGAACCCCTTGCCGGGCGCGTCGTGCTGGTGCGGGTGGACTACAATGTTCCCCTCAATCCGGATGGAACGGTGGCGGACGATAGCCGTGTCCGCGAAAGCTGCGAGACCATTCAGGCGCTGCGCGGTGCGGGTGCCCGAGTGGTGTTGCTCAGCCATTTCGGGCGGCCGAAAGGCGTGCGACGGGCGGAGATGAGCCTGCGCCCCGTGCGGCCCGTCCTCTCCAAGCTTCTGGGCGAGGAGGTGGTCTTCGGCGCCGACTGTGTCGGCGATCCGGCGTTCGCGGCCATTGCGGCGGGCGCCGGTGTCACCCTGCTCGAAAATCTGCGCTTCCATGCCGGCGAAGAGCGTGACGATCCGGATTTCGCCCGCGCGCTCGCCGCTTTGGGCGATTCGTATGTGAACGACGCTTTTTCCGTCTCCCATCGCGCCCATGCTTCGGTGCATGCGCTGGCCGGATTGCTGCCGGCGGCGGCGGGAGTGGCGCTTCAGCGCGAGGTCAACGCCTTGGAGCAGGTGCTGGGCGCGCCCGAGCGGCCGTTGGCCGCACTCGTCGGCGGCGCCAAGATCTCCACCAAGATTCCGGTGATCGAGAATCTGCTCGCCAAGGTCGACCACCTGCTCATCGGCGGGGCGATGGCCAATACCTTCCTCAAGGCGGAAGGTCGGCCGGTGGGGCGTTCCCTGGTGGAAGACGAGTATCTCGAAACGGCACGACGCATCCTCGCCGCGGCCGCGCGCAAGGGGACGGGCATCCATCTGCCGAGCGAGGTGGTCGTGGCGCCTGCCCTCGATGCCGGAGACGAGGCGCGCACCAAGTCCGTCGAGGCGGTGGCCGAGGACGACATGATCCTCGATTTCGCACCGGCGACGGTGGACGCCTTTCTCGCCGTTCTTGCCAAGGCGAAGAGTTTCGTGTGGAACGGCCCTCTGGGGGCCTTCGAGCATCCGCCCTTCGATCGCGGCACGGTCACCCTCGCAAAAGGAGTGGCCAGGCTGACGGCGGAACACGGGCTCCTCAGTGTCGCCGGCGGCGGCGATACGCTGGCCGCGCTCAACCATGCCGGCGTGCGTGGACAGCTCACCCATGTCTCGACCGCAGGAGGCGCCTTTCTCGAATGGCTGGAAGGCCATACCCTGCCCGGCATTGCGGTGCTGCTGACGGATTCGTGAGGGGTGATGCCGCCGGCGCGGCTCTCCTCTTCAAAGGGCGGCATCTGGCGATTGCCTGACGGGGGCGCTTTCCGCTAAGGGCTTAGGCGAGAAAGACGGCAGAAAGGGCTGCAGGCGGCGGCTCATGCGGGAAGGCGGCAGCCATGGCGCAATCCATCGATATCGAGGCCCATCGCGAGACGTTCCGGCGGATCGCGGCCCTCATGGATCCATTCAATCCCAAAGGCGTAACCATCACGCCGCAGACGACATTCGCCGGCGATCTCGATCTCGATTCGTTGGCGGTGATGGATCTGGTGGCCGCCATCGAGGACGAGTTCGATATCGTCATCCCGCTCAATATTCTGCCGGAGCTGGAGACGGTGGGCGAGGTGGCCGCAGCCGTGGACCGTATCCGGGAAGAAAGCCGATGAGCCGGGATCTGCTCGCGAAATTCGCACCGCTCATCGCCGAGCGTGAAAAGCTGAAGGCCTTCCAGCCCGATCCCCTCGACGTGACGATGGAGAAGGTGCTCTCGCCCACTGAGGCGATCGTGAATGGTCGTCGGACGATTCTGGCCGGCACCAACAACTACATGGCGATGACCTTCGATCCGGACGCCATCGCGGCTGCGCGCGCGGCGCTGGACCGATTCGGCACAGGCACGACGGGCAGCCGGATCCTGAACGGCACCTATGCGCTGCATCGCCGTCTGGAAGAGACGTTGGCGCGTTTCTACGACCGGCGGCACGCGATGGTGTTCACCACCGGCTATCAGGCCAATCTCGGGATCATCTCCACGCTCGCGGGCCGGGGGGACTATGTCGTCATCGACGCCGACTCGCACGCCTCGATCTATGACGCCTGCGCCATGGGTCAGGCGGATGTCGTGCGCTTCCGGCACAACGACCCGGAGGATCTGGCCAAACGCCTGCGCCGTCTGCCGGAAGACGCCGGCAAGCTGGTCGTGGTCGAGGGCATCTACTCGATGCTGGGAGACCGCGCGCCTTTGCGTGAGCTCGTGGCGGCGACCAGGGAATTCGGCGCCCAGATCCTCGTCGACGAGGCCCACTCGATGGGATTTTGCGGCGAACATGGTCGCGGGATCGCCGAGGAGCTGGGGGTGGACAAACAGGTGGATTTCATCGTCGGCACCTTCTCGAAATCGGTGGGCACGGTGGGGGGCTTCTGTGTGAGCGATCACCCCTATTTCGAGGTGCTGCGCTTCGTCTGCCGCCCCTATATGTTCACCGCTTCTTCGCCGCCTTCGGTCGTGGCTTCGGCGACGGTCGCCATCGACAAGCTCGCGCGCATGGGCGAGGAGCGCCGGGCTCTGTGGCGTAAGGTTCAGCGTCTGCACGCCGGTCTCAAGGCCATGGGGTTTGCGCTCGGCACCGAGACGGTCGAAAGCCCGATCGTCGCCGTCTGCCTGCCGGATCAGGACAAGCTGTTCGGCATGTCGGCGGCGTTGCTGGATGAGGGCGTGTATGTGAATGTCGCCCGTCCGCCGGCGACACCCAAGGGCATGTTTTTGCTGCGGTGTTCGCTCGGTCTCGGCCATACGGACGAGCAGGTGGATGCGATCTTGGAGGCCTTCGCCCGCGCCGGTCGCCGGCTGGGCTTGCCGGTCACCGGAACGCCCCCTTGCGCTTCAGCCGCCAGTAATGCCTGATTCCGGCGATCAGGGGATGGCGGCGGTCGAAGTCGGTGAGTGTCACCTCCACCCCCGCATGACGGCGGATCTTCCAGGCGATGTAGTCCGCCCCGCCCGAAAAGGTGAAGGCGCTCTTGGCCAGCCGACAGATGGACAGAGTCTTGCCCAGCAGCCGGCGTTGCCGCCAGCGTCGCTCTTCGGCTGCGGCCATGTCGGGATCGGCAGCGAGAATCCGCATGCCGCCGGCCGCTTCGGGATCAGCAACGGCGGGCCAGCCCAGCGCGGCGAGAGCAGGCGCGAACAGGCGGTCGTAGAAAGCCGCGTCAAGCGCATAGAGCTCGCGGCCCTTGTCCGGTGGTTCGGCCCGCAGCTCGCAGGCGTAGGTGCGGGCAAAACCCAGCGCGAATACGCCCTCCGCGTCCGCTCCTTCAGGGGCGATCGGTAGAGCGGCGCCCAGAAAGGTCAGCAGCGCCTGCCGCTGGAGGCGGGCGATGGTGGCGGTGAGCGTCTCCTCGGCCTGGAACGCCAGCGCCATCGGCTGGGCGAAGCGGGCCCAGAACCATACCTGTCGGGTGTCCGGCGCGACGAGTCGGGACAGCTGGGAAAGGCTGACGATATTGTATTTGGCCTTGAGCGGCGCTCCGCTGTCGTCCCGGGCGTCCGCACTCGTCGCAAAGAAGACGTTCGGTGGCAGCAGGGCATTGGCGGCGGCGAGCCAGGGGCGGCCCGGATAGGCGCTCCGGTAGCGATCGACCAGGACATGGAAGTCGAGAATCCGGTCTTCCAGCACGCCCGTGCGCAGACAAGAGCCGTAATAGAGCACGGCCCGGGCGCTCGTTTCGCTGTCGCCGGCGAGCGCAGCGGCAAACCGCTGCACGGTTTCGGGAATCGCCCGCGCAGTCAATGCGTCGGCAAGCAGCCGGTCCAGCGCATCGCGCGCGTCTTCTGGTGAGGCAGTGGTCATGACCCAGCTTCCCGAAAGGTCAGAAAGGTGAGCGCCGGGGCGGTTTCGAGGACGAGAGGTTGCATGGGATCGAGCGCAAACAGCTCACCATCGATCACGACCTCTTCGGCGCCTTCCACCGTGAGCTTACGCACGCGCTCAAGCACGAGCTCAGGCGCCGCCATGAGGTGCAGACGCCCGCGCAGAGCCGCCAGCAACGCGCGCACAAGCCGCGGTCCCGTGCGCGTGAAGGCGACGAACTGGATCGTTTCGCCATTGTGACGGGCGAACAGCCGCGCACCCAGGAGCAGCTGGGGCAAAGGCGTGGCCAGCACCACCGAGAACCGGCCCGTGAGCCGACGGCCGTCCTCCAAGGTGAAAGCCATGGGCACGGGTGCGAGCGGTGAGCGCCGCCAGCCGAATGCCGCCGATGCGGCCAGGAAGGCCAGGGAGGCGGCATCCCGCAGCCACAAGGGGACGAGGCCGCGCTGGACGCGCCGGCGCACCCACATGGTCGCCCGCGGTACGGCGGCCAGACCGACGAAGAAGCCGATCCGCGGTTCGCTCAGACCACCGCCAGCCAGCCGGATCGGCGTGCGCCGCACGGTCGTAAGGCGGCGGCCGGTTTTTGTCTGAATGGTGGTCATGAGTGCGCGGAAGACCCGCACGGGGTCGCCGGCGGTGCCGAGATCCTTGGCGATCAGGTTGGTATGGCCACCGGCCAGAACGGCGATCGGCGGCGGCGTTCCCGGCCAGAGACGTCTGCCAAGCGCTTCGGCCACCATTTGCACCGTGCCGTCGCCGCCGTTGACGATCAGGATATCCACGCCTGCAGCCGCAAACAGACGCAGGGCGTCACGCACATCGGCCGGACCGGTGACCTCAACATGAACAAGGCGATGGCTGGCGGCGATCGCCGTGCGCAACGCGCTGAGGCTGCGTGCCACCCGTGTCGCCGCCTTGTTGGTGAGCAGGCCCACGAGGGCGGGCCTGCCTCCTTCAGCGGGTGTGGAGACAACCGGCATGCCGGTCTGGGAGGGGGGGGGCGCATGACAGGACCGCTGCACGGACCGACCTTCTCGCTGTCTTCTTCTGCGGTGTCTGATGAGATGTCCTGCGCTCTATGACACAGCCCCGTGCGGGAAATCCAGATGCGGCGAGCCGCCTTGCTTCGGGCCGGCGGAGGCGGCATGTAGGGGCGCAGATGGCTGAAGGCGAGCCGGCAGATCTGGTCGGCCTGGCGAGGAAAGACCTGCAAACCGTGTCCAGCCTGGCGCTGATAGACCGCTATGTTCTGCGCCGTCTTGCGGTCCCGCTGCTGGCTACGGTGGCCGTCGCCCTCGCGTTGCTGTTGCTTGAGCGTATGCTTCGCCTGTTCGACTTCGTCGTCAACCAGAACGGGCCGGTCGATGTCGTCTGGCGGATGCTGCTGCATCTCGTTCCTCACTATCTCGGTATGGCGCTTCCCGTGGGTTTTCTGGTTGCGGCCCTGATCGTCGTGCGCGGGCTGTCGCTGTCTTCTGAACTCGACGCGTTGCAGGCGGGTGGGGTCGGTCTGCCGCGGATCCTGCGCCCGCTGCTTCTGGTGGCGCTCGTGCTGGGCCTGCTCGATCTCGCAATCGTGGGTTGGCAGGAGCCGATCAGCCGCTATGCCTATCGGCAGTTGGCCTTCGAGCTGCGCTCGGGCGCGCTGGGTGCCAGTATTCGGGTCGGGTCATTTACCCGTCTCGGCAGTGGTCTCACCCTGCGTGTCGGCGCGGCGCAACCCGACGGCCAGGTGCTCGATGACCTTTTCGTGCGTCGCCTGCTTGCGAATGGACGGGAAATGAGCATCACCGCCCGGCGCGGCCATTTCGTCGCCACCGACGACGAGCAGAAGATCATCCTGCGACTCGAAGACGGTCTCATGCTCGATTTCGATCCCAAGCACGCGCGCCCACGGGTGATGGAGTTCGCGGTCCAGGACCTGCTCGTGGATCTGCCCCAGATCGAGCCGTTCCGGCGGCGGGGCGGCGAGGAGCTGGAGATGACGATCGACGAGCTGTGGGCCGGCATGCACGACCCCACCCTGTCGCCATCGCGCCGGGCCCACTATCGCGGCGCCTTTCACTGGCGGGTGATTCATCTGTTCACGATGCTGGTCCTGCCCTTTCTTGCGCTGGCCTTTGGGACGGTCAGAAAACGCGGCTCGGGAGCCGGCGGGCTGGTGATCGCGACGGCCTTGCTCATCGTCTACAACGAGCTCGAGGAGGCCGCGACCCGCGCGGTCCAGGCAGGCGATCCTCCCTGGCAGACGCAATGGGCGCTGTGGGCGGCGTTCGCGGCCCTTGCCGGTTTGCTGTTCTGGAGCGTGGCCTATCATCCTGGACGGGGCGTATTGGGCCATCTCGACCGGGTGACGGATCGCATCAGCCGGGCCATCAGACGGCGGCTGGAAAGGAAGATGACCAGCCATGCCTGAGCGCGCCCCCGCCCTGCCGCCCGTCTGGCGCGTTCTGCGCCGCTATTTCCTGCCCTCGCGCACGACGCTGCGCTATCTGGCCCGTCTGTTTGCCACGCGTGTACTGTTCATCCTGCTGCTGATTCTGGCTGTTCTGCAGATGCTGGATCTGCTCTCGCGTTCGGCCGAGATTCTAGCGGTTCCAGGCAATGGAGGCCATGAGCTGCTGCGCTATGTGGGCTATCGGCTGCCCGACTTTTTCACCCGCTTCGGCCCGTTTTGCGTGCTCATCGCGGCGATCGTCACCTTCGCCGAGCTCAACCAGCACAGCGAGATCATCGTGTTGAAGGCCGGCGGTCTGTCGCCGCACCGGATCCTGCTTCCCTTCACCCTGACGGCGCTGGCGTTGGCGCTGCTGCATTTCTGGGTGAGCGAACGGATCACGATTCCGGCGCGTGCGGCTCTCGCCTACTGGCAGGAAGCCGGTTACGCCCGCGATCTGCCGCCGCGCCCGGAAACCGTGCGTGATCTCAGACTCGTCGATGGACGCAATCTGGTGCTCATCGCCCGGGCTACGCGCTCGGGCAGTCGCGTGGTTCTCGATGGCCTGACGATCTATGAGCGTGGCGAAGACGGCATGCTGGCGGCCGTCACCCGGGCGGGTTTCGCTTGGTATGAGAAGGGCCAATGGCGGCTGTTCGAGGTCAGGCGCTTCGTGACGGCGAGTCTTGCTCTCACATATGCGGACGAGCAGCCCTGGCGGTTCTCGATCACTCCGGAGCGGCTGTTCGCCCTCAACCTCGTGGCGGACGAGACGCCCTTGCCCGCACTCGCCCAGGCGATTGCCCGGCGCGAGGCGGCCGGTGAGCCCGTCTCGGATCTAAAAGCCGCTTTCTATCATCGCTTTGCGCTCTCATTGTCCTTTCTGTTGATGCCGTTGTTGGCGGCGGTGGCCGGTTTCGGCGTGCATCGGCGCGGCCAGCTGGTCGCGCGCATGGCGATCGGCGCGGGGCTGGGATTCTCCTATTTCGTCATCGACAATTTCATGCTGGCCATGGGCGAGTTCGGAGTCGTGCCGGCATGGTTCGCCGCCTTCTCGCCGCTCGTTCTGTTTCTGGCGGTCGGCCAGGCGGTTCTGTTCTTCACGGAGGAGTGAGCGCCCATGGCAGGCAGCGAGCGCCAGGTTCTGATGCGCGGCGTGGGGCTCGCCTTCCTGGGGCGGTTGGGCGCGGTGATCGAAGCCGTAAGCTTTCCCCTGTTTCTGGCGCTCTACGGCCCCGTGCTGTTCGGGATCTATGCCACGTCCTGGGCGGCGGCCCGACTCGCCTCCGGACTGACCCAGATGGGCATGGTGCTCATGCTCCAGCAGTTCGTGCCGGCAAGTGAGCGGGATCCCGACCGACTCGTCGCCGTCCTGCGCTTCGGCCTGACGCGCGCGCTCATCGCCAGCCTGGTGGTGGTGGCAATCGTGACGATGACCGCCTCCTGGCTCGCGCCACTCGTCGATCGCAGCGGGGCGTTGGGAGAGCAGGGACCGATTCTCATCGCCGCGTTCGCCTGGATCGTGCCGGCCTGGACGATGCTCGAAGTGCTCACCGGCGCGATCCGGGCGCTGAGGCGTTTCGGCCCCGAGATCCGGGTGCGCATCTTCTACGAACAGATCCTGCGTCTGGGACTGGGCGCGGGACTGGCGTTCGCCGGCCTTGCGAAAGCGGGACTGTTTCTCGCGCATCTGGGATCGGCCGTAGTGGCGGCGGGTCTCGCCTTCGCTCTGGTGCGACGCCATTACGATCTCAGCCGATGGCGGCGGGCGAAGTTGAAGACAGACGAGCGGCGCAAGCTGTGGGGCTATGCCTTGCCCCTGATGCCGAGCGAGCTGATCCAGCGCGGCTTTTCCGAATTGCCGGTCGTCATTCTCAATGCCCTTCTGCCCGGTGCGCAGGGACCGGTGGCGGCCGGTTACTATGCGGTGGCACGCAAGATCGCTTCGGTCATGCAGCTCGTCTTCAACGCCTTCGACTATGTGATGGCCCCTCTCGCCGCCCATCATCTCGCCCGGGCCGATCATGACCGGATCGCGGATCTGCATGGCTATTCCACCCGGCTGATGCTGGCGGCCGGCACGTTGCTGGCGGCCGGACTCATCGCGGCCAGTGACATTCTTGCCGCCCTCATGGGGCGTTCGGCGGCGGTGATCGCGCCCACCTTGAGCATTCTTGTTGCCGGCCGGCTTGCGAGTTTTCTCTTCGGACAGTCTCAAGCGGTGCTCAGAGCAATGGTCGGCGGCCGGCCGGTTCTTCTGAACGGGCTGGCAGGACTTGCCCTCATGCTCCTGCTGGTGACAGGGCTCGCGCCGCCATGGGGACCGCCCGGGGCGGCCGTGGGCGCGGCGGCAGGGCTCGTGCTCACCCATGGTCTGGCCGCCGCCGAGCTCTATCGCTGGCGCAGACTTGCGACCTGGGACAGGCGGCTGCTGCGGCCATTGGCAAGCGCCCTGCTGCTGGGCGGTGCCATCCTCGCACTCGACCGGCTGCTGGAGAACCGGCTGGCGCCACCGGTTGTCTTCGCTGTGCTGCTGGTGAGTCTGCTGCTGGCCTTTGGCGCGCTCGTCCGCTATGGCCTGACGGGGGAAGATGCGGGCGCCTTCGGCCGGCTCGGCCGGATCCTGAGAAAGGAGCGAAGAAAAGCATGATGAACGGGGGCGAGAGGATGACCGTCACGGCCGTGCGCACGCGCCGGGAACTCAAGCGCTTCGTGCGTTTCGTGGATGATCTGTATCGCGACGATCCGGCCTATGTGGCGCCTTTGATGTTCGAGCGGCTCTCTCTGCTCGACCGCAAGCGCAATCCCTATTTCCGGCATGCGGAGGCCGCGTTCTGGATCGCCTGGCGGGACGGTCACCCGGTGGGCCGGATCAGCGCGCAGATCGACGAATTGGCGGTCGCGCGCGCAGGACGCAGAATCGGCCATTTTGGCATGTTCGAATGCGTAGACGATGCGCAGGTGGCGGCCGCGCTCCTCGCCACGGCCGAAGACTGGTTGTCTGAGCGAGGCGCCGTGACGGTCCAGGGCCCCTACAATCTCTCCACCAATGGGGAGTGCGGCCTGCTGGTGGACGGCTTCGCAACACCGCCTGCGATCATGATGGGTCACGCCCGGCCCTATTACGGGCGGTTGCTGGAAGAGCAGGGCTATGCCAAGGTCAAGGATCTGTACGCCTATGACCTCGACGTGACCAAGGGGCCGCCCAAGCGGATCACGAAGATCGTCGAAGCCGGTCGCCGCAATCCCGACATCTTCATGCGTCCCCTCAACACCCGCCGCTACGACGATGAACTGGCCCTGATCGTGGACATCTACAACGACGCCTGGTCGGAGAACTGGGGCTTTGTGCCGCTCACTCTCGACGAGGGGCGCCATCTGGCCCGCGAGATCCGGCCGCTCATTCGCCGCGACTGCGTGTTCTTGTGCTTTTACAAGGGCGAGCCCGCGGCGATGATGGTCTCCTTGCCCGACATCAACCGCCTCATCCAGGATTTTCGGGGCCGGCTCCTGCCCTTCAACTGGGCCCGGTTCGTCTCCCGGCTCTATTTGCAGCCGATTCGCCATTTCCGGGTGCCGTTGATGGGCGTGCGCAAGGCTTATCAACGATCTCTCGCGGGCGCCCAGATGGCATTGATGATGATCGAGGCCACCCGCATTCCCAACGCCGCCCGCGGCGCGCAGCGGGCCGAGCTGTCCTGGATTCTGGAGGACAACAAGGGCATGCGCGACATCCTGGAGGAAATCGGCTGCGTGATCGCCAAGACCTATCGGATCTACGAAAAGCCGCTCGTCTAGATTAGAATGATAGGCGTCTGGATTAGAATGATAGGCGTCTGGACGCGCGAAGCGGTGGGGGCGTGAACGGAAAGGGAGGCCGAGCGATGTGGGCGCGGCTGCGCAACTATTTCCTCACAGGCCTGGCCGTCTTCGCGCCGATCGGAGTGACCGCCTATCTCGTCTGGCTGTTCGTGCGCTCGGTGGACGGATTCGTCTCTCGTCTTATCCCCCCGCCCTACAATCCAGGCGACTGGTTGCCGGTGGCGGTGCCGGGAATCGGGCTGGTGATGGCGATTGTGCTGATTACCGCCTTTGGCGCTTTCGTCACCAATTTCGTCGGCCGCCAGACACTCGCGCTCGGCGAACGACTGCTGCAGCGTCTGCCGGTGGTGCGCGGGATCTACGGTACCGTCAAGCAGATCGCCGAGACCGTGATGAAGCCCGCAAGCGGCACCTTTCGATCGGTTGTTCTCGTGGAGTATCCCCGTCCCGGTCTGTGGGCGCTGGCCTTCGTGGCAAGCGAGGCCAGCCCCAAGATCACCCGGGCCGTGGAGCCGGACATGCTCAATATCTTCCTGCCCACGACCCCCAATCCGACCTCCGGCTTCCTGCTGTTCGTGCCGCGCCGGCATTGCATCTTTCTCGACATGACGGTCGAGGAGGCGATCAAATACGTGATCTCTGCGGGACTCGTCGGTGGCGTGGAGAACCATCCTCTCCTGCCGAGCGCTCCGTCCACCGGCGCCTCACCCAAGCCCGAATCCGGTTCCTGAGAAGGGAAGGCAAGGCGGCCATGGCGAGGGGCGGCGGTAGGAGGAAAAAGGGGGTTAACGCGCGTCGAGCGCAGCCGCATAGCGGGCCAGCGCGCGTTCCAGATCGGCCTTGAGATCGGCGAGATCCTCGAGGCCGACATGAATGCGCAGCAACGGCCCCGACGCCTGCCAGTGGGTGGCGCTGCGCATTGGAGCAGGATCGGCAGGCAACACGAGGGATTCGAAGCCGCCCCAAGAATAGCCGAGACCGAAGAGGGTGAGCGCATCCACGAGCGTCGCAAGATCGGCGAACCGGCCACGCTTCAAGACGATGGCGAACAGGCCGCTTGCCCCTGCGAAATCCCGCTTGAAGATTGCGTGGCCGGGACAGTCCGGCAGGGCCGGATGCAGCACCCGCGCCACTTCCGGATGCTCGGTCAGCCAGGAAGCCAAGCTGCGTGCCGCCTGGTCATGACGCGCCAAACGCAGGTCCAAGGTGCGCAGGCCGCGCAAGGCGAGTGCCGCATCGTCGGCGCCCACCGTCCAGCCCATCAGATGGAAGTCGGCCTTGAGCCGCCGCGCCAGGTCGCCACGGGCGATCGCTGCACCCAGCATCACGTCGGAATGGCCGACGACATATTTGGTGGCGGCCAACAGCGAGACATCGGCGCCCAGATCGAGCACGGGATAGTACAGGCCCGTCGCCCAGGTATTGTCGGCCACCACCACGGCGCCGCGCTCATGGGCGGCGGCTGCGATGGCGGGAATGTCCTGCACCTCGAAGGTGAGTGAGCCGGGCGATTCGACCATCACCACCCGCGTGTTCGGCCGGATCAGCTCAGCGATCCCGCCTGCGATCAGCGGATCGTAGAAGGTGACCTCCACCCCGTAGCGCGGCAGCAGCTGGCGGGCCACCGCCCGGGTCGGCCCGTAGACCGAGTCGGCCACCAGCAGGTGGTCGCCCCGCTTCAAGAGCGCAAGCAGCGTGCCGGTGATCGCAGCCAACCCCGATGGGAACAGCCAGCCGGTTTCGCCGCCTTCGAGCGTGCACAACGCCTCGAGAAGCGCCCAATGCGTCGGTGTCCCGCGACGGCCGTAGTAGAGCCCGCCGTCCGGATCCCGGGCGCGGGCGACAAAGGTCGCGAAATCGGGAAACAGACAGGTGGAAGCCCGGGCAACCGGAGGATTGACGAGCCCCTGTGTCCATTCCGGTCGCCGGCCGGCTTCCAGCAGTCGGGTGCGTTTTTTCATCGACCGGTCGCCTCTTCAGCCTTCCCCCGTCTCGCCGGTGGCGACGGGATTGTCCGGATCCGATCCCCAGGCGCACCATGCGCCGTCGAAGACCGCCACTTCTTCGTTGCCGAGCAGATGGAAGGCAAGCGCGATCGTGCAGGCCGTGATTCCGGAACCGCAGGTCGCGATCGTGGGTTTTAGGGGATCGATGCCATGACATGTGGCACGTTCGCGGAGCAGATCGACCGGCAGCAATGTGCCGTCGGCGGCGTAAAGTTCGCTGTAGGGCAGATTGCGGCTGCCCGGAATATGGCCGGAGGGCAGCTGCGCGCGCGGTTCGGGGGCCTTGCCTGCGAAGCGGTCCGCCGGGCGGGCGTCCACGATCTGAATCTCGGGATCACGAAGAGCGGCTTTGACGCGGGCGATATCGGCCACCAGCGGCGCCTGGAAGCGGGCGGTGAAATGGCGCTCCCCGAATTCGGGGACAAGATCGGTCAGCGGCCGCCCCTCGCGCCGCCACTTCTTCAACCCACCGTCGAGGACGGCGACATCGCCATGCCCCATCAGCCGAAAGGTCCACCAGGCGCGTGGCGCCGAAGGCAGGTCGCCGGAATCGTAGACGATGACCTTGTGTCCATCGCCCACACCCATTTGCCGCATGCGGCTCGCGAACAACTCGGGCGGCGGAGCCATATGCGGCAGCGGCAGATCCTGATCGGCGATGGTCTCGATGTCGAAGAACAAGGCGCCGGGGACATGCGCCGCCCGGTATTCCGAGAGCGCATCCCGGCCACTGGTCGGCAGATGCCAGGAGGCATCCATGATTCGCACATCCGGTGCGTCGAGATGTGCGGCCAGCCAGTCGGTCGTCACCAGCGCCGGCTCCTGCGCGCGTCTGAGATCGAGCATCCGCCGTGTTCCCGTCCCGCCCGTCATCCGGGCCTTAAGAGCATCGCTCTGTTCAGCTATCCGAGGCAAGGCATGCCGCGCAAGCCGCCTTGCGCATAGAAGGAGCAGGAAAATGGCGAGAAGCTGCCGGGAAGGGGAGCGGGCACGTCAATGCAACCGCCGCAGGCCGTCCGGTGACAGGCTTGACCGGTCTGCGTGGCGCAGATGCCGGTCTCGCTTCGAGCCCGCGCTATCATCCAGATCTTCGAGCTGGTCTTCGGCCACATAGGTGAGCAAATCCACACCCTCGACCAGCACGTGATACCAGGGGCGCGACCGCGGCCGTGGATCGCCCCCGCGGGACAGCCCGGCGATCTCGGCGTCACATTCCGCATCCACATCGCATATCCGGCCCTGATAGCCGAGAATGCGGTGGCGCACGATCGCTCCGATCGGGAAGCGGGCCTGGCGGACCGCGGGCATGGGTCGTCTCCTCGAGCTCTTGCAAGTCCCGCCCTTCGCGCATGCTTGACAGAAAGCGGGACCAGCGTCCTTATCTACCGGCGGCGAGATGAACGAAATCTGAACGGCCAAAGCGATGCGGCCGGAAGTGAGGTGGTGGGTGAGATGAGCACAGGCCGGGACGATCACAATCAAGGGGCGGGCCTGTCGTTGCTCGGCCGCAAGGTCTCCGTGCCCGATTCTCCAGAGCAAGCGCAGCTCGAATGCGTGCCGAACCCGCATCTCGATCACGCTTATCTCGTGCGGTTCACCTGCCCGGAATTCACGAGTCTGTGTCCGGTCACCGGCCAACCGGATTTCGCCCATTTCGTGATCGATTATCTGCCCGATCGGCGGATCGTGGAAAGCAAGTCATTGAAGCTCTTTCTCCACAGCTTCCGCAATCACGCCGCTTTTCACGAGGACTGCACGCTCACCATCGCCAGGCGGCTCGTCGATGCGATGGCCCCCAAATGGCTGCGGATCGCCGGTTACTGGTATCCGCGCGGCGGCATTCCGATCGACGTTTTCTATCAAACCGGTCCGGCGCCGGAAGGGCTGTGGGTGCCGGACCCCGGTGTGGCGCCCTATCGTGGGCGCGGTTGAGCCCGGCGTCGCCCCGTTTCCGCGAGCGCCAGCGCCACGAGCAGCAGGACAAGGCCGAGCATCTGCCTTTCCGTGACGGGCTCGTCGAGCCAGAGCACGGACAGCGCCACACCGACCGGCGGGACCAGGAAATTGTTGAGGGCGACGAAATTGGGACTGCGCCGCTGAAGCAGGCGCACCAAAACGATCGCTGCGATTCCCGATGGCACGAGCCCCAGCTCGACGAGAGCGAGCGCGGCCGTCAGCGACGGTTCCCTAGGCCAGGATGAAAAAGCAAAGGCCGCCGCCAGCGAGACGACGGCTGCTGCCCGCATCATCGCCGCCGCATGGGCGATGGCGCCTCCATCACGCACCCTGCGTAAGAGAATGCTCGAGGCCGCATAGCCGAAGGCGCCCATCAGGATCGCGCCGTCGGCCAGCAGATGCCAGGGCGTGAGAAAGTGACCGTGGACGAGAGTCTCCGGCAGGCCGGCCAATGTCGCAACCCCCAGGATTCCGAGCACCAGTCCGGCAAGGAGCAGACCGCCCAATCGCTCCTCCTTGAGGAAGAAATGCGCAAGCAGGGCGGTCGCAAGCGGGGTGAACGCCATTAGGGTCGCACTTTCAGCGGCGGTGACTTGTTCCTGTCCCCAGGCGATGAGCAGAAAAGGCAGACTCGCGCCCAGAATGCCGGCCCAGGCCAGACGGCGACGGGACGCGGGGTCGGCGGTTACGCGCTCGCCGCGCAGGCGCGCCATCAGCGACAGCAGCACCGCCGCCAGCGTGATCCGTCCGGCGGCGATCGCAAGGGGCTCAAAACCGGTCAGAGCCGCCTCGATGAAGGGAAAGGCGCTGCCCCACATCACGGCGAGCAAGAGCAGCAGCCCCACATCGACGAGACCCGCCCCACGGCGATCCATGCGCGCTCCTTTCCAGCTCTTCTCCGGCCCCCATCCGCTTGGGTGGGGCGATTCGGTTCAGGGTGCCTCTTTCGTCATCCGCCAGGCCTCGTTAGGGTCAGGCCTTGTCCGGGCGATGACGGCCCGGCTTGGGCAGAGGCGACCGCTCATGCGTGATGCCATTCGCAGCCGACTGAAGGAAGCCGCCTTTTCCTATCTTGCGCGTCATGAAGCAAGCATGATGCGTCTGCGGCAGGTGCTTGCCCGCCGCCTGGCGCGCTGGCGGGAAGCGGCGATGTTGTCGGCGGAGGAACGCAACGTCCTCGTCGAGGACGTGGTGGCCGAGATGGCCGCGCTCGATCTCGTCAATGATCGGCGATTTGCGCAAGAGCGGGCCAGGACGCTGCTGCGGCGTGGGCTTGGGCCGCCGGCCATCCGCAGCCGACTTCGTGCACTCGGCCTGTCGTCCGGCGATGTCGAAGCGGCCATGACCGCGGTGCTCGGAAATGAAGACGATCGGGGCCGCGAAGCCGCCCTTCTCGAAGCGGCGCTGGCCTATGCCCGGCGGCGTCACCTGGGCCCCTTCGCCAAGGCGGAGGAGAAACGCCGCGATCCGCGCCGCCAAGCACGTGCGCTTGCGGCCTTCCAGCGCCGCGGCCTGCCGCTCGCCCTTGCCCGGATCATTCTGGAGGCGCCGAACGAGAAAACACTCATGGAGTCCTTGGCCGATCACGGGCTTCATCCGGCAGATCCCAAAGACGGGTAAAAGGCCGGCCGGGAGTGCGGACTGGAAGCGCAGAAGGATCGCGGCGATCCTATCGCTTTTGCGCTGCGGTCGGGTCCTGTGCGAGGGCCTCCAGCGCGGCCAGGTCGTCCACGTCGATCACGACACCCGGATCGGCCAGCGGGCATTCACGAACGACAAGTCGGCCTTCTGCGAACAGCCGCTTGGGGCCGATGTCGCCTTTAAGTTCCTGGATAGCGATAAGAGCGGTGGGGGCGAACAGCACCGGATGGCCGCGGCGGCCGCAATAGACGGGGACGATGGCATCCGGCCGGGTGTCGTCGCTTGTCCGGATGCGGTCGAAGGCGGCGATGAGGGCGGCCACCGTCTCGGGTCGGACGGCGGGCATGTCGCCCAGCATCACGAAGACACCGTCATGACGCCGGCCGCTTTCCCGTTCATGGGCTTGGAGGGCCGCGATCCCGGCCTTGAGCGATTCGGCCATGCCTTCTTCCGCCCGCTCGGCGGTGATGGGGGTGAAGCCCTCTTTTGCGAGCAAGCGGGCTGTTGCGTCCGCCCCGGGGCGGACCACGCCGAGGCGCAATCCGATCGCCGGATGGCGGAAGGGTGCCGCCGCCCAGGCGAGCAGGGGGGTGCCGCGCCAGTCGGCGTGCAGCTTGTCGCCGCCGAAGCGCCGCGCTGCGCCGGCTGCGAGTAGGATGACGGCGAATTGCGGCCGCGCGCGCGGGGAACCTGGGCGCGGGGGCTTGCGCCGCCGCTCAGGCGCGAGACCAAGCAGACCGCCGATGGCGAGTTCTGCCAGGGCCTCGGCGGTGATCGGCAGACCGGCCGCAAGGCGCTCCAGAACGAGGTCGGCGCCTTGGCGTGCAGGCGAGCGGGCCGAGGAGGGCAACACCAGAACCGGCCGACGCCCGATCCGTGCCGTGATCAGAAGATTGCCGGGTTCCACGCCGAGTCCGAAGGACAGAAGGCGCCCGCCGGCATCGCGCACGGCCTCAGGCACGACGTCATCGGGGCCGGCTGCGGCGGCAAGCGGGCCGATCACGATCACGGTCCCGCGCGGCAGACGGCGATGGAGCCGGCCGAGGGTGGACGCAAGGGTTTCGGCGCGGTGCGGGACGCGGATCACATCCTGCAGATGCCCGCCGATACGGACAAGGCGCGATACCAGCGCCTGCTCGTAGGATTTGGGAAGCGCGGCGTGATCGGATGGTGGTGTCGTCTCGACGAGCACGAAGCGCCGGGGGCGGAACGGGTGTAAGGCAAACGGCGGCCGCGGATTGCGGTCGAGCAAGCGATCGGCGGCCGTGAGCGCCTCTTTGGGAAGCGCAAGGGGGATCACCTTGACGCTTGCCACGCGTGCGCCTTGCGCAACCCCACCGTCTTCCGGGCGGGTCGCGATCCGAAAACCGGAGTCCAACGCATTCAGGCGCGTGATCAGACGCCGGTTAAGGGCAAGCAGCCCATCTTGGACGGCGAGAATATCGACCCGGCCGCGCGCCGGAGATCCCGGTTCGAGATACGGTCCGGCCAGGCGTGCGGCCAGGCGCCGGGCGGCTTCGTTTTCCGGAACGTCATCCGGGTCCAACAGGCAGATTGGGAGATTCGCATGGCCGGCCGCGAGGAGAGCGGCGATCTCGCTCTCGGTCAAGCGATGCCCCTTGGGCAGCCGCCGGCCATCCGGCAGACGCAGAGCATGAGCAAGCAGCGCTCCGGGCGCATCGCGTGTCGGACAGGTGCGGATCCTCATCCCGCATTCTCCCCGGCGCGATCTATTGGCGTGCGGGCGGCGGCAACAATTTCGGCGAGGATGCTGACTGCGATCTCCGCCGGTCCTTTCGCGCCGATCGCAAGCCCCACGGGACCATGGATGCGGGCCAGGTCGCGTTCGGACCAGCCGCGCTTCGCCAATCGCGCAAGACGCGCGGCCTGCGTGCGGCGGCTGCCGAGGGCCCCGATATAGAAAGCCGGCGAGGCGAGTGCGGCTTGCAGCGCGGCATCGTCGATCTTCGGGTCATGGGTGAGGGTGACGAGGGCGCTCCAGGCATCGAGAGGCTGGCGGAGGAAAACCTCGTCGGGCCAATCCTCGATCACGATCACGGCCGGGTCATCGGGCATTTGCGTGCGAAAGGCATCGAGGAAGGCCCCGCGGGGGTCGATCACCATGACCCCATAACCCAATGCGCCGGCGAAGCGCGCAAGATAAGCGGCGATATGGACCGCGCCCGTGATCACGAGGCGCCGCGCCGGCTCGTAGACCCGCAGAAAGACGGAGCGCTCCGTCAAGGTCATCAGGCGCGAGCCGGAAGCGGTCTGCGGGGGCAGGGCAAGACCAGCCGCCGCCGCGTCTTCCACGAGCGGACCCTGCACCGCGGCGTTTCCCGCACCCCAACAGTCCGCGCCATCGTCAAGCGCAATGAGCCGCCACGCTCCAATACGCGCTCGGGCGGCCGCGAGCGTGGGCGCGAGAAAAGCCTGATTTCGGCTCAGATTCTCGATGAGGATGCGAATCCGCCCGCCGCAAGCAAGACCTGCCCGCCAGGCCGTCTCGTTCGCCACGCCGAAGGTGAGCTCTCGCACCGACGTGTCTTTGGCCAGAAGCGCCGAGGCGGCTGCCACCACGTCGCCCTCCACGCAGCCGCCCGAGATGGATCCCGCAAACAGGCCGTCCGCGCGCACGGCCAGATGGCTGCCCACGCCACGCGGTGCCGATCCCCAGGTCTCGACCACCGTGGCGAGCGCGACCCGGTGACCGGCCGCCAGCCAGCGCGCGGCCCGGGCCAGCGTGGCCAGATCGGGGTCGCCGCCGTCAGCGGCTGTGGGCGATGCCACCGTATCGTGCTTGCTTACCCCATGTCGGCGCTCGGCTTTCCGGACTCGTCAGCTCCACAGATACAGGAGTGCCAGGATCACGAGAATGAGTCCCGGCACCCAGACCCAGGGAGACAACCCACCCGCCTCCTCGCCGGCCTCGTCCGCCATTTCCACCGTTTCACGCGCACACGGCTTGTTCTCGGTCTTTTCGGAGCGCTTGTCTGCGGTGGTGGAGGGGTGTGGCTTCTCGGCTTCTGGTGCGGCGTCTTCCTGTTTGCGGGCGCTTTCCACAACGAGCTCCGTAAAGCGGGCAAAAAACGCATCAGCATATTTCTGAGCCGCGCCTGCGACCAGCCGGCTGCCGATCTGGGCGAGGCGGCCGCCGATCTTCGCTTCGAGCGCATAGACGAGACGGGTGGCGCGGCCGCCGTCTTCGTCGTGAAGAGCCACATCGGCGCGCGCTTTGACGAAGCCGACGGCGCCTTTGCCCTGGCCGATGAGGGTGTAGCTGTGCTCGGGCACGATATTCTCCAGCCGCACCTCGCCCTTCAAGACCGCATCGACGGGGCCGATTTTTGCGCGCCCCTCGCCGGCAAAGCGATCGTCAGCCAGCCGTTCCAGCGCCTCCAGTCCCGGCACGCATTCCATCAGCACCACCTCATTCATGAGATTCCGCCAGACGACCGGTCGTGGGGCGGGAATGACGACTTCACCTTCGAATTTCATGGGCTCGCGATCCTTTCACCGTGGGCTTGCGGCTCTGTGGTCTCACCCTGCCCGGTTAAAGCCCGGCGCGCACGGGCGCAAGCGCCGGCTGTGTCCGCCTCAAACGGTGGCTGCAAGCAAGGCGCTTGATTTCCCCGGACAGGCGCGGCTAGATGCCTGCGCATCCGGCGGTCTCGGCCCTTCTTTAGTCGCTTTTTCAAGACCGCGTCCACGGGCAGGAACAGACGAAAGACGATGAAGCAGGAAAGTCTCTTTGCGGCCTTTCGCGCCAATTTTCTGGGGCAGGCTCCTGAGTGGTACAAGCTGACCATTCTCGCCTTCCTTGTCATCAATCCACTGGTGATGTGGATCCTCGGCCCCTATGTGGCGGGCTGGCTGATGGTGGGCGAATTCATCTTCACGCTTGCCATGGCGCTCAAATGCTACCCCCTCCAACCCGGGGGGCTTTTGGCATTGGAAGCGATCTTCATGGGCATGACGACGCCCGGGACCGTCGTCCATGAAATCGAATCCGCTCTGGAGGTGCTGCTGCTGCTGATCTTCATGGTCGCCGGAATCTATTTCCTGCGCGACATGCTGCTCTACATCTTCACCAAGGTTCTTGTGCGGGTGCGATCCAAGGTCGCGCTGGCGCTGATCTTCTCGCTGTTGGGCGCGGTGCTCTCGGCCTTTCTCGATGCGCTCACCGTGACCGCCGTCGTGATCACGGTGGCTCTCGGTTTTTATTCGGTCTATCACAAGGTCGCTTCGGGCAAGCATTTCGACGATGAGCACGATGCCCAGGTCGATGATCATGTGGACGAGCTCAAGCGCGAAGACCTCCAGCAGTTTCGCGCCTTCCTGCGTTCCTTGATGATGCATGCGGCTGTGGGGACTGCCCTCGGTGGGGTGACGACGCTGGTCGGCGAGCCGCAGAACATCATCATCGGCAACGATGCCGGGTGGAACTTCATCGAATTCTTTTTCCGCATGGCGCCGGTGACGATGCCGGTGCTCGTCGTCGGGTTGTTGACCGTGATCTTCCTCGAAGTCACCGGCATGTTCGGCTATGGCGCCCGCATCCCGCCGGCCGTGCTGAAGATCATGGAGGAGTTCGAGGCCTACGAATCGGCCAAGCTGTCCACGCGTGACAAGCTGAAGATCGCGGCCCAGGCGGTGGTGGCGATCTGGCTGGTGATCGGGTTGATGTTTCATCTGGCTGCTGTCGGGCTGATCGGTCTGTCGGTGATCGTGTTGGCGACGACGTTTTCCGGTATCGTCGAAGAGCACCAGATCGGCCACGCCTTTCAAGAGGCGCTGCCGTTCACCGCACTGCTGGTGGTATTCTTTTCGATCGTCGCAATGATCAACGATCAGGGGCTGTTCGATCCGATCACCAATGCGGTGCTCGCCCTCGAAGGCAATATGCGGATCGCGGCTTTATATTTCGCCAATGGCGCTCTGTCGGCGATCAGCGACAATGTCTTCGTTGCGACCGTCTACATCTCGGAGGTCGGGAAGGCCCTGGCGGAGGGGCTCATCGATCGCGACACTTTCGATCTGATGGCGGTGGCGGTGAACACCGGCACCAACATTCCTTCGGTGGCGACGCCGAACGGCCAGGCGGCCTTTCTGTTTCTGCTGACGTCTTCGCTGGCGCCGCTTATTCGGCTGTCCTACATGCGCATGGTGATCATGGCATTGCCTTATACGATCGTGATGACGCTCACGGGTTTCATCGCCGTCTATTTCTGGCTCGAGCCCGCCACCGCGCTCATGTATGAACAGGGGCTGATCACCCACCATCACGAGCTGCCCAAGCTGATCGCCGGCCAGGGAGAAGGCCAAGGCCATTGAAGGCGCGCTCTTAACTGGCGGGCGGTTCGTGTCGGAGATACGCGGCGCGGTGACGTTCTCCTCCGGGGGCTGTTGCCTTGGGCGCCGCCTGTGATACGATTGTCCTCCCTGTTGTGCGAGGGGAGGTTAAAGAACATGTCCGATACTGGGGAGGACACATCTTTGGCGGCTCCGGTCACTGTTCTGTCCGGCCGCATCAAATGGTTCGATCGGCATCGCGGTTACGGCTTTCTTGTGCCCGAGGATGGCGGTGGTGACGTGCTCGTGCATTTTTCCGTGCTCACCCCGCTGGGGCGCGACAGCCTGCCGACAGGGGCCATCCTCGCATGCGAGGTGGCCGAACGCGCACGTGGCCGTCAGGCGGTCAAGGTGCTCGATCTCGACCTGAGCGAGGCGGAAGAAGAATCTCCACCCGCTCGCCGTTCCCGTTCTGCCCGCCCGTCCGCCATCCGTGATCGGGGCGGGCCTTATGAGCCGGCCACCATCAAATGGTTCAGCCGCGCGCGCGGTTATGGATTTGTCTCCCGCGGCGAGGGAGAAGCGGATGTCTTTCTGCACATGCGGGTCGTGCGCCGCGCCCATCTGGAACGGCTGGAGCCGGGCGAGCCGGTGGAGGTGCGGGTCGGCGAAGGCGAGCGCGGTCCGGTGGTTACGGCGATTCGGCGGCCGCGACGATGAGGGGGGCGGTAGACAAGCGGGAGAGGGGCGTGACCTGTTCCACGGCTTGGCGCCATCGGCGGCTCGGGGCCGGTAGGTGGTGCGTGACGCGGCGCCGCTGGCCGGCGGTCCGGAGCGGGCGCACGGCCATGCTGATTGCGCTCGCGCTGATCTGGGGGGCGGTTTGGGCGCGGGCGATCCCGGCCCATGCCCTGGCGGCGTCATTCGGCGATGAGGACGGCAGGCCGCAGCATTTGGAGACCACTGCGCTCGTGATCGAGACCGCCGACGGCAAGCGCCATCCCTTTCTCGTGGAGTTGGCGGACAATGAGCAGGAACGGCGGATCGGCCTGATGTTCCGCCGTCGTCTCGACGCCTACGGTGGCATGCTCTTTCACTATCTCACGCCGCAACGGGTGGCGATGTGGATGAAGAACACGCTGATCCCGCTCGACATCCTGTTCATCAGGGCCAATGGCCGCGTCGTCAACATCGCACATGGCAAACCCCGGGATCTGACGGCGCTGCCCTCGCGCGGGCGGGTGCTGGCCGCGCTCGAGCTTGCCGGCGGCACCGCAGCCCGGCTCGGCATCCGTGCCGGCGCCGTCGTCCATCACCCAATCTTCGGGAACTGGACGGATGCCGACGCCGCGCTGGTCCGGGAACGCTTCGGCAGCAACCGTATGCGTGGGCCGGACGAGGAGGCGGATGCCGCTCATCGCTAACGCTCGGCGCATCTGCTGCTGCGGATGACGGCGCCTTGCAGAGGGCAGCCGGTTTTTCCTCTCGTTATCCCCCGCCGGGCGCAGTGACGAAACCGCGCGCAGGGCAGGACAACGCCTGAGCCGGGGCCGCCCCCTCCCGTGGACAAACCAGTGGTGTGGCTTGTGGTCAGGCTGGTGACTTCAAGACAAATCCACCACCCCCCCCCTGCGCAAGCCGGCAGGTGCGACCATGTGCTTGTGCGCGGGGGACTGTTGGGCTAGAAGGACCGCGCGAGCCGGTGTCTGCTGGCGTGGCGCAGCCGATTGCCGGACCGATGAGAGCCGGGGAGTAGCGCAGCCTGGTAGCGCACCTGCTTTGGGAGCAGGGGGTCGCTGGTTCGAATCCAGTCTCCCCGACCAGAACC
>CAZJPA010000009.1:0-26414 GCA_964547755.1 uncultured Sphingomonadales bacterium
ATCAAGCCTTCCGAATTCACACCGGCAACCAGCGCGCTCATCGCCGAGCTGATCGCCCGCTATTTCGACGGGACGGAAGCGGCCGTGTTCACCGGCGGCCCCGAGGTGGGGGCGGCCTTCGCATCGCTGCCCTTCGACCACCTGCTGTTCACGGGCGCGACGGGAATCGCCCGCCATGTGATGCGCGCCGCGGCCGAAAACCTCGTGCCGGTGACGCTGGAACTCGGCGGCAAGTCGCCGGCGATCCTCACCCCTGCCGCTGATCTCGATCGCGCCGCCTATCGCATCATTGCCGGCAAGATGATGAACGCCGGTCAGATCTGTCTGGCGCCGGATTACGCGCTGGTGCCGCGTAAGCATGAGGAGGCCTTCGTGGCTGCACTCGAAGAGGTTGCGTCGGCGCTGTATCCGCAGGTAAAAGACGATCCGAACTATACCGCCGTCATCAATCGTCGGCACAAAGAGCGGCTGCTGGGCTACGTCCGCGATGCCGAGGCGAAGGGGGCGCGCGTGCGCGTGGTGAATCCGGCCGGCGAGCGCTTCGATCCCGACGACAACAGCAATGTTCTGCCGCTGCATATTCTCACCGATGTCAGCGACGAAATGACGGTGATGCAGGAAGAGATCTTCGGTCCGCTGCTGCCGGTCAAGTCTTATGAGACGCTGGAAGAGGCGATCGCCTATGTCAACGCTCATCCGCGTCCGCTCGGCCTTTATGTCTTCGGTGAACGCGAAAGCGAGATCGATCAGGTGCTCCAGCGCACCATCTCCGGCGGGGTCACGGTCAATGACGTGATGTGGCATGTGGCGGTCGAGGACCTGCCCTTCGGCGGCATCGGCCCATCAGGCATGGGCGTTTATCATGGCCGCGACGGCTTTCGCAGCTTCTCACATCCGCGCAGCATCCTGCGGCAGCCGAAGATCGATGTGCTCAAGCTCTCGGGCGCCATCCCGCCCTATGGCAAAGCACTCGAGCGGACACTGAAGATGCAGATGAAGGGCTGATCCACTCCCTTTGTTCCTTTCGCGCTTGTGGCCGTGCGGTTCCGGCGTTAGGCTGAGCGCAGCGGGTCACCGCGAGATGGCCGTGGTGTGGAAAGGGCCTGTGATGGGGGTCGGGCGAAGACAGATCCAAGCCGGTCTGTGGGTGGCCTTGCTGGCACTGACATTCGCAAGCGGCTCATCGATGCTCACCGGCTGGAGCGCGGCGCAGCCTGCCGGCAACGAGGATGGGCAAGCGCCGGCTTCCGTGGAAGCGGCTTTCCAGGCGCTGGTCAAGGACAGTACCGTTCTTCTCGCTTCGGCCAGCGGGCGGGGCGATGCGGGGGTCGATTTCGCCCTTGTCCTTGGAGTCGATATCGACCAGCCGGTGGCGTTCTTCGCAGAGCGGGATAAGGCGATAGTCGCTGGCGGTCTCATACGTGCATTGCCTGGTGTCGATGCCTGGCTCGCCCTGCTGGCGCGGCTCGAGGCGATGCGCGAAAGCGAAGCCGGTCCCGCCCGCCGCAAGCGATTCACGGTCAAGGCCGTGCCCCCGCCGGCCGCGCTCTACCGGGGTGGCACGAATGATCCGAACCAGCAAATCGTCCGGCGCAGCACGCAGGCGGCGATAGAGACCCTGCGCCGCAAGCGGATCCCGGCGCTCACCCCGGAACAATGGCTGGAGCGCCAGCAGCGGATCGATGCAGCCGCCATCGCCATTCTGCGCAGGATGGGGCTCGGTGCCGAGGCCTTGCTGCGTCTTTATCGCGCCATCGCGGCTGCCGGTGGCGTGACCTTGGACAGTGCAGACCCCGCCTGGCGGGAGCCCATGGCCCGTCACCTCGCTTGGATAGAGAAACATGTCGGCCCCGTGCGGCCTTTGCCGGAGACGGTCGCAGCGCTCACACCCCGACTCGCTGCGCTGCAAGCCGCCCTCGCCAAGGAGGGGACGGCCGGGAAGTGAACCGTCGAGCGCTTTTCGTCCAGATGTGGGAAGGCCTGCGATGGTGGTTTCTGTGCGGTGATGATCCTGAATTGCCGTTCCGTCTGTCGTGGCCTCTCCCTATCCCCCACACGGGGAAGGGGCGGGGTAGGCGGGTAGCCCTCGGCTTTCCGTGCAGAAAGAGCCTACGGCCGACTTGTGCCCCTTGCGGGAATCGCCTATGGCGTGGAAAAGAGCGGTGGACAGGCAGATGGGAACGGTCGCAATGGCCGGGATACGAGGTGGCATGAGAGGCGGCAGGGAGCAGGCGATGCGCAAACGGGCCTTTGCGGGCTGGATCGTGGCTGGTTTGACGGTGATGCTGCTTTCGGGATGTGGCGGCGGCCGGGACGTTCCGGATGCCTTCGTCGTTGTGGAAAAACGCCCGCTCATCGTGCCGCCGGACTTTCAATTGCGCCCGCCCGAGCCGGGCAAGCCCAGTCCGATCGACATCCGTCCCACTGCGGAGGTGCTCGATGCGCTTTTCCCTGATCGCGACAAGAAGATCCCCTTCTCCGCCGGCGAGAAGGCGCTGCTCAAGCGCGTGGAAGAGCGGGCCGGTGGGCCGGTGCGGGCCGATGCGCGGTCGCGGGTGAGCAGTCTCGAGACCCATGTCGTGCGCAAGGGACCGATGGTCGCCGAGCTGTTGGCCCTCCCGCCGCGGACTCTCAAGAGTGATGGATCGACCATCGAGCGGGTGCGTTCCCAACCGCAGACCCCCCGGTGATCGGGATGGAGGGGCCATGCCCGCCCCATGCATCAGACGGCTGGACGAGGCGACGATCAATCGCATCGCCGCCGGGGAGGTTGTCGAGCGACCAGCGAGTGTGGTCAAGGAGCTGGTCGAGAATGCGCTCGATGCCGGTGCACGCCAGATCGCTGTCACTCTTGTCGATGGGGGGGTGACACGCATTCTCGTGGAAGACGACGGCTCCGGGATGACAGCGGAAGAGCTGGCGCTCGCCGTCGAGCGGCATGCCACGTCCAAGCTGACCGACGCCGCCGATCTGGAGCGGATTCGCAGCCTCGGTTTCCGCGGGGAGGCCTTGCCTTCGATCGGGGCGGTGGCGCGGCTTGTCATCCGCTCGCGCCGGCGGGAGGGCGGCGACGGTGCCGAGATCCGCGTGGAAGGCGGCCGCGTGTTCCCCGTCAGACCCGCACCGGCCAATCCGGGAACGCGGGTGGAGGTGCGCGATCTGTTCTTCGCCACGCCGGCCCGCCGCAAGTTCCTGAAATCCCGCCGCGCCGAGACCGCGGCCTGTCTCGATACGCTGCGCAGACTTGCGATGGCGCATGGCCATGTCGCCTTTCGGGTCGAAAGCGAAGGCCGCCGGGTGCTCCAACTGCCCGCGGCAACGACGGATGAGGCGACCGCCATCGCCGAGGAAAGCCGCATCGCCCGCATTCTGGGCGACGAGTTCATCGCCAATGCTGTGCCTTTCGCTGTGACGCGCGCAGACGTGCGGCTGGCCGGCTGGGCAGGCCTGCCGACCTATGCGCGGGGCAATGCCCAGCAGCAGTATCTCTTCGTGAACGGACGGGCGGTGAAGGATCGACTGCTGGTCGGCGCCTTGCGCGGGGCCTATCGCGACCTTCTCGCTGCCGATCGCCATCCGGTGGTCGTGTTGGCGCTCACTCTGCCGCCTGAGCAGGTGGACGTGAATGTGCATCCCGCCAAGGCGGAGGTGCGCTTCCGCGATCCCGGCCGGATCCGTGGCCTGGTCGTCTCGACCTTGCGTGAGGCACTCGCCCAGGCGGGGCACCGGGCGGCCGTGCGTCGGCAGACGATAACAGGGCCGGCGACAGGCGCTTCCCGTGGCGCGCCGCACTCGCCGGAGAGCGCGAATATGACGGTCTTTGCGGAGACGCACAGCGGCTGGGAGCCGGCGGCGCCTGCTGCGGCGGCCGAAAGGGCCGTCGTCCTGTCTTCGGAGCAGGAACCGACGGCGGAAGCGCCGGAAGACACAGCCGGCCGTTTCCCGCTCGGGGCGGCGCGTGCCCAAGTCAAGGACACCTATATCATCACCGAAACTCCTGATGGCATTGTGATCGTCGATCAGCACGCTGCGCATGAGCGGCTGGTCTATGAACGTATGAAGGCGGAACTGGCCGCCGGCGGCATCCGCCCGCAGCTTCTGCTGGTGCCCGAGATCGTCTCCTTACCCCCCGAAGACGTGGCCGCCTTGGTGGCGGAAGGTGAGCGCTTCAAGCCCTTCGGCCTCGTGATCGAGGAATTCGGTGAGGATGCCGTCGCCGTGCGGGCGGTCCCGGCCGAGTTGGCGAGACGGTTGGACGTGAAGGGGCTCATCCGCGATCTCGTGGATGCGCTCGCCGAAGATCGGGCCGAGGAGGTGCTGGAAGAGCGGCTTCTGGCGGTGCTCGCCGAGCGGGCCTGCCGCCATAGCGTGCGGGCCGGCCGCCGCCTGACGCTCGAAGAAATGAATGCGCTCTTGCGTCAAATGGAGCAGACCCCCTTCTCCGGCCAGTGCAATCACGGGCGCCCCACCCATATCCATCTGCGCTGGGATGAAATCGAACGATTGTTCGGACGCAAATAGGGTGGATGGGACGGAGGTCCGCGCTGCGTTGGCCGTGCTGTGGGGGGCGGGCGGGCCGGGCTGCGCAGGCAAGGCGCCTCATCTCGTGTCAGGGATATGGGAAGAAGGCTGCCGGCGCAGGAAATGGAGGGTGGCCCGGCCACAGCGCCGTTGCTCCAGGCAGGTCCACCCCTCGGGCCGGGGAGGCGCCTCACGGCTGTCCGTTTCCGCGATCACGAGGCTGTTTGCCCGCACCCATCCCGCCTCGGCCAGTGCGGCCAATGTCGGCGGCACAAGCCCTGCGCCATAGGGCGGGTCGAGATAGAGGATGTCGAAAGGACCGGCTGCCGGTGGGAGCCGCCGGGCGTCGCTGCGGAGAATGCGGGTCGCCCGGGGATCCGGCAGGTCGCGCAGGCGGGCGAGATTGTCTGCAAGGATCCGGACGTGGCGCGGATCCGATTCCACGAAGGTCACATGAGCGGCGCCGCGCGAGAGCGCCTCAATACCCACCGCGCCCGTGCCGGCGAAGATGTCGGCGAAGCGCCGTCCGACAAGGGCCGGATAGCGCGGATTGTGTGCGAGAATATTGAAGAGGGTCTCGCGCAATCTGTCGCTCGACGGGCGCAAGCCGGCGTCCGGCGGCGTCTTCAGCTTCAGCCCGCGCCAACGGCCCGCGATCACCCGCATGAGCGCGCCTTCCCCTTGACGCTCCGCGTGCGGGCCTTGCTCTTTTTGCGGACCTTTGGGGCGTGCGGCCGCGCCCAGCGGTCCGGCGACCAACCGCGGGCCGTGAGCAGGCTCTGGCGAATGCCGTGCGCGCCTGGAATGGATTCGAGCAGGGCAAGCAGCGTCTTCTGTGGGACCTCGGCAATCTCGCCCGGCGCAAGCCGACCCAGTGAGATCGGCCCGTAGGCGGTTCGGATCAGCCGGTTGACCGCCAGCCCCATCGCTGCAAAGGCGCGCCGAATCTCGCGATTGCGGCCCTCGCGCAGTGTGACCAGCAGCCAGTGATTGCTGCGGCCGGACCGCTCGATCGTGATGGCCATGGGCTTGAACCGCTCGCCGTCGATGGTGATCCCGGTCCGCAAGGGCGCAAGCCGCTCCTCGTCCAGGGGACCATGGACGCGCACGCGATAGCTGCGGGGGATACCAGTCGCAGGCAGCTCCAGCAGGCGTTTGAGAGCGCCGTCATTGGTCAGCAACAGGAGGCCTTCGCTGTTGATATCGAGGCGGCCGATAGGATTGGCCGTCGTCATCTCCGGCGGCAGGATATCGGCGAGCGTGGTCCGCCCCCGCGGATCTCGGCGACTGGTGAGCACACCGCGCGGCTTGTGAAGCCGCCACAGCCGCGGCGGTTCGGGTGCCGGAACCGGTCGGCCGTCCACGGTGACGTTCGATAGATCGGCAAGACGTAGCGCTGGAGTTGTCACGGGACGGCCCGCCACGGCCACGCGTCCGGCGGCGATCAGGCGCTCGATTTCGCGCCGGGAGCCGATGCCGGCACGCGCGAGCAGCTTCGCAATCCGCTCGCCGTCACTGGAGGCGGCATGCGTTTCCGGCCGTTTTGCATTCCCATCCGCCATCTTCTCGCCGATCCCTTCAGCCGCAATATGACCAACCTCTTACATCCATGATCGTTGCGTGACACCTATCATGTGGGCGCGCAGCGGAGTTGGCAATCGGGAGACGGCGAATAACCCATGCTCTGCTTGCCGGCATCCGCCGTTTCCTCACTTTCGTCCTCCGCTGTCCGTCCCTTTTCATCACCCACCGTTCCTTCTGTCTCGTCAGCGACCATCACTTCACTTTTCGTCACCCGCTGCTCCCCTTCTCTTCGTCACTCTTCCTTCTGTCTCGTCATCCGCCGTTCTCTCTCCCCGCGTCACCAGCCGTTTCCTCACTCTCGTCATTCGCCGACCCCTCTTTTCGTCACCCGCCGGCTTGACCGGCGGGTCCAGCAGAAGGAGAAGACAGCCTCCAGCGCTGGAGCTGCGAAACCGTCGGCTGGATTCGCCACGCTCCGGCGGCGAATGACGTAAGAAGAAGAGCATCCGCCAGTGCCTTTCCTCGTCACCCGCCGGCTCGCCGGCGGGTCCAGCGGGAAGTGGGGATAACCTTCGGTGCTGTGGCTGTCTCGACTGTCGCATGGATTCGCCGGTTGAACCGGCGAATGACGCAATAAGGGGGATCACCCGCCGCTTCCTCCATCACCGGTTTTCAGACCACCGATGACTGATTGCCGGTCTCTGGTCACTGAATTGTCATCGGTTTTCACTCTCCGAGAGCCAATGACCGGGCATAGAAGGACGAGGGCTGAAAGCCTACGGCGCAGGTCGGAAACGAGGCGGCGTCAGCGGTTGTCCGCCGGCGTGGCGGTGCGGGCATCATGGACGATCTTGCCGTCGATGATGGTGAGCAGCGGCTTGACAGTCAGGATCCCGCGCGGCGGCAAGGTCATGATATCCCCGGAGAACACCGTCAGATCGGCCCGCTTGCCAGCGGCGATGGTTCCCAGCTCCTGTTCGCGGAACGATGCATAGGCGGGCCAGGCCGTAAACATTTTGAGGGCGCTCATGCGATCGACGGCCTCTTCCGGATGCCATCCTTCTGCCTGGAAGCCGTCCAGGCTGTGCCGGTAGACGGCGGCATAGAACTCGATGCGCGGATCGCCGCGCTCGACCGGGGCATCCGATCCGGCTGCCACGATGGCGCCCGATTCGATCAGCGAGCGCCAGGCATAAGCGCCTTTCAAGCGAGCCAGCCCCAACCGTTTCGGAGCAAAGAAGAGGTCTGAGATGGCGTGGCTGGGCTGCATCGAGGCAATGACACCGAGTTGGGCGAAGCGTGGGATATCCGCCGGATTCAGGATCTGGGCATGCTCGTCACGAAAGCGGGGGTCGGGTCGTGCCCATGCATTGCGCGGGACGAGCTTCATCGCTTTGGCGATCCAATCGAGCAGCAGGCGGTTGGCCCGATCCCCGATTGCATGAGTCGCGATCTGGATCCCGGTTTTCAGACCCTTGCGAAAATAGGCCAGCGCTTCTTCCTCTGTCATCTGGAGCAAGCCGGTGCTGTCCGGCGCATCCTTGTAGGGAGCAAGGAGAGCCGCTCCGCGCGATCCCAAGGCACCATCCATATAGAGCTTCACGGCGCGGGTGATCACGCGACCGTCGGCCGCCTGACGCGGGCCATGCGCAAACAGGTCCTCGGCTCCCTGCGGGGTCACGGCATTGTAGACCTTGAGCGTCAGCTCGCCGGTCTTGGCCATGTCTTCGAGCAGGGGCACGTCATCTGGTGCCACGGACATGTTGTGCACGCCCGTCCAGCCGAGAGCGGTATAGACGGCATTCGCCCGCCGATAGACGGCCCGGCGATCGAAGTCGCTTTCCTTGGGCAGGAGAGCGGCGACCAGATCCATCGCCCGGTCGACCAGCATGCCGGTGGGCCGGCCTCGCGCATCCCGCAGGATCGCGCCGCCGGGCGGGTCGGGCGTCTTGTCCGTGATGCCGGCTGCGGCCAGAGCGGCGGAATTGGCGACCAGCGCATGGCCGTCCGCGCGCAGGAATAAGGCCGGCCGGTCACCTGTTACGGGATCCAGATCCGCGCGCGTGGGAAAGCGTCCCTCCGGCCAATGGGTTTCGATCCAGCCGCGGCCATAGAGTG
Organism: uncultured Sphingomonadales bacterium; assembly: GCA_964547755.1. Taxonomy (GTDB): domain Bacteria; phylum Pseudomonadota; class Alphaproteobacteria; order Sphingomonadales; family Rhodothalassiaceae; genus J084. Next base: position 8,164 of record CAZJPA010000009.1, read on the forward strand.
TGCCGGAATCCTCTCGGGCTGCCGCCTGCGCGATGCGGGCCAGCATCTCGGCGAGACTGGTCGTGCCTTCGAGATTGAGGGTCATCTCCCGCAGGCCGATGCCGAAGAGATGCGCGTGCGCATCCGTAAAGCCCGGATAGGCGGCTGCGCCTTTCAGGTCGATCCGGGTGAGTGCGGAGAGGCTCTGTGCGTGCTGTTCCGCTTCCTTCCGGTCACCGGCGAAAATGATCCATTTGCCCCGGATCAAGACCGCCTCGACCTGTGGTTGGCGATCATCCGCCGTGTAGATGGGGCCGCCATAGATCAGCAGACCGTCTTGTGCGTTCTCCTCTGTGGCTATGGCCTCGGCACCGATCGCGCATGGCAGAACAAGACCGAGGACGACGGCGGCCAACGGTTTTCGCCTTCTCATTCCTCCTCCCCCTTGTGTTTGTTCTGGGCCTCCTCGGCGGTCAACTCGTCGAGCAGGGCGGCCGCGAAGCGATCGCGTCGGCGCGCGGTGATCCGAGCCATCACGAGCCCGATCATAAGAGCGAGCGCCAAAAGTCCCAAGAAGGCGAACAACATGCCAAGCAACACCATCGCCCCCTCGCTCGATTCCGCCCCCGCATAGCGCATATAGTAACGATAGGCGATGATGAGGGCGAGAACGGCGGCGAGGCCCACCCAGAATCGCAGCCGCATGCGCCCACGCGGCAAGAGCCGGGCGAGAAAACCACGGGATGCCTGCATCCTCTCCTCCAGCTGGCGCCGGCGCGCCCGTCGGGGATCGGGCGCAAGATGAGGCGCAGGCTCGCGTCTTTCCCGCCGTCGGCGGATCATGTCTCAACCCTTCCCTTCGCTTCAGGGGCTGCGTCGCGGCGGCCGGTCAGCCCATGCTTGCGCAGAAGATGCCGCAACTGCTCGTAGCTCAGCCCCAACAGTCGGGCCGCATGTCGCTGATGATAGCGGGCCTGTTCCAGCGCCGCCAGCACCGCTTCGCGCTCGATACGCGCAATTTCGGCCTTGAGCGTGCAGGGCAGGGTGATGGAGGAACGAGAATGCGTCTCCTCCTGCTCGGCTGCGCGACTATCGCCTTTGGCCGGCGTGCGCGTCGGCCGCCAAGGCGAGGCGAAAGGATCGAAGACCACCGCCGCGACCGGCGTATCCTCCCGTCCCCAGCGATAGACGGCGCGCTCGACGACATTCTTCAGCTCGCGCACATTGCCGGGCCAGGGATAGGCGAGCAGTTCGGCTTCCACGGCGGGCGCGAATCCCGGAAAGCGGCTCCAACCCAGGTTTTTCGCCATCTGGGTTGCGAAGTGACGGGCAAGCGGCAGAATATCCTCCTTCCGTGCTCTCAGCGGCGGCAAGGTCAGGACGTCGAAAGCCAGACGGTCGAGGAGATCCGCCCGAAACCGGTCTTCGCGCGCCAGCGCCGGCAGATCGACATTGGCCGCGGCCACGACGCGCACATCGACCTGGATTTCCTCCTCGCCGCCCAAGCGTTCGATGGTGCCGTATTCGATCGCACGCAGCAGCTTTTCCTGCGCGGCCGCTGACAGGGATGCCACTTCGTCCAGGAACAGCGTGCCGCCGTGCGCGCGTTCGAACCGCCCTTGTCGCCGTCGCTCGGCACCCGTGAAGGCCCCGCGTTCGACGCCGAAGAGCTCCGCATCGATCAAGGTTTCGGGCAAGGCCGCACAGTTGAGCGAAACGAAGGGTTGATCCCAGCGGGGACCGAGATAGTGCAGCCGATGGGCGATCAGCTCCTTGCCCGTGCCCCGCTCGCCGATGAGCAGAACCGGCCGGTCGAGCGCCGCCAGTCGACTCGCCTGATCAAGCAGGTCGAGCAGAGCCGGCGATTCTCCGACGATGGTTGGGCGCGTGTCCATGATGATAAAAATATCCACATAGTGTGATATTGTCACTATAAATGTGATAAAATCACATGATCAATCGCCGGGCGGTCGGTGAGGCCGCGCGCCAACCAATTGATATAAAATGGCAATTCTGTTTCTGCGGGAATTGGCACGTCCCTTGCGCCTTGCACGCCGTCCCGCGCGGCCATCGGGTTGTGTCGGGAGAGAAAAAACAAAATGCGGGTGCCGAGGCCGGCGGCCCGAGTTCACGGCAGAAAGCGAGGAATCAGGACAATGACCATGACGACATTCACGCAGACAGGTTCTCAGACGACGGATCGTCGGGTTGATGCGATTGCCAACAATCACCCCATCGCCTTCGTTCTCTTGCTCATCGATCATGGTGTTCGCCGGCGTCAGGAGCGCGCCGCGCGCCGCCAGCGCCGGCAGTTTCGGCAGCAGCGTCCGCGGCTGATGCCGATCCAGTAGCATCGGGCGGTGAACGCAGGTCACGACAGCGGAACAGGAACGGGAGTAGGATCAATGGGTATTTTTTCGCGGCTGAGCGATATCGTCAACGCCAACCTCAATGCGTTGCTGGATCGTGCCGAGGATCCGGAGAAGATGGTGCGGCTGATGATCCAGGAGATGGAGGATACGTTGGTTGAGGTGCGTTCGGATGCGGCTCGCACCATCGCCGATCAGAAAGACATTCGCCGCCGGCTCGCCAAGCTGGAGACATTGGCCCGCGAATGGGAGCGCAAGGCCGAGCTCGCGCTCGCCAAGGAACGCGAGGATCTGGCCCGCGGCGCCTTGCTGGAGAAAGCAAAGGCCGAGGAGATGGCGGCCCATCTGGCCGAAGAGCTGGAACAGCTCGACGAGGCGCTTTCGCGTCATCAAGAGTCTATCCTCAAGCTCGAGGCGAAGCTGCGCGAGGCACGGGCCAAGAAGGCAGCCCTGGAGGCCCGTCACAAGACGGCTGCCAACGAGCTCAGGGTCCGGCGCAATCTCTATGATCGGCGGATCGAGGATGCTTTCGCCCGCTTTGCCAAGGTCGAGCAGCGCATCGAGCGACTTCAGAGCGAGGCCGAAGCGCTCGAGATCGGTCGAGAGGGTATCGATCTCGAAGAGGAGTTCCGGGCGCTCGAGGTGGACGAACGGATCAGCGCAGAGCTCGAAGCCCTGAAAGCCCGCGTGAAAGCTGCTAAGAAGGCCGATGCCTCCAAGGGCGGGGAGTGACGGTTCCCTCATGCGGGACCGGGAGCGGCCCCGCCTGGATATGATCGGTTGGAAGGAGACCGGAGATTATGTCGGATCCGGGAACGATCGTTACCGTCGGACTTTTCTTCATCGTCCTGCCGTTGTGGATCGTGCTCCACTACGTGACGGCATGGAAGAAGAGCAAGACGTTGACCCCCGAAGACGAACAAACGCTCACCGATCTTTACCGCCTCGCCGAGAAGCTGGAAGAGCGGGTGCGGGTGATGGAGCGCATCCTCGATGATGAGGTCCCCGATTGGAGGAACCGCCGCTATGACGAGGTTTGATCACGATGACCCCGATCGCGCTGCTTGGGAGCGTGCGCAGGAACAGGTGGAGCGCGCTTTTCGCCGCGCGGAAGACGAGTTTGAACGCGCCTTCGGCCATAGACGTCGGCGCCGGCGGCACAGCCGTCGCCACCGTCGCACGATGAGTGGGCCGAAAAGCCGCAGCCGGCTTTATCGCGATCCCGACAATGGCAAGTTCATGGGCGTGCTCGCGGGGCTGGCGGACTATATGGGTGTCCGCGTGGGTGTGCTGCGCTGCCTGTTTATCCTGGGGTGCCTGTTCGGCTGGTTCATCCCGCTGGTGCCGGCCTATTTCATCGCCGGCTTCCTGCTCGAACCCAAACCGGCCGATCTTTACGAGGACGCCGCGGAGGAGGCGTTCTGGCGGTCGGTGCGGCGTGCGCCCGACTACACGACCCAGGATCTGAAGCAGAAGCTTACCGTCGTCGATCGGCGGATCCAGGAGATGGAGGCCTATCTGACTTCCAAGCGTTTCCGTCTCGACCGTGAACTCAAGGGCCTTGAAAGCTGAAGCGGTTGGAAGCGCCGGGTGCGGCTTACGATCCCCCTGTTGCCGCCGTCCTTGCCACGGCGCGGGCGAACGGCCGACGTCCGAGGGCGAAGAGGAGGGCGGCAATGGGAGCGATCACCGCTGTTGCGGCAGCGAGTGAAAAGCCGATCGCAGCCTCATCGGCGAAGACATAGTCGGTGAAGGCCGCAATCACGCTGGGGCCGAGCCCGAGCCCGATGATATTGACAATGAACAGGTAAAGTGCCGCCATCTGGCCTCTGAGTTCGTTGGGAGTGATGGTCGCAATCGCCGCATAGGCCAGCCCCCAAGGCAGATTCGAGATCAGGGTCGATGCCGCGAGCAACGCAATGGCCGGGGCAAGCCCCTCGACGAGGGGATAGGCGATGCCGAAAGGCAGGCCCAGCAGGGTTCCGATCAACAACAGGGTGATATGCGCATCCCGTCTTCCGCGCGCGAACCACAGATCGGCGAGCGTGCCGCCGAGCAGAATTCCACCCGTGCCGCAGATGAGCAGAATAAGCCCGAAGATGTATCCTGCATCCCCGGCCGCAAGGCCGTGAACGCGGGAGAAAAAGGCGATCATCCACAATGTCCCGCCGTATCCCAGCATTGAGAGCATGGCCGCCCCGAAGAAGAGCGGCGCATAGGCCGGCGCATGACGGGTGATGTAACGCAGGACCTGCTTGAGCGGCACGCTATACCCGCTTCCGGCCAATCTCCGGCCGAGCCGGGCCGGCTCGGGCAGCAGGAGCATCGCAAGCGCAAACACGAGTCCGGGCAGGCCGACGGCCAGAAACGCCACCTGCCAGCCATGAAGCGCGCCGATCACGGGCCAGACGATGGGCGGTAGTGCGGCCACCCAGTCCACCACCGCGCCGCCCAGGATGAAGGCCATGGCCGAGCCGATCGGAATGCCGAGGGAATAGACGGCCAGCGCCCGGCCGAGCTTTGCCGGGGGGAAGAGATCCGCGATCAGGGAATTGGCGGCAGGGGTCAATGTCGCCTCGCCGACTCCCACCAGGATCCGTGCGCCAAAGAGCCCCGCAAAACTGCGGGCCAACCCACAGGCGGCGGTGGCCAGCGACCACAGCGCAACACCGAGTGCGATCAGCCCCGTGCGCGATCCGCGATCGGCGTAACGGGCGAACGGCAAGCCGAAGACGGTATAAAAGAGCGCGAAGGCAAAGCCCGAGAGCAGCGAGAAGGCGACGTCGCTGGCCGCCAGGTCGCGCTTGATGGGTTCCACCAGCAGCGCCAGGATCTGTCGGTCGATGAAGGAGAGTGTGTAGATCAGAAACAGCAGCGCGACGATTCCCCAGGCCATTGCAGCCGGTGGATAGGACGATGCCGGTGGCAGGTCTCGGCCCGCGCGCGTCGCCTTTTTGCTCCGGTCGGTTGTGGTTGTGTCGGTGGGTTCTTTGTTCATGACCGCTCCCTGCTTCGCCGCATCCTGTTTCCATCCCAGCCTGCCTTTGTTGACAGAGACGATGCAACACGCCACATCCACAATCGACAGGTCGAAGGGCCCGAAACGGATGATGGGTCCAAGCGAGCGACCGGGTGCGATTGCGATGCTGGGAAGCAGCGGCCATGGGCGAGGCATTTCACCCTTTGTGTGACGACACCACCCTCGATGACGTGCGCGAAACCTTCGCCCTTCTTGATTCCTGGGAAGATCGTTTCGCCTATCTGATCGAGCTGGGACGTAAGCTGCCCCCCCTTCCGCCCGAAGCCTATACAGACGCTTTCCGTGTCAAGGGCTGCACCTCGAAGGTCTGGCTGGTGCCGCAGCACAGGAGCGACGGCCGCCTTGTTTTCCATGGGGATTCGGACGCGCATCTGGTCAAGGGGCTGGTGGCGTTGATGCTGCTGATCTTTTCCGGTCGGCGGCCTGATGAGATCCTGGCGACTGACGCCAAGGCGATTCTCGCGGAATTCGATCTCGAACAGCAGTTGAGCCCAATGCGGGCAAACGGGCTGAATGCGATGCTCAAGAGGATCCGGGAGTTGGCCGAGGCGGCAAGCACGCCCCCGCAGGCCGCTGCGGGTGCCGGCGGGTGAATGGAGCATCGTGCGCGCCGGTGGGTTGGAGAAAGGGTGAATGAGGCGATGTTGAAGACGGCGATTGGACTGAAGCGTACCGATCTGTTGCGCGAACAGGCGCTCATCGGTGCAGACTGGGTGGATGCCGAAGACGGCGCCGTATTGGAGGTGACCAATCCCGCAACCGGGGCGGTGATCGGCACGGTGCCCAAACTTTCGCCCCAGCAAGTCGAAGAGGCGATCGCAGTTGCCGCCAGGGCGCAGAAGGCTTGGGCCGCCCTTACCGCCAAGGAGCGCGCGGCGCGTCTGCGCGCTTGGTATGAGGCGATCTTGAGCCATGCAGACGATCTTGCGCTGTTGATGACCACCGAACAGGGCAAACCGCTTGCAGAAGCCAAGGGTGAGGTGGTCTATGCGGCCAGCTTCGTCGAATGGTTCGCGGAGGAGGCCAAGCGCATCACCGGTGAGACGATCCCCGCACCCAAGCCCGATCAGCGTATCCTCGTATTGCGCCGACCGATCGGGGTGGTGGGCGCGATCACACCCTGGAACTTCCCGGCGGCGATGCTGACGAGAAAGGCCGCACCGGCGATGGCGGCCGGCTGCGCGGTGGTGGCCAAACCGGCCGAGGATACGCCGTTCACGGCGCTCGCCCTCGGTCTGCTTGCGCGCGAAGCCGGTATTCCGGCGGGTGTGCTCAATATCGTGACCGGTGAACCCGAGGTGGTCGCCCGTCCCATTCTCGAATCCGAGACCGTGCGCATGATCAGCTTCACGGGCTCCACCGAGGTCGGCAAACTGCTGATGCGCAAGAGCGCCGACACCGTCAAGAAGGTGCATCTCGAACTCGGCGGCAATGCCGCTTTCATCGTCTTCGATGACGCCGATCTGGAGGCCGCCGTCGAAGGCGTGCTTGCCTCCAAATACCGCAACACCGGCCAGACCTGCGTTTGCGCCAACCGGATCTTCGTCCAGGACGGAATCTACGAGCGCTTCGCCGAAGCCTTCGCCGAACGCGTCAAGGGGCTGAAAGTGGGAGCCGGCACTGAAGACGGGGTCGTCCAGGGGCCGCTGATCAATGCTGAGGCGTTGGACAAGGTCAAGCGCCATGTCGCCGATGCCCTGGATAAGGGCGGGCGCGTGCTGACTGGCGGCAAGCCGCATCGGCTCGGCGGCACCTTTTTCGAGCCGACGGTGATCGCCGATGCGACGCCTGAGATGCTGTGCTTCCGCGAAGAGACGTTTGGGCCCGTTGCGCCGTTGTTCCGCTTCCATGACGAAGAGGAGGTCGTGCGTCTGGCAAACGACACGCCCTATGGGCTCGCCTCCTATTTCTACACCCGCAATGTGGGCCGCGTGTTCCGGGTGGCCGAGGCGCTCGAGACCGGCATCGTCGGTGTCAACACAGGGTTGATTTCCACCGAGGTCGCGCCCTTCGGGGGCGTCAAGCAATCCGGCATCGGGCGCGAGGGGGGGCATGAAGGAATCCTGGAGTTCGTTGAGACGCAATACGTCTGCCTCTCCCTGCCATAGTTTCGGTGGACGGGGCGGGCCGAACAGGAGGGGCGGCCATGTTTGGGGATTCGATCACGATGCTCACGGTCGCCGCGCTGGCGGCCGGGCTCATTGGCATGGTGATGGCGGTGGTTCTGGGGTTGCGGCTTGCCCGCGTGCGCGCCGAGGCTGCGGCACTGGCGCGGGAACGGGACAGCTGGCTGGCCGAGCATGATGAGCTCAAGGCGGCGCTGGCGGAGCGCGAGGCGCGGCTGTCCGCACTTCAGGCTCGCCTCGAAGCCGAGTGCGCACGCCTTGAGGAACGCCAGCGGGAGCGGAACGCCTTGCAGGCCGAGCGCGATGAGCTCAAGGCGGCGTTGGCGGAGCGCGATGAGCGGTTGTCTGCGCTTCAATCTCGTCTCGAATCCGAGCACGCCCGCATAGAGGAGCGGGAAAAGGCGGTGCGCGATGAGCGTGAGGCGCTCACCCGTCTGCGCGGCGATCTGGAGCAGAAGTTCAAGCTGCTCGCCGACGAGACGTTCAAGGCCAATCAAGACGCGTTCTTGAAACTGGCCAATGAGATCCTTGGCAAACACAAGTCGGAAGCCGGCGCTCATCTCGACAAGCACAAAGAAGCTCTGGAGGCTCTGATCCGGCCGATGAAAGAGCATCTCGATGCCTTGCAGAAGGCCCGCCAGCAGGAATACGGGGCGCTCAGGCAGGAGCTCAAAGCTGTCATCGAGGCGCAGGAGAAGGTCCGCGCCGAAACCCAGAAGCTCACTTTTGCCCTCAAGGCCCAACCCAAGATACGCGGTCGCTGGGGCGAGCAGCAGTTGAAAAACGTGCTGGAGCTCGCCGGCATGCAGGAACACATCGACTTCGTGGAGCAGGCGGCGAGCGGCCGGGCGGAAGACGGCGCCCGGCTGATCCCGGATGTCATCGTGCGGCTTCCGGGCGGCGGCTCGGTCGTGATCGATGCGAAGACAGCGCTTTCCCACTATCTTGCGGCGATCGAGACGGAGGATGAGAGCGAGCGCGAAGCCTTGATGCAGCAACACGCCCGTGCCGTGCGTGAGCATATGTTGCAGCTTGGCTCGAAGGCTTATTGGAAGAACATGGCGGAGGAATCACCGGATTTTGTGGCGATGTTCATCCCCGGTGATAATTTTTTCATCGCCGCCATCGAGCGCGACCCGGCGCTGCTTGACGATGCCGTCGCCCGGCGGGTGCTGATCACCACACCAACCACCCTGTTGGCCTTGCTGAAAGCGGTCGCTTGGGGATGGCGTCAGCAGCAGATCGAGGACAACGCCCGCCGCGTCACCGAGCTCGGTCGCGAACTGCACGATCGCATCGTCACGATGGCCGAGCATGCGGACAAGCTGGGTGGCGCCCTGGCCAACAGCGTCAAACACTACAACCGATTCGTCGGATCGTTGGAGCATCGCGTGCTGGTAACCGCGCAGCGATTCGCCGAATGGGGTGTCACAGATGGCGACAAGACGGTGCCGGAGCTCGCGCCGCTCGAAATCGAGCCCAGGCCCGTGCGGGGAGCCGCTCAGACGCAGGGGGAAACGCCTGCTCTGTCCGGACCACGATCCGCGCCCGAGGGCTCCCCGGACAAGGGATGACGGGGATCCGTTGCGATGCTTCTTCATCCGATCGATTCTCGACCCGCCCAGCCAAGAATAGTCTGCGCGGCCTGTCCGGCAGATGACGAATGAAGAGAAGAGCGGCTTGTGCGCTTCCGCACGATGACCGGAAAGTCGCCAAGGAAAAGAAGGCCGGGTGACCTGTCGGGCACCCGGCCGAGTTCGGGATCCTTGGGGAGGATGGCCTCCGTTGGAGGCGATCGTATTATGCATTGCATCAGCGAATTATGCAATGCACAATTTTGCTTTCAGCGCAAAAAATAGGGGGGAAATCGGTCTCACAAGGCGAAAATAAGACGGATTCTTGCGCATTCGCCTGTCAGTTTGTGACGCTTTCCCCCCAATTCCGATAGGAGTCATGGGGTGATTGTGCGGCGCAGCAAATCCGGAAAGCCAAGACAATCTAGAAGGCCAAGAACGCACAGGGGGGTATGGACATGCCCGGGCCGTATCCTCATCGGGGCGGGCGGGCCGTCAGAAGCGGGCGCTGTCTGTGTGTATCGTGGACGCAATTGTCGCTGAACCGAGTGGCAGGCGGGTCGTTAGAAGCGGGCGCTGTCTGTGTAGGCAAACCACCGGTATTTGATCTGGATCAAGGGGGCGCGGCTGGGGATGCGTCAGGTTCTGCGGACGCAAGGATGGGATCGTGTCATCCAAGCGGTCCAGGGCGTTACGCATCGACGGAGCGACGATGGGGTTTGCACAAGGGGTTCCTGCTCGGTTCTTGTCTCCGTTGGCGGTGGGGAGCCATGTTCTCCTTACACCCATACTCGCGGTCGCCGCACGCAGATTGAACCGGATCATGCGTCCGGTGCGAGACCGGCTCGATCTGGCGGCAGAACGCCGTTTGTTGCTGGTGGTCGAGGATCTGCCGGTGGCCATCGCGTGGACGATCGGGCCGGAGACGATGCGCCTACAGGCCTGCCCGTCCGATTGCTCTTCACCTGTTGCGCATGCCGATGCAGTGGTCTCAGGGTCTCTTGCGGCTTTGTGCGAGATCGCGGCCGGCCGCAAGGATGCAGACGCCCTGTTCTTTTCCCGTGAGATTACGGTGGAAGGCGATATCGGTTTCATGCTGGCCTTGCGCCACGCGCTGGAAGAGCTGCGTTTGGATCCGTTGACGATCTTCGGCTGCCCTGCCGGCCTGCGTCCCGCCGCCGCTCGGTTGCTGACGCGGTTGGCGGACAGGGCCGAGGCCTTCGCCAGCCTGGCCAGACTGTGTGCAGTGGAAGAGACAGGCGGTCGCTTTTCTCATCGGCGCCCAAGCGAGCCGGCCGAGGTCGCAAGACAAAGAAGGGAGAGGCTTTGACGGCGCGAAAGCGGTTGGAGATCGTTTGTCCGGCGGGAACCCCGGCCGCTCTGGAAGCGGCGATCACGGCGGGGGCAGATGCCGTCTATGTGGGGTTCCGTGACGAAACGAATGCACGCAACTTCCCGGGGCTCAATTTCGATCTGGACGAGATGGCCGAAGCCATCCGCTTCGTGCACGCGGCCGATCGCCGCCTATTTGTCGCCATCAACACCTATCCGCGGGCCGGTGGTGAGGCGCTTTGGCGCAGGGCCGTCGATCGGGCGGTGGAGCTGGGAGCCGACGCGGTCATCCTCGCCGATGCGGGACTGGCCTTCTGGGCGTCGCGTCGCCATCCCGATCTGCGGCTGCATCTTTCGGTGCAGGCGAGTGCGGCGCACGCTGCGGCGATCCGACTGCTGCGCGAATCCGTCGGGATCCGGCGCGTTGTGCTGCCGCGCGTGCTTACCGTTGCTCAGATCGCCGCTTTGAACCGGGCGGTGGACGTGGAGACGGAAGTCTTCGCTTTTGGCGGCATGTGCGTGATGGCCGAAGGGCGATGTTTGTTGTCTGGCTATGTGACGGGTCGTTCACCGAACATGCATGGCGTTTGTTCACCGGCGGACGCCGTACATTTTCATCGTCATTCCGACGGGAGTGTGACGACCGCGCTCGCCGGGATGACAATCGACCGTTTTCCCGCGGGCACGCCGGCCGCCTATCCCACTCTGTGCAAGGGTGCGTTCGTTGTCCGCGGTCGCCCGCGTCATCTTTTCGAGGATCCCGTCAGTCTCGATGTCCGGCCATTGCTCCCGGCGCTTGTCGATGCCGGCGTGACGGCCATCAAGATCGAGGGAAGACAGCGGGGGCGAGCCTATGTGGCGCGAGTGGTGCGGGCTTTTCGTGAGGCTGTCGATGCCTTGGCTGCCGGTGCACCGCTGCCGCCCCACGCTCTCAGCGATCTGCATGATCTGAGCGAAGGGGCCGCGACAACGTCTGGAGCCTATCGAAAGGAATGGCGGTGATGGCAAATGAGAGGCCGGCGGGCACGCAGCCGCGTCTGGAGTTGACCCTTGGTCCCGTCCTCTATCACTGGGATGCCGCGCGCTTGCGGACATTCTACAGACGGATTGCGGACGAGACGGCGATCGACAATGTGGTGCTCGGTGAGGTCATCTGTCCCAAACGCAGCCCGTTTGCAAGCGAGGCGCTCGCCGAAGCCGCGGAATATCTCGGCCGTGCCGGCAAACGTGTCATTCATGCGAGTTTCGCCCTCATCTCGGATGATCGTGACTGGCGGGCGGCCTGCGCCTTGGCTCAGGCGGCCGAGGAGTTGGAGATCAATGACCTCGCCGTGCTGGCGGCCCGTGCCGGCAAATCGTTCACCGTCGGGCCGTTTCTCAATGTCTATAACGTGGATACACTGGCCTGGTTGAAAGACCTGGGCGCCGAACGGATCTGTCTGGTGCCGGAGCTTGATCGCGATCGAATCGCGGCACTCGGTTCCGTCGCGGGAATCACCAAAGAGGTGATCGTCTTCGGACGCTTGCCGCTTGCGCTGTCGGCCCGCTGCTATCATGCCCGCTCCCATGGTTTGCGCAAGGACGAATGCCGCTTCGTTTGTGGTCAAGACCCGGACGGTCTCGCTGTGACCACCCTGGATGATCAGGATTTCGTCTATGTCAATGGTATTGCGACGATGGCGGCCGGCTATGTGGATCTCACGGCGGTTGTCGATGAACTCGTCGCATCCGGCATCTCGGCCTTTCGGCTGTTGCCTCAGGACATCGACATGGTGGCGGTTGCCGATCTCTGGCGTCGGCTCCTGGATGGGGTGTTGGCGCCTTCGGTCGCCCGTGCCGAGCTGCAAAGGATTGTCGCTCGCGTCCCTTTGACCGACGGCTTTTACTATGGGCGGGCCGGTATGCGCCGAGAGGGGGACGCTCACGACGCCGGCCCTCGCTAGCCAAGCAGCGCCGAGAAGAAAGCAGAAGCGAGGGCCGGGCGTTCATCGTCGGAACGGTGGATCAGCGTCTGTCGGATTTGGCGATCCTGTCCCCGTCTCTCGGCATGCTTTCTTCAACCCATAGGGGGCAGCCTTTTGGCTTGACTTGTCCGGCAAAGAACCTGCCGACCGGCTTGCCGCTGCTGGGGGCACTTCAATTTTCCGCGATTGTTTGGCGGGCGGCGCGTTTGCGTTCGTGTGGGTCGAGAAAGCGTTTGCGCAGGCGGATTGCAGCGGGGGTGACTTCTACGAGTTCGTCGTCGGCGATATAGGTCAGCGCATCTTCCAGCCCCATGCGCAGCGGCGGGGTGAGCAAGACGTTGTCGTCCTTCATCGCTGCGCGGATGTTGGTGAGTTTCTTGGTCTTGAGCGGATTGACTTCGAGATCCTGCGGCCGGTTGTGCTCGCCGATGATCATGCCCGGATAGACCTCCTCGCCCGGTGCGATGAACAGGCGGCCGCGGTCTTCCAGATTCCACAAGGCATAGGCGACGGCGCGGCCGGCCGCATTGCTGATCAACGCGCCGCGCGGGCGGCTGGCGATCGGTCCGGCATGGGGAGCATATTCCAGGAAGACGCGATGCATGATTGCGCTGCCGCGGGTCGCCTGCACGAGTTCGCCGTAAAGCCCGATCAGTCCGCGCGCCGGCGCCCGGAAGACCATGCGGATTTTGCCGGCCTCCTGCTGGGTCATGTCGGTGAGCGTGCCGCGCCGAGCGGAAAGCAACTCCATCACCGTGCCTTGGTGTTCGGCGTCCACCAGAATCACGACTTGCTCGAAGGGTTCGTGCAGCTTTCCCGTTTCCGGGTCGCGCTGCATCAACACCCGAGGGCGCGAGACGGTGAGCTCAAACCCCTCGCGCCGGAGGGTTTCGATCAGCACCCCGAGCTGCAGTTCGCCTCTGCCTTCAACGATGAAGGCGCGCTCGTCTTCCGTCTCGCGCACGCGGATTGCGATATTGCCCTCGGCCTCGCGCAGTAGGCGTTCCCGCAGCATTCGACCGGTCAGCTTGTCACCGTCGCGTCCGGCGAGCGGGCCGTCGTTGATGGCAAAAGTCATGGCCACCGTCGGCGGATCGATTGGCGGTGCGGGTAGGGCGGTGGTCACTGTGGCTGCGGCGAGGGTGTCGGCCACCGTCGCCGTCTCGAGCCCTGCGATCGCGACGATTTCTCCGACCGTCGCTTCCGAAATCGCCACGCGCTCGAGGCCCGCGAAGGAGAACAGCTTGGTCACCCGGGCTTCCTCGACGACGACGGAGCCGGCCGTACCGCTTCTCAGCGCGCGGATGGGGTCGCCGACACGGATCGATCCCGACTCGATCCGGCCTGTCAACACGCGCCCGACGAAGGCATCACGCTCAAGCAGCCGCGCCAGCATCCGGAAGGGTTCGGCCGCCCGTCCCGCGCGCAGCGGTTCCGGTTCCGGCACATGGGCGATGATGGCATCGAGCAGGGGCGACAGATCATGCCCTGGCGCCTCTTCGGCCTCCTGCACGGCCCAGCCTGCACGGCCTGCCGCATAGAGCACGGGGAAGTCGAGCTGCTCGTCGTTGGCGCCCAATGCGACGAAAAGATCGAAGACTTCATCCAGCACCGCATGCGGGCGCGCGTCCACGCGGTCCAGCTTGTTGATCACGACGATGGGTTTGAGCCCAAGGGCGAGCGCCTTTTCGGTGACGAATTTCGTCTGCGGCATCGGTCCTTCCGCGGCATCCACCAGAAGCAGCACGCCGTCCACCATCGAAAGGACGCGCTCCACCTCACCACCGAAATCCTTGTGGCCCGGCGTATCGACGATCTGGATGCGGGTGTTCCGCCAGGTGACGCTGGTGCATTTGGCCAGGATCGTGATGCCGCGTTCGCGTTCGAGGGCATTGCTGTCCAGCGCGCGCTCGGCAAGCGCACGATGCGCTGCAACCGCCTCCGTCTGGCGCAGCAATTGGTCGATCAGCGTCGTCTTGCCGTGATCGACATGAGCAATGATGGCGATATTACGCAGCGTCATGATGTCTGTTCTGATCTTTATGCGCGGATCATGCTCGTCTGGGCGTCGTTTGGATACGCCCGCAGCCTCTTGCACAGCCTTCTGTGCATGACAAGACGACAGCGCGCCGGCATTGAGGCTGGTCCTTTCCGATCACGGCAGCACTTGACCCATTTATAAACTGAAGATAGATGCCCGAATCGGCAGGTGGGGTGCTTCGGGACAGTTGCAAGCACAAGCCGCGCGCCCGCTTTGCGGGCGTAAGCGTATGAGTGGAAGGAGGAAACGATGCCACGGATTGGCAATCCAGCCGAGAGGCTTCCTGCTGTAACTGTTTTTGGCGTTTCGTTTTTGAGCATCTGGGTTGCGTCCGCTCCTGTATCCCACGCGCAAGCTGTCGCCCAGAATCAGGGTGAGCAGGCGGAAGAGGTTATCGAGGAGGTGATCGTTACGGGGTCGCGGCGGCCCGCGCGCAGTGCGGCCGATACACCGGCACCGGTCGATGTGATCGGGGGAGAAAGCTTCCGTGACCAAGGCGACAGCGATATCCCGGACATGCTGCGTACCCTGGTCCCCTCTTACAATGTCGGACAGCAGCCCATCAGCGACGCAGCGACGCTGATTCGGCCGGCGACCTTGCGCGGTCTGCCGCCCGACCAGACACTCGTGCTCGTCAACGGCAAGCGCTGGCACAGGGCTGCCGTGATCACCTTCCTTGGCCAGGGGCTGTCCGACGGTGCCCAAGGTCCCGATATCTCCGTGATTCCGTCGATCGGATTGGAGCGCGTGGAAGTGCTGCGTGATGGGGCGGCTGCTCAATATGGTTCCGACGCCATTGCCGGCGTCATCAATTTCATCCTGAAGGATGACGCCGAGGGACTCACGCTTGAGGCCAAATGGGGCAGCACCTATGAAGGCGATGGCGACGAATTTCAGCTGGCCGGCAACATCGGCTTGCCTGTGACCGATCGCGGCTTTGTGAATTTCAGCGCTGAGTACCGGACGGTCGATCCGACGAGCCGCAGCGTCCAGCGTGACGATGCCGCGGCTCTGATCGCGGCCGGCAATACGGCGGTCGCCGACCCTGCACAGATTTGGGGACAGCCGAAGGTTCGCGACGACATCAAGCTGTTCATGAACTTCGGGATCGAGGCGGCGGACAACATCGAGGCTTATGCCTTTGGGAATTATGCGGAGCGAGAGGTTGAGGGCGGCTTCTTCTTTCGCAACCCAAATACCCGTGGTGGCGTCTTTTCCAACGACGGCGGCATTACCCGCCTCGTCGGCGATCTGACCCCGGACGACGGCCAGACGTGCCCGGTGATCGTCATCGGCGCGCCGGATGAGCAGATGCTGCTCCAACAGGTGTTCGACGATCCCAACTGCTTTGTTTTCAATGAGCTCTTCTCAGGCGGGTTCACGCCGCGCTTCGGGGGCAACCTCAATGACATCGCGGGTTTCATGGGGGTGCGTGGCGATCTCGACATGGGCTTGCATTTCGACATCAGCATCGGGGCCGGGCGCAACGAGATCGACTTCTTCATCAATAATACTGTCAATGCGAGCCTCGGCCCGGCGACGCCGACGAGCTTTCGCTTGGGCAGCTATGTGCAGCTCGAAAAGAACTTCAATGTTGATCTGACCTACCCACTGCCTGTGTCCTTCTTCGCCTCGGATCTCAACATCGCCGGTGGATTTGAGTGGCGCGAAGAGCAGTGGGAGGCACAGGTCGGTCAACCCGAATCTTTCGTTGCCGGCCCGTTGGCCGAACAGGGGTTCACTATTGGTGCCAATGGCTTTCCAGGATTTAGCCCCAATGTCGCCGGCACTTTCGACCGTACCAACATTGCCTTCTATTTGGATCTCGAGGCGGATGTGGTCGAAGGCTTCGTCCTCAATGTCGCCGGTCGTGTGGAGGACTTTTCGGACTTTGGCACCACGGCTAACGGCAAGTTTGCCTTTCTGTGGTATGTGACGGACTTCCTGCGCTTGCGGGGCGGCTACAATTCCGGGTTCCGGGCTCCGACCCCGGGCCAGTCCCATGTCACCAACATTTCCACCGTGTTCGAGGGCGGTCGGTTGATCAACCGGGGCACCATCCCACCGACGAACCCGATCGCGCAACTACGGGGAGGCAAACCGCTGGAGCCGGAGAAGTCGGATGGATTTACCGCCGGTTTTGCGCTCGATGTCGGCCCCATGACGATGACGGTCGATTACTTCAACATCAAGGTCAAAGACCGCATCGCCCAGTCGGCGAGCCAGACGATCACACCGGAGGAGGCGCAGATGCTGGAGGAGCAGGGCATCACCGGGGCTTCTGACATCAGCGTTTTCCGGTTTTTCACCAACGACTTCGATACGCGCACGCAAGGCGTCGACATCGTTGCAACCTATCCGTTCGACCTGTTGGAGGGGGCGAACGAACTGTCGTTGTCCTTCAACTGGACAAAGACGAAGGTCACGAAGTTTACGCCCGGTGTGGTGGATGAGACCCGCATTCGCCAGCTTGAGGATGCGCTGCCTGCGGTTCGCGGTAATCTCACATACACCTACAGCCGCGAGAAATGGCGGGTGCTGCTTCGTGCCAATTATTACGGCAAGAGCTTCGAGGCCCATCTCGATGACATCACACTGCCGATCAACCTGAAGCGACAAGTGACCTTTGATGCCGAAGTTTCCTATGATCTGACCAGCCATGTTGCGTTGCTGGTCGGCGCCGACAATGTCTTCAACAACTTTCCAACCAAGAATCCCTGGGCCGGCATTGCGGGCGCGAAGTATCCGGAAACTTCGCCCTTCGGCTTCAATGGGGGCTTCTATTACATCCGGCTGCGCTACAGTCGGTGAGGACCGAAGACAGCGAAAACAACGACTGGAGGGGTGCGGGCGATGCCTGCACCCCTTCTTTTGACTCTGGAGCCAGCGATTCTGGGGCCAGTCTTTTGAGCCGGGCTCCCATCCACGCGATTCATGTTGGGCGCCGATGCGAACGAAAGTTGAACCGGGATGTCTTGAAGATGCCGCAATCTTTCCTATTTATCGCTGTGTGGCAGGCGGTTCGTCCCCTGTCATGCCCTCCGTGGGCGTTTCCTCCCTGAACTTGGGTCGTGGCGGGCCGGTCCCCCACGGCCCTTTTTTGTCGGGTGACTGGAAGGCGGCCGGCTTTAGAGCAGGATCGCCGCGCCCAGCGCGAGAAAGGCGAAAAAGCCCACCACATCGGTTACGGTGGTCACGAACACGCTGGAGGCGACCGCCGGATCCACACCGAATCGATGAAGGGCGAGCGGCACGAAGACACCGGCCAGGCCCGCTGAGACCAGATTGACGACCATCGCCATGGCGATCACCAGGGCCAGCATCGGATCCTGAAACCACACCAGCGTGACAACGCCGGTGACGACTGCCAAGAGACAACCGTTCAAGAACGAGACCAATAGTTCGCGACGGGCCACGCGCAAGGCATTGAGCGCAGTCAGCTCACGGGTGGCCAGCGCCCGCACGGTCACCGTCATCGTCTGGGTGCCGGCATTCCCGCCCATGGATGCCACGATCGGCATCAACACAGCGAGGGCGACCATTTGCTGGATCGTCGCCTCGAACAGGCCGATCACCAGCGAAGCGAGGATCGCGGTCCCCAGATTGATCACGAGCCAGATGAAGCGTTCACGGGTGACATCACGGATCGGCTGATTGAGATCCCCTTCGCTGACACCGGCCAGGGCAAGGATGTCTTCTTCCGCCTCTTCCTCGACCACCTCGACCACATCGTCGGCGGTGATCCGGCCGACGAGTCGCCCCGTGTCGTCCACCACACCGGCCGAGATCAGATGGTATTTGGTGAAGGTTCGGGCGACCTCTTCCT
>CAZJPA010000010.1:0-26027 GCA_964547755.1 uncultured Sphingomonadales bacterium
GCGACCGCCGGGGGGGGGGGGGCGGGCTGTGCGGCCGGGGGGTTGACTGGCGTGCTGCAGGGGCCGGGCGGTGGGGCGGGGGGGGGAGGAAAGGGGGGGCGGGGGGAGACAGAAAGGGGGGGGGGGGGGGGAGGGAAGGGGGGGGGCGGTGGGTGACGAGAGAGGGAGCCGGCGGGTGACGAGAGAAGGAAACGGACCCGCCGATCAGGCCTGCCCCGGGCTTGTGACCCGGGGTCGGCGGAAGGCGCAAGAGAGGGGGGGGGCGGATGACGAGGAGAGGAGCAGCGGATGACGCGGATGACCAGGAGAAATGACGCCACTGGACCCACCGACCGAGACAACCCCAGTGCCGGCCGGCCTCCTCGCTCTCGGCTGGGCCCGCCGACCGACTGGCAAGAAAGAGGTCTCGTTCATCCAAGGGTGCTGGACGGGAAGCTGCGGGAAATCCTCCGCGCCGGCTGACGGGCGGGAGAGAAGCCTCACTCCCCGGCCAGGCGCGCGACATCCTCGATGTGACGCTGGCGGGCCTCCAACTCGGCCGCAATCTCCTCATCCCGGCGATTGAGCTCCTCGACATCGACATTGGCGAAGTCGAGAACGCCCATCTTGGCATAGGCTTCCTGCACCTTGGGGCCCCACAGCCCGATATCCTTGACCACCGGCACGATGCGGCTGAAGAGATAATTGCGGAACAGGCGCATGCCCTCGCTTTCGTTCATGTACGCCACGCATTCGTCCACCGGCAGATCGTAATAGGCCCAGACTTCCCGGGCCTCAAAGCGGTCGCGCATCAAATAGCAGGCCTCCACGAGAAATTCTTCGCGCTCGTCGCGTTCGGCCTGGGTCAACTGCGGATAGTAGTCTCTGAGCGCCAACCGACCGAAGGCGACATGGCGCGCCTCGTCCTCCATCACATAGGCGTTGACCTGCTGGGCCAAGGGGTTCTGTGCCTGATCGCGGATGGTCGCAAACGCCGCCAGCGCCAAGCCCTCGATCACCACCTGCATACCGAGGTAGGTCATGTCCCAGCGGCTGTCGGCGAGCACCTGTTCGAGCAGGCTCGCAAGCGGCCCCGTCATCGGCCAGGCGATACCGAATTTTTCCAGAAGCTGCTTGTAGGCTTCCACATGACGCGCCTCATCGACCACCTGCGTGGCCGCATAGAGCTTGGAATCGAGATCCGGCACCTGTTGAACGATCTTGGCCGCACAGAACAGGGCACCCTGCTCGCCATGCAGGAACTGGGAAATCGTCCAGGCCTGATGCCCGCATTTGAGCGCGATCTGATCCTTCTTGGGCATCTTCTCATAAAAAGGCGCGCCCTTGAGCGGCATCGTGTCTTCGGGCAGCTGCTGCGGGTTTTCGGGGTCGAGTTCGAGCGACCAGTCGATCCGTTCGGCCGCATTCCACTGCTTGCGTTTGCCCTTTTCATAGAGCTGGATGAGACTTTGCCGGCCATCGTCAAGACGCCAGTCGAAAACGGCGTCGATCTCCTCTTTGACCGGCCAGAATTCGGGCGCCTCGATAGGGTAGAGATCCTTCAACCGCATCTTTTCCTCAACTCCCTCGCTGTAGCTCACCTACATTCGTCCTCATCCGCAAGACGGCCGCCTTCCTTCTTCGCGCCTCACGCGCGAGGACGATACCTCTCACCCCCAGCGCCCTCATTTTACCATGGGCATCTTCACCGAACCCTTGACAGTTTCGGGAGTGCCGGCAGGAGACATCCCCCGGTCCCCACTCCGGATTGATCGCCGCATGATGAAACAAGACACTGAAAAAGCAATAGAAAAAGAGTGCCGGATGGGGCCGCGCCAAAGGGGAGCAACCAGCGGACGGAACCTCCCGGAATCGATGGGTTCCGCTGCAATTCCTCCTGAAACGGCGAGGGTGCGGGAGGAAACGCCCATCCCGCACCCTCGATTGAGATGCTCGGCGCCCAGGGCCGAATCCGCCGGCCCGGCCGCCGGTCTTGCCTAGTAGTTGTATTCCACGCTCACCCCATAACGCGCCGGATCGCCGAACAGGGCGAAGGCGATGCGCCCGCCGCGCTGCGTGAACAGGTGGGTGATGTATTTCTCCTTGAAGATATTCTTGCCCCAGAGGGCGATCTCCCAATGGCCGCCTGCCGTGCGATAGGCGAGCCGCGCGTCCCAGACGTCATGGGCATTGGCCTTGGAGATCGGATTGTTCGAGGGGTCGAAGAACATCCGCGCACGATACCGCCCATCAACGCGGGCCATGATCTCACCCCAGTCCGCCCGATAGGTGTATTTCACATAGCCGCTGAGCGTATGCGGCGGAGATTCACGCAGCTCGTTGCCATTGAACTGGCCGGGTTCGAGGATCGAGCCATCGGGCGCCACCGAGGGTTGACCAGTGAAGCGGCGGAACTCGGCGTCAAGATAGGCGTAAGTGCCGCCGATCTCGAGCGCATCCGTCACGAGCGCCGTCAGCTCCACCTCGATCCCGCGCGAGCGCGCCTTACCGGCATTCTCAGTAATGAACTCACCAAAAGTCGCGCCGACCGGCTGGAAGAAGCGGGTCACCTGCAGTCCCTGGATCTGGGTCCAGAAGGCGCTGATGTTGAGACGCGCGCGACGATTGAAAAGATCGCTCTTGATTCCGGCCTCATAATTGCGCGCCGTTTCCTTGCCGAAGGGCGTGGTCGCCTGGGTCGCGGTTGAGGGCGAGCCCGTAAATCCGCCCGACTTGAAGCCGGTCGAGACCAGCGCATAGGCAAGCACGTCCGGGCTCACGCGATAGTCGAGGGCCACACGCCAGGAGAGATCGGCCCAGGATTTCGACGCATGCACCGGATCGAATTCCTTGAGCAGCAACGGCAGACCCGAAAGAATGTTGTTGTCGACGGTCACCTCCTTGCGCTCGGTGGACCACCGCAGGCCGGCGGTCAGTTTCAGCGCATCGGTCAGGTCATAGGACCCTTGACCGAAGATCGCGAAGCTCGTGCCGTTCATGCGCTGAACGGACTCCGAATCCGAAGGGCCGAAGGGAAAACTCGGCGCGGTGAACGGCGGCAGCGGCGGACCACCCAGTGTGGGGAAGAAGAACCGCTCGGTGCGGTTGATGTCTTCGAAAGACAGCAGGGACCCCAGAATCCAGCTCCAGCGTGACGGAGTGGTGGACGTCAGCTGCAACTGAACCGTGTTCTGAACGGACCGCTCCACCGCCGAGTCGTTGACGTCGAATGTGAATCCCTGATCCGGCGGGGCGAGCAGAAACGGCACGGGACTGCCGGAGCTGCCGGTCAGATCGATCTGCGGCGCAAAAGGCGGCAGGCCTTCCGAATCCTCCAGGAACCGGAAATCCGCCTCGCGGTGGGAGAAGATCACCGACAGATCCGCACCGTCGAAAGCATAGTTGGTCTTGACGGCCAGGCCCCAGATGTCGCGATTGGCGAAGCCTTCGGTATCCGCCAGCGTCGACCAAGGATCGCCCGCACCGCCGAGCGCGATATTGACGGCGATGGGATCCGAAGCGCAGCCACAGTTGTGCAGCGGCCCCTTGGAGCCCACGGGCTCGCGGTTGGTCTGGCCATGGTGTTCGTCGGCACCGTCGAACATCACCGTGACATCGAGTCGATCCGTGGCTTCCCAGCGCAGATAGGCCCGCCAATAAAAGCTGTTCAATTCGCCCTGATCCTTGCCGAAATCGGGGTTGGGCATGACGATGCCCGACACCGGATCGACATAGCTCTGCAGCACATTGGTCAGAAAACCGTCATGCTTGCGGCGGCTGAAGGAGAATTTGCCGTAGAGTCCTTCGGCGATCTGGCCGGAGATGAGGCCTTGGGTGTCGAAGGTGTCGTAATTGCCCACCGTCTGACGCAGACGCACGACGGTCTCAGGACCGGGCTGCAATGTCACGAAATTGATGGAACCGGCAATCGAGTTCTTGCCGGCGAGCGTGCCTTGGGGACCACGCGAAACCTCGATGCGTTCGAGATCGAAGATGTCCAATGTCTGAGCCGAACGCGCCGCGATATAGACGCCATCGATGGACACCACCACCGCGTCAGAAGCCGCTGGCCCGTCTTCCTTTGTCGAAATGCCGCGGATTGCGATCTCGGGCTGGCCCAACGTGAAGGCCGAGAAGACGAGACCGGGGGTGCGGCCGCTGACCTCGTCCAAGGTCGCAATGTCATTTTCGTGAAGCTCATCGCCGCCAAGCGCGGTCACCGCCATCGGCACTTCCTGCAAACGCTCCGCCCGCCGCTGAGCCGTGACCACGATCTCTTCCAACTGACGTGTCTTCTCTTCCTGACCTTTGGCCGACTGCTGCTCTTGCGCGTGGGCGCCACTCATCCCAACGGCGGTGAGCAACACCACGGCCATGGCAAGACGGGAAGCCGTTTGGTGCCACATATTTCGATCTCCCTCTTTCCGATCTGTATCAAGAATGGCCAAAAGGCCGAACCACCCGTTCCCTCTTTCCCACCCTGATGCGGGCAGGCGGACAGCCCCGCCATCTTGGGAGTTTCTTCATACATAAAATTGGCGTGAATGCGCAATATCTGAAATGCCAGATATACAGAGATACGACAAAATTTGCGTGCTTGTGGCATTTCTGCAACATTCGAAAAAATTAGCACGAATTTTCAGGTGGTTGGCAAGGGATGTCCGCTCCTGATGGAACATGTTGTTCTATACTGCGCTTGATAGTGTATCATGACGGGGCCGCCCTCTCGGACCGCCTCCATAACCGCTTCTGTTGCGCCCTCTCTCGCCACGGCTGAGGTGCCGTCGCCACTCCTGAAGTGCCGTCGCAATCCGGTGCATGGCCCCTCCAGCCGCGCCGGCGGTGATCACAACTGCGATCACCGCCCCAGCGAGTGGGAAAAATGGGCCACAGGCGGATCGAGGCACACCACAGCGATGCGCGCTCCCCATGACCACTGTCTTCGATGCGAGATGACGCCTACTGCAGCCGCGGCAGCAGCTCCACGAAATTGCAGGGACGACAGCGGTTATCAAGCTGCCACTTGAGGATCCCCTCCCAGGCGTCCCGGCAAGCGCTGGGGCTGCCTGGCAACGCAAAGACCAGCCGTCCCTTTGCGACCCCGGCAAGCGCCCGCGACTGGATCGTGGCCGGTCCGATCTGGCGGTAGGACAACATGCGAAACAGCTCGCCAAAGCCGGGGATGGGTTTGTCGAGGAAGCGGGTTACCACTTCCGGTGTCACATCGCGACGGGTGATCCCGGTGCCGCCCGTGGTGAGAATGACCTGGACGTCTTCGCCTGCCAACCATTCCTGCAGCACGCCTGCAATCATGTCCACCTCGTCGCGCACGATCCGACGATCGACGAGACGATGGCCGGCGGCGGTCAAGGCTTCGACGAGATAGGTTCCCGAACGGTCACTCTCGCGTGTCCGGGTATCGGAAATCGTGAGCACCGCCATGCCAAGCGGTATGAAGGGCCGGCTGTCATCCAGTTTCGGGTGCACGGCGTTCCACATCGTTTCTCGTCACTTCGCCTGTGATGTGATGGTAAGAGGTGCGGTTGTCCGCCCCATGTCGGCGGCAGCGGCGAGCGCCGGTGCCGACTCGCGATCGAGTGGCTCGTAGATCGGCCAGGCCCCCGCCGCCAAGGCATCGAGAGAGGGGGTCTCCTGGCCCATTTGCAACCGATAGAGCCACAGATTGGCCAGCACCCGCTCGACATAATCACGCGTCTCGGCCACCGGAATGGCTTCGACAAACAAGAGAGGATCCTCGCCCGTCTTCAGCCGGCGGCGCCAACGCAGCAGATTGCCGGGCCCCGCATTATAGGCGACGGCCAACAGCACGAGGCTGCGTCCGACCGGTTCGAGATCCAGAAGATGAGTGATGTAGCGCTGACCGACCGCCATGTTGAAGGCGGGATCATAGAGCCGGCCGCGCCGCCAACGCAGACTGCGATCGCCTGTCACATAGCTGGCCGTCGCCGGCATCACCTGCATGAGCCCCGATGCGCCCACCCGTGAAACGGCACGCGCCCGGAATTTCGACTCCTGGCGCATGAAGGCGAACAGCAGCGCGCGGTCGATGACAAATCCCCCCTCAGGCTCCCAGTCCGGCAGAGGATAGCGCATAGCCGCCGTCACCGTTTCGTCTGACAGCAGCCGGGTGAGCGCCAGCTGGCTCGCCGGCAGCTTGAGTGCGGCGGCAAGAGCCGCAAGCGCCGGCCAATCTGCATCCTCGCTGCGCCCCAAGAGCAGGCGCATCTCCTCGTCGGCGCGATGGGTTTCGCCGACCTCGGCCAGCGCCAGGATGCGCCGCACCGCCTTACGTTTCATCAGCCGAACGAGACTCGTCGCATCGAGCGCAGGCTGCCGCCAATCGAAACGCAAGGGATCCCCCAACACCCGCAGCGCCAGCAGACCATAGAAGCTTTCCCGTGCCCGTGCCGCCAGCCGCAACGCGCGCGCAGCCTCTTCCGCCCTGCCCATGCGCCAATACGCACGCGCGGCCCAGAAAGCGGCGGCCGCCCCCACCGAAGAAGGCGGTGGTACAACCGATTCCGCGGCGGTAAAAAAAGTGGCCGCCGTCTCCAGCCGGCCTGCACGAAAGGCGGCCAGGCCTCCATACCAGTTGAGATCGTATCCCACCTTCTGTGGAAGGTGGCCTTGGCCGGCCTCTTCGCGACCGATATCGGCCAGCGCCATGGCTTTTTCATCCTGGCCGGCAAAGAAAAAGGCCTTGGTGAGTCGCCCGAAGAGCTCTGCGGTCTCAGGGGCAGTCAGGATCCCCGTGCGCAGCATCGCCCAGCCGTAGCGCTCGGCATGCTCGAGGTGACGCCGCCGGAGCTCGCGCTTGAGGCGGGCGAAGAAACGCTGGACGTGTCGGCGCTCTTCCCGGCTGCGGGACCGCTCCTG
Source organism: uncultured Sphingomonadales bacterium (assembly GCA_964547755.1). Lineage (GTDB taxonomy): Bacteria > Pseudomonadota > Alphaproteobacteria > Sphingomonadales > Rhodothalassiaceae > J084. Next base: position 6,877 of record CAZJPA010000010.1, read on the forward strand.
CGAGCCGAGGGCAGATGGAACAAGAGTGGATCGCTCGGCTGGAATCGGCAAGGCAAACTTAGGCGGGCGCGGTGGATGGGCCCGCGGGCCGCCGCGCTTGCGGGCGAGCCGATAGACGGCCCAGGCGCCGGGATGGTCGCGATAATGTCGCAGCCAGTTCCGCAGTTCCCGGTAGCGCGAGCGATAGGCGGTGGGATGCATCAGACGCTGATAGAGCACATGCCCCATCAGGATCCGATCGTCGAGCTGCCGGATCAGACGATCCGCCTCCCGCCAGCGCCCCCGCTGCTGGAGCGCGAAGATCCGCCGATAGCGCGCAATATCGGCATCCGAGAGCACCCGCGGCAACACGACGGCCATGGCCGCCTCTTCGTCAGGCTGTGCAGCCGGCGCGAGCCTGTCATGCGCCGTTGGCGTGCCGGCGGTGGTGTCGTCCGGCGCTGCGGCGGCGATCGCTTTCGGCTCTTCCGTCGCCGCCATCACGGTGGCGGTTTCCTGCGCCTGCCCTCGGATCGGTGACAAGCCGATCCCGATCAGGGCGCAAAGCAAGCCCGCCCATCCACTTGTCCCCCGTGCAAGCCGTTCCATCCTGCTCGGCGATCCTTCCCGCGCTCACCGCAGCCCCAGATCGGCCATGCGGTCGCCCAATGCCAGCAGGTCCCGCCAGAAGAGGGCCTTGGCCTGAGGCTGACGCAGAAGATAAGCCGGATGGAAGAGCGGGAGCAAGGGAATGCTCCCAAGCTCCGGATCCTCATAGGCAAACCAGCGCCCGCGCAGACGCATCACACCCTCCTTGCGATCGAGCAGCAGTTGCGCCGCCGTGCCGCCCAGGGTCACGATGATCCGCGGACGTTTCAAGGTGATATGACGGCGCACGAAAGGCAGACAGGCTTGCGTTTCCGCCGGGGTCGGCTTGCGGTTTCCGGGCGGCCGCCAGAAGAGGACATTGGTAATGTAGAAATTGCGGCTGCGCTCCAGCCCGATCCAGGCGATCATGCGGTCCAAGAGCCGCCCACTCGCCCCCACGAAAGGCTTGCCCTGCTGATCTTCTTCGGCTCCCGGAGCCTCGCCGATCGCCATCACCGGCGCGTCCCGCGCACCGTCGGCGAAGACGGTATGGATCGCCGTGCGCTTCAAGGCGCAGCCTTCAAAAGCGCGCACCGCCGCCTCCAGAGAATCGAGCTCACCACAGGCGGCCGCAAGCCGTTCGGCCTCACCCGTCCCCAGTCCCAAAGCCGGCTGGGAGACGGGCCGCGCCTGATCGGAAAGCATGGCGGCGGAAGCAGAAGGCATGGCGACGGAAGCAGAAGACTCGGCCGGGTGACCGGAGTGCGCGGACCGTTCCGGAACCGCTTTTGCCGCATCTTCTCGCCTTGCCAGCAGCATCGTCTGACCGGCTTGTGAGGCGCAAGCCGCATCGATGCCCTGCTCGCGATACCAGGCGAGGAGCACGCCGATCGCCTGTTCGACCGAGAAGATCCCCGCCCTGTCGGTCCGTCCCGTCATCACGCCGCTTTCCCGCATGGCTGCCGCAGCCTCCTCCGGTTTGAGGAGGTGATAGCATTTGACCCCCCCATGCCGCCAAGGGCATAAGCGAAAAAACGACACAATGACGAGTCAGGGATCCTCCCGGGCGATGGCCGGACGGGACGAAAGAAGGGGACAATCGAAAAAGCGGTAGGGACGTCCTCGGCACTCCCTCCCGCCGAAAGGGAAATCGAGGGATAGGGCATGCGTGAATCGATGGATTTCGATGTCGTGATCGTGGGCGCCGGCCCGGCCGGGCTGGCGGCGGCGATCCGCTTGAAGCAACTGGGCGATGAGGCCAGCCGTGACCTGAGTGTCTGCGTGATCGAGAAGGGATCCGAGGTCGGCGCCCATATTCTCTCGGGCGCCGTCGTGGATCCAATCGGGCTCGATCGCCTGATCCCGGACTGGCGCGAGCGACAGGACTGCCCGCTCAAGGTGGCGGTCACCCGCACGGAGCATTGGTTTTTGAGCGAGCGGAAATGCCTGTCCATGCCGCATTTCCTGCTGCCGCCGATGATGTCCAACCGCGGGTGTTATACGGGTTCGCTCGGCAATCTCTGCCGCTGGCTGGCGGGCATTGCCGAATCCATGGGTGTGGAAGTCTACCCCGGCTTTGCGGCCGCTGAGGTGCTCTATGACGACGAGGGCCGCGTGATCGGCGTCGCCACCGGCGACATGGGTCTGTCCCGCCGGGGAGAGCAGAAGCCCACATATACGCCGGGGGTGGAGCTCAAGGCCCGTTACACATTTCTGGCGGAAGGCGTGCGCGGCTCGCTCACCAAAAGTCTCATCAAGCGATTCGGGCTGCGTGAAGGTGTCGATCCGCAGACTTATGCCATCGGTCTGAAGGAGCTGTGGGAGATCCCCTCCGAAAAGCACCGTGAGGGCCTCGTGATCCACACCCAGGGCTGGCCGCTCGATGATGTCGCCGGCGGCGGATTCATCTATCATCAGGAGGATAATCAGCTCGCCATCGGCTTCGTCGTGGCGCTCGACTATGCGAATCCGCATCTGTCTCCCTATGACGAGTTCCAGCGCTTCAAGACGCATCCCAAGGTGCGTTCCCTGCTCGAGGGAGGGCGGCGAATCGCCTATGGGGCGCGGGCCATCAACGAGGGCGGGCTCCAGTCGATTCCAAAGCTCGTCTTCCCCGGCGGTGCACTGATCGGCTGTGCGGCCGGTTTCGTGAACGTGCCGCGCATCAAGGGATCCCACAACGCGATCATCACCGGCATGCTGGCGGCCGAGGCCGCCTTCGATGCCATCGCAGCCGATCGCGCGCATGACGAGCTGACGGCCTATCCCGAGGCCTTGAAGCGCTCCTGTGTGTGGAAGGAGCTCAAGGCCGTGCGCAACGCCCGCCCGGCGCTCGAACGTTTCGGCATATGGGGAGGGACGATCTATGCCGGCATCGAACTGTGGCTGCACGCGCTGGGGCTGGGCTTTCTCCTGCCTTGGACATTCCATCATCGCGGCGAGGATCATACCCACACCGGCCGCGCCAAGGACTACGAGCCCATCGCCTATCCCAAGCCGGATGGCGAGATCACCTTCGACAAACTGTCGAGCGTCTTCCTGTCCAACACCAACCATGAAGAGGATCAGCCGATCCACCTTCAGCTCAAAGATCCGGAGCGGCCGGTCAAACTGAACTGGCCGGAATACGCCGCGCCCGAGGAGCGCTATTGTCCGGCCGGCGTTTACGAGATCGTCGGCAAGGACGAAGGGCAACCCCGCCTTCAGATCAACGCGCAGAACTGCGTCCACTGCAAGACCTGCGACATCAAGGATGTGACGCAAAACATCAACTGGGTGGTGCCGGAAGGCGGCGGCGGGCCGAATTACCCCAACATGTAGGCCATGCGCCCCGATGGCGGAACACAGGATGGCACAGGCGGCGCGCAAAACCGGTTCCCAAAAGCCCCCTAGAGGATACGGGGGGGCTTTCCGTCTGCGTGCCGCTCGTGGCGGCTGGCGGCTGGCGGTGGTCGTCGTGGGCGCAGCGCTTTTGGGCGCCTGTGCGCGTGACGCCTCTTCCCTGCGTCCCGGGCATGATCCGCTCGGCGGCTACGTCAAGGCGCGGTTGGCGGAGAAACTTGCAGATCCGCGCGCCGGCGAGCTGTTCTACGCCGTCGCCGAAGCCGGCGTAACGGATGAACGCGTCCGTCAATCCGCCCTCTTCCAGCTGATTCTGGAAGGCCGGATCGAGAAGGCGCGCGCCATTGCACAAGACATGCGCCGGGCCGGCAACAGAACGGATCTGCCTGCGCTCATCGCCGCTTTGGAGCAGCTGCGTCGGGGAGAGGGGCGCGCCGCACTCGCCGAACTCGACAGCCTGGCGCCGAAGGGCTTCTCCCAGGTTATCCGCCCGGTCGTGACGGCATGGGCTCATGCGCTCGCCGGCGACCGGGATGCGGCCCTCCAGGCCTTGCGTCCGTTGGAGAACCGCTATGGGCTGAACACATACGCGAAGATGGAGCGTGCGCTCCTGCTCGACTTTCTGGGTGAAACCGAGCGGGCCGCAACCGCCTACAAAGCACTCGTCTATGGCCGCGGCCTGCCCAGTCTCGAACCGCTCGTCGCCTATCTCGCCCTTCTGCGACGCGGCCATCGCCAGGCAGAAGCCGAAACGGTGCTGACCGACATGCGCAAGGCCTTCCCCGCAAACGCCGTCCTGCGCGATGTCGCGCACCGGCTGGCGAATGGGGAACCGCTGCCCGCCCGGGCGGCCACGCCCCGCGGAGCGATCGCCGTGATCCTGCTTGAATTGGCCGAGGAAATAGCCCGCGAGGACCTTCTGCGTCCCGCGATCATCTATGCGCGACTCGCCCAATGGCTGGCGCAAGACTATGACGAGGTGACCGTACGCCTCGTGGACCTGCTTTCCCGGGCCGGTTACCACGATCTCGCCCAGGTCGAAGCCCGGCGCGTTGCCCCCGATTCCCCATGGTGGGGCGCCGCCCAACGCGCCGCCGCTCTTGCGCAAAGACGGGCCGATGACATGGCCGGCGCGATCGCAACCCTTGACGGCTACCTTACCCGCTATCCCGAAGACATCGACAGCTGGGTCCTCTTCGGCGACCTACTCCGTCTCGCCGAGCGCTACGAACGGGCGATCCAAGCCTATTCGCGGGCAATTCAACAGATGCAGGAACGCAAGTTACGGCCCGGCTGGTATCCCTTCTTCGCCCGCGGTGTGGCTTTCGAACGCAAGGGAGACTGGCCGCGCGCCGAGGCGGATTTCCTGACCGCGCTCGAGAAGAAACCGGATGAGGCCGATGTCCTGAACTATCTGGGTTACAGCTGGCTCGATCGCGGCATGCGGCTCGACGAGGCCATCACCCTCATCGAACGCGCCGCCGCGCTCAAGCCGGACGATGGGGCCATCGTAGACAGTCTGGGCTGGGCCTATTACGTGCGCGGTGAGATCGACAAGGCGGTGGAAACCCTCGAGCGCGCCGTGCTTTTGATGCCCAACGATCCCACCATCAACGAGCATCTGGGCGATGCCTATTGGCGCGCCGGGCGGCGGCGTGAGGCCCGTTTTCAATGGGCCCATGCGCTCGCCTTCGACCCCGAACCCGAACGCCGGCTTGCGCTCGAACGCAAGCTGCGGCTGGGGCTCGTCGGTGGTCCCGTACGAACGGCCAGCACGGAGCGCCCCGGCTCATGACCGAAGCAGACGACAAGACCGCCCCGCATCCGCTCACCGCAGCGGCCTCGTGGGTGGAAGAGGCACCCGCCAAGATCAATCTCTTCCTGCATGTGACCGGTCGTCGGCCGGATGGCTACCATCTCTTGCAGTCGCTCTTCGTCTATCTCGATCTTGCGGACGGACTGACAGCGAAACCAGCCGCGCCTTCCTCTCACGATCGTCTTGCCGTCACCGGCCCCACGGCTGCCGCACTCGAAGAAGAACAGCCAGCGGACAATCTCGTGCTGAGAGCGCTTGCCCTGTTGCGCCAGGCCGGCGCCGACCTACCGCCGCTGGCCATCACGCTGGAAAAGCATATTCCGGTCGCAGCGGGTCTTGGTGGCGGTTCGGCGGATGCAGCGGCCGCTTTGCGTCTTGGCCAACGAATCCTGGCCGCATGCCATGCCCAACCTCTCTCGGCCAGAACGTTGACGGAGCTGGCGCTCGCCCTCGGCGCCGACGTGCCCCCTGCGCTGGCGTCTCGTCCCAGTTGGGTCGAAGGCATCGGCGAGCGACTCACACCGCTGGCCATCCCATCCGCTTGGACGGATCTGCGGGTGCTCCTCATCAATCCGAACCGACCGCTTGCGACCGGTTCCGTCTTTCGCCGCTGGACACAAGAAGGGGGGGCATTCCATCGGCCGCTTCCTCGGCCGCCACGTCACCTCTTCACCTCGGCGCAGAATTTCGTCTCCTGGCTCGGCAGCGAGACGACGAACGATCTCGAACCCGCGGCCATCGCGATCCGGCCGGTCGTCCGAACGGTGCTGGAAGCGTTGCGCAGCCGCCCCGGTTGCCTGCTGGCGCGCATGAGCGGAAGCGGCGCCACCTGCTTTGGCCTCTTCACCGATCACGAGGCGGCGGCGCGCGCCCACAGGCAACTGCGCAGCAGGCATCCTGGGTGGTGGACAGCGCTTGCGCAGATTCGGCAATCATGGCAAGGGGACGCAGCGGTGGGAGTCTGACGTCCGTGGCACCGGTGCCAGCGCGAGGACAGGGTGATTCCGACAAGCCCGGTTTATGACTCGGCAGAACTGATGCGTCTGAATCCGAACCGGCGAACGAAAGATGGCAAACAGGGGTGGTGACAAGACCATGAGCGGACATTTTGGCAACAGGCCCATGCATTTTTCCCGGTGGCTTGCGACGATCTGGATCCTGCTTCTGGCCATATCGACCATCTTGTCCCCCTCCTCTGCTGTCCCGGCCCGCGCCCAGGATATTCCGCCCGAGGTGCTCCAAAAGCTGCTCGAACAGCGGGCCGCCCGGCAGGGACAGACCGTCGCCACCCCTTCCCCTGTCGATCAGGCCCGCAGGGGTGAGCAGAATCCGAATGCAACACCACCCGCTGAAAAGGCTGCCTCTCTCAGCCCTTCCCCGCTCGAGCAGGACTATGCCCGTCGTCTCTCCCAACGGACCATATCTCCTGCTCTGCGTCAGTTCGGCTACGATCTCTTTGCGCGCGTCTCGCCGCCGCAGCCGATGCTGGGTCGGCTGCCGGACAGCTACATGTTGGGTATCGGCGACGAGCTCGTGATCGCCCTTGTGGGCTCCACCAATCGTCTGGTGACCACCGCAATCGACCGGGAAGGGAATGTCCTGATCTCGGAGCTGCCGCCGATCCGGGCCGCGGGACTGTCGCTGGGAGAATTCCGCAAGGCCTTGCGCGAACAGGTGGCCAAAACGCTGCTGGGAACCGAGGCCTATGTCTCGGTTGGCGAGTTGCGGGTGATCACGGTCACGGTGGTCGGTGAAGTCGGCGCGCCGGGCCTTTATCATGTGCCGAGCCTGACCGATCTGATCGGTGTGTTGGGCACAGCGGGCGGGATCGCCAAGACCGGCAGCCTGCGGCAGGTGACCATCCTGTCACGCAATGGCGCCCGCCGCACCGTCGATCTTTATGACGTGCTCGAAGGCCGCAAGGCTGATCTCAAGGTCAGGGATGGAGACCGGATCTTCGTGCCTGTGATCGGGCCGACGGTGGCGGTCTCGGGAGACGTCAAGCGTCCTGGAATCTATGAGCTGCAGGCGGCGGACCGGACCGTGACCGTCGCCCGGGTCCTTGCCCTCGCCGGCGGCGCTTTGCGTGCCCGGGGCAATCTCATCCAGCGCTATCGCCTGGATGACGAGGGACGCCAGCATGTCGCCCGCGTGAACGCGGAATCGACCGTCTCGCCCAGCGACATATACATCGTCCGGCCGGAACGCGCCTTGAATGTCGGCCATGTCGCCCTTGTCGGCCATGTCCGCCAACCCGGGGAACGGGCCCTGGCCGCAGCCGCCTCGGTGAGCGCCCTGCTTCAAAATGGTGAAGCCTTGGGACCGCAACCCTATCTGCCGTTCGCCGTGCTCGAAACCGAGGATCCGGCGACACGTCAGCGGCTCTATCGTCCGCTCGATCTGACTCCCATCCTGGCCGGCGTGTCGGATATCTCGCTGAAGGATCGGGACCGTCTCTTCGTCTTCGGCATGGCCGACATCTCTTATCTCGCCAGCCCCGTGGTGCGGGCCACCGTGCTCTCGCCCAAGGATGCCACGTCTCGCCGCTGTCCCGCCCTTACTCTTCTGGCCCAGCGCGTGCGCCAGGCGGACAATGAGCGGTTTGCGAATATCCTGCGGTCGGTTTTCGTCACGCGAGACGATCAACAAGTGCCGGGATTGAGTGAGAAAAAAGGCGAGGGCCAGTCTGAAGAGCTGGCGGCGGCGGCGGAAGCGGCGGCCGATGAGGTCGTCACCGAAACGGAGCTGCGGCAAGCAGCCCATGCGCCCGGATCCTGTAACGCCTTCTATGATAGATATCCCGATCTTCTACCCCTTGCTCTTGAATATGCAACCGTGGCGATCGGTGCCGTGCGCCGGCCGGGCCTTTACCCCTTTGCGGAATCGGCCAGCCTGCGGGATCTTGTGGCGGCCGGCGGCGGGCTGTCGCGCAGCGCGGACATCACCCGGATCGAGATTACGAATCTGACGCCCGACAACAAACGGCTCGCCCGTGGTGTCGAACGCCGCTATGTCGATCTCCACGACAGCCCGATGGCAGACATCATCCTGCGCGCGGGAGACATCGTCCGCTTCTCCGCCCGCCAGATCGACGCCGAGCCCGGCACGGTGTTGATTGCGGGAGAAGTCCGCTTTCCTGGCGTCTACACGATCGAGAAGGGCGAGACCCTCCTGTCCGTCCTCGAACGCGCCGGAGGATTGACGCCGGAAGCCTATCCCTTCGGCGCCGTGTTCACGCGCGAACGTGTCAAGCAGAAACAGCAGGAAGGATTTCGGCGCACCGCCAGAGAGCTCAACAATGCGCTCGCCTTGGCGGCCTTGAAGCGGGATACGCGGGGTGAGGCTTTGACGGCCGCCGCCCAGCTTGCCCGCAGTTTCGCCACCATCGAAGCAGCCGGCCGCATCGTCATCGAGGCGGATCCCACTGTGCTGCGGGCCCATCCCGAGCTTGACACGGTGCTGGAGGCCGGCGACACGCTCTATATCCCCAAGCGTCCTAATTTCGTTCTGGTCATCGGCGACGTTCTCAATCCGGGCGCCCTGCAATTCTCACCGGACAAGACGGTCGAAGACTATATCGACGAGGCCGGCGGCTTCCAGCTGACGGCCGACAAAGGTCGCGCCTTCATCGTCTACCCCAACGGCGTGGCCCAGCCGGTGCACGTTTCGTCCTGGCTGCGGGAATCGATCACGGTGCCGCCTGGGACGACCATCGTCGTGCCGAAGGATGTCGATCCGCTCAAGACGCTCGATCTTGTCCGCGACATCACGCAGGTTCTGAGCCAACTGGCTGTTTCGGCCGCCTCGATCGCCGTGATCTCGCGGCGCTGATGCGGGGAATGGCCGTGTCATGACACCGGTCCGATTGGCAGGGACCGCTGCCCGACCCGCAGGCCATGCCGTCTGGGGCAAGGGAAGCCACCAGCCCCGTCCGTCCGTCCGGCTGCTGGCCGGACTGTGCACGGCGCTGACGCTGACAATGACCGCGATCCCGGCATGGGCGCAGCAAGCAGGCGCGCCTGTGGACGAGAGGATATCCCCCCCACCTTCCGTGGACGACGAAGCCGGCCCCAACACCTTCGGTATCACCGGCCTCGTGGCGATGCCGAGCGCCCGCTTCGCCCCGGGCGGCATCGTGGAAGTCGGCGTGGTGGCCGAGGCGCCCTATCGCCGCTTCTATCTGCGCCTCAATCCCTTCGACTGGCTGGAGGTCGTCTACCGTCGCGACGAAGTCACCAATGTCTTGCCCGACGGCACGGTGCTGCCACTTTCCCAGGGCTCCTTCTTCCGACACTTCTTCGCCGGCACTGGTCACCCCTCTCTTGTCGACCGCTCCTTCGACGTAAAGGTCCGGCTCTGGGAAGAGGGGCGCGTGCGGCCGGCATTTGCCGTCGGTCTGCAAGACATCTTCGGGCGCGCGGCTTTCGGTGGCGAATATTTCGCGATCAGCAAGCGGATCGGCGATCTCGATTTCACCGCCGGACTCGGCTTCGGCTATCTCGGCAGCCGGCGCCACTTCGGCAACCCCTTCTCGCTCTTCTCCAACCGCTACAAGCGCCGCAATCCGGATCCCGCACCCGGCGGCCTGAATGCCGACAGCTATTTCCGTGGCCGCGATGTCGCCCTCTTCGGGGGTGTGGAATGGTTCACCCCGATCAAGGGTTTGAGTCTATTGGCCGAATACAGCGGCCACGACCCCGCGCGTGCGCCTTTCGGCTTGGGCTCGGAGTTCAACGAGCGCCTGCCGCTCGACTTTGCATTGCGCTACCGGCCGCTGCCCTGGATCGATCTGGGGCTTGGCCTCATGGGCGGACGCTATGTGACCGCCCGGGCCAGTTTGCGATTCGACGCCACAAGATTCCAACGGTTGTTCGAATCTCCTGCGCGCGATCCCTACCCTTTCGCGCCCTCTCCGGACCCGGAAGCGGGGGGAGGCCAGCCTCCCGCCTTCCTTCCGCGCGATCTTGCCGATACCGATTCCTCACGAAGCTTTTCCGATGCCGAAGAGACGCTGCGATCGTATTTGCAGATGCGCGCGTTGGATCCGGTCCTTCTCTCGCTCGACGGCCTGGAGGCGACGATCGTGCTGAGACGGGATGCGCCGGTGCGGGAAAAAGCCTGGCCCGCGCTTGCGCAAGCGTTGTTCGCCCGCTTGCCGCCTGCTGTCCGACGGCTTGCGATCCGCCGGGAAAACGAGCCGATCGGCTCGGCACGTGTCTTCCTGCGCACGGCTCCTGCCGGGCCGGCCGCCGCCCTGCTCGCGCGGAACGGTGTGCGCGCCATGCGTTTGCACGGTGAAGAGGCGGCACTGACCGGCGCCCGGCCTGACAAGGCCGCTGCGCTGGCCCTTGTGCTGCCGGGTGACCTGCGCCGGCTCCGGATCACCGATACAAAGACCGAAGCAACCATTCCGTTGACCGCGGATCGGCGGGCGCAATGGCTGGCGCGGGCGGCGCTTGCGACGCTGGATAGCAACGGTCTGCAGGCGCTCGGCATTGGTCATGACGGTACCCTCGCACTCTGGCGGAACAATGAAAAAACGGTGGAAGCGACGCCCCCTTCGCCTCCCAAGGCCCCGCTTGTCATGACGGCCCTGGGTGTGAGGCGGATCGCCGACCTGCCCGCGGCTGAACTGGCTTCCCGATCCGAACAGGCCCAGGTGCAGCGGCTGTTCGCGCGGCTCAAGAGCTTGGGGGTGGAGGCCGTCGGTCTGTCGGTCGCGGCCCAGCGCTGGACCGTGTGGGTGCGACACGGCCCACCGGCGCGACCGGCGCGGTTGCTGGGACGCAGCCTGCGGGCGATGGCCGAGACGGCTCCGCCTTCTGTCGCCTGGTTCGAGGTGGCGGCCCGCGTCGCGGGAGGGGAGGCCTGGCGGGTAGAGGTCTTGCGGCGCGACGTGGTCCAGGCTCTGGCCGCGCGCGGCAGTCCCGTGGAGGTCGCCGCCCACGCCGGCTGGCTGCCGACACGCACGGCCGGCCCCTTCGGCGAAGCGGTCCCGAAGCCGGACTATCGACCACCGGAGGATTCCAAGCCGCGCTTCGGTTGGGGTGTCCTCCCCGGCTGGCAAGCCGGAGTCGGCCGAGCCCGAGACGGGCTGATCCGTGGCGATCTCTATCTTGATCTCGTCGCCCGCCTCACCCTGGCCGGCCGCTTGCGGATCGAGGGCACGATCCGCCGCTTCATCATCGGCAATCTCGACAAACTCACCCCACCCGCGAACCGCAACCTGCCGGCCGTACGTTCGGATATCGCCGCCTACTCCCGGCAGGGACACAACGCGATCGCCTCTCTGGTCACCAGCGCCGACTGGCATTGGGCGCCAGGCTTGACCAGCCGACTGTCCGCCGGCTTGTTCGAGCCCATGTATGGTGGTTTCGGAATCGAAACGACATGGCATCGCCCGCTTTCACGCTGGCTGGCCTATGGGGAATTGTTCTGGGTCAAAAAACGCGGCTTCGGACAGGGCTTGTCTTTTCAGGACTACAGCACGGTCACGGGAAGTCTCGGCGCGCTCTACGCATTCGAAGGCGGCCTGACGATCGATCTGAGCCTCAACCGCTATCTGGCCGGCGATACGGGCCTGCGTCTTGAGATGACCAAGCGCCTGACCAACGGCCTTGACATCGGGGGCTGGCTGGCCGGCTCGTCGCGCGCCGGCAGCGAATTCGGCCGCGGCGGCAATCTTGAGAAGGGGATCTTCATCCGCATGCCGCTCGATGGCTTCTGGCCTTTTCCCGCCCCGCGCGAGACGGTCACCACCCGCCTCACCAACCTGCTGCGGGACAGCGGTCAACGCCTGCAGCTCAATGAGCGGCTGTATGAACGGATCTTCGCCTCCGACCCCAGACGGATTATCGAACAACTGTCCGATATGTTCTATTGAGAAGGCCGGAAACGCGCCCCTTCAGGGCGAGAGGCGATCCCTGCCCCCCCTTCCCTCTCTGCCCCCTTCCCTTCCCAGCACTCCTAGAGCCGGTCCGGATCCTCCTGCTTGAGACGGGCGACGATCTCCCGCACGGACTGGGCGTCATCTTTGTGAATCACCAACACCGCATCCTCATGCGCCACCACGACCAGATCCGCAATACCATGGACCGCCACCCGCGGCCCTTGGGAGAGGACCAGGCAGTCCTGGGCTGCGACCATCGTCACCGGCCCGATCGCGGCATTGCCGGCAGCGTCTTTTTCGCACAGAGCGAACAGGGCATCGAACGAGCCTACGTCCGACCAACCGCAATCCACAGGCACCACGGCTGCCGCTTCCGTCTTCTCCATGATGGCATAATCGAAGGAAATCGCCGGCACCCGATCCCACAGACCGACCGGCAGAACGACGGCCTCCCCCGCATCGCCCGGCGCGGCCGCCAAGGCCCTTTCGGCCGCGCGCCAAATCTCGGGCGCGTGGCTGGCGAAAGCCGCTTCCAACGTGCGGGCGCGGGCGATGAAGATCCCGGCGTTCCAATAGAATCCGCCGGCCGCCAGATACCGGGCGGCTGTCTCGGCATCCGGCTTCTCGTGAAAGCGTCGAACACGGAAAGCCCCCTCTGCCAGGGGAGCCGCGGCCTCGATATAGCCGTAACCGGTGGCCGGCCGGTCGGGCCGGATGCCGAGGGTGACGATCACCTCCTCAGCCGCGGCCAACCGCCCGGCCGCCAGCAGCGCGGCCCGGAAGCGCGCGGAATCGCCGATGTGATGATCGGCCGGCAGCAGGGCGAGCACGGTATCCGCCTCTCCGCGCGCAATCGCCCACAATGCCGCCACGGCCGCCGCCGCAGCGGTGTTGCGCCCGCTCGGCTCGAGAATGAGTGTGGCCGACGCCGCGGCGGCGCCCAACCCTTCCAACTCTTCTGCCAGGATGCGGCGATGGCGATCGCTGGCGATCACGAGGGGGGAACGGAAAGGCGGACCCACGACGCGGGCCAGCGTCTGCGCAAACAGACTGCTCTTGCCGATCACGGGCACGAACTGCTTCGGTCGCAGCCGCCGAGACAGGGGCCATAACCGCGTGCCGCTGCCGCCTGAGAGCACCACCGGACGAATCGCAAGCCGATCCTGTGCGCTGCTGTTGTCGCTCATGGACCGCTCCTTGTCGCCCCCAACTGTTACTCGACCGTAACGGACTTGGCGAGATTCCGTGGCTGATCCACGTCTGTCCCCTTGAGCACGGCGGTGTGATAGGCCAACAGCTGGACGGGGATCGCAAAGACGAGAGGCGCCAGCAGCGGATCATGCGCCGGCAGCAGATACGCATGGGCGACATGATCGGCGAGCGCGGCGGCCCGCTCACCCGTACCGATCAGGAACACGCGCCCGCCGCGGGCCTGTACCTCCTCCACATTGGCGGCGACCTTCTCAAATAGCCCCCCCGAATCCGCCAACACCACCACCGGGACCGACTCGTCGATGAGCGCGATCGGCCCATGCTTCATTTCACCGGCCGCATAGCCCTCGGCGTGGATGTAGGAGATTTCCTTGAGCTTGAGCGCCCCTTCGAGGGCGATCGGATAGAGTTGATCCCGCCCCAGATAGAGCACGTCACGCGCATGCATGAGCGCATGCGCCATCTGTTCCATGATACCATCGGCCCGCAAGGCCGTCGCGATCAGTGACGGAGCGGTGGCCAGCGTGCCGACGAGCGCCTGCTCCGTCTCGGCTGTGATGGCACCCCGCGCCCGACCCCAGCCGATCGCAAGCGCAGCCAAGACCGCAAGCTGCGCCGTAAACGCCTTGGTGCTGGCCACCCCGATCTCGGGCCCCGCATGGGTGGGCAAGACGATATCCGCCTCGCGTGCGATCGTCGAATGCGGCACATTGACGATCGCGATCGTCGCCAGCCCCGCCTGCTTCGCCAGCCGCAAGGCCGCCAGCGTGTCGGCCGTCTCGCCCGATTGCGAAATAAACAGCGCCGCCTCGCTGCTTTCCAGAACAGGCTCGCGATAGCGGAACTCGCTGGCGATATCGACCTCGACCGCCAGTTTCGCCAGCCGCTCGATCCAGTAGCGGGCGGCCAGTCCGGCATAGAAACTGGTGCCGCAGGCCACGATATGCAGCCGCCGCAGGGCGCGCACGTCCCATTCGCCCGGCAGCCGGACGGTTGATGACACGGTGTCCAGATACGGCCCCAATGTCTCGGCCACCGCCGTCGGCTGCTCATGGATTTCTTTGAGCATGTAATGGCGGTAATTGCCTTTGGCGGCGATCTGCGGCCCCATGTCGAGCCGATGAAACGGCCGTTCCACGGGCCGGCCGGCCGCATCGAAGATGCGCACCTGACCGGCGGCCAGCTCCGCCCAATCCCCTTCTTCGAGGAAAGCCACCCGCTCGGCGAGGCCGGCCAGCGCGAGCGCGTCGGATCCGAGAAACCCCTCCTCCCCGCTCAGCCCGACCGCAAGGGGGCTGCCCTGCCGGGCCGCATAGAGCCGGTCCGGCGCATCCTCGAACAGGATCGCAAGGGCGAATGCCCCCCTGATCCGCCGCAACACATCCTGGACGGCTTGTCTGGGAGTCAGCCCCTGGGCGCGGGCACGGGCGAGAAGATGGGCCAACACCTCAGTGTCGGTATCGCTCTCAAGCGTCACTCCGGCTGCCAGCAATTCGTCCCGCAATGCCCGGTAGTTTTCGATGATGCCATTATGGACGAGCGCAACGGGGCCCGCGACATGGGGATGGGCATTGCGCTCGGATGGGGCGCCATGAGTCGCCCAGCGGGTGTGACCGATGCCGATCACGCCATCAATCGGCGTCGCCTCATGGGCGGCGGTCAGGGCGGCGAGCTTGCCCTCGCGTCGCAGCCGTCGCAGCCGTCCCTGTGCGTCCAAGACGGCGATCCCGGCACTGTCATAGCCACGGTATTCCAACCTCTTGAGGGCGGCGAGAAGCCGCTCGGCCACCGCTTGCGTCCCGACGATTCCCACGATCCCACACATGCGCGCGTCTTCACCCCTTCTTGTCCGTTGATCCATACAGCCGTGCGGCCATCCGCCCCTTGCTTTTTGACTGACACCACGCTCTTACCCCTTGCGCGCCTTGGCCTTGCGGGCCCGGATCCGGGCGGCCGCGCCCTCACGCATCTCCTGCGGGGCACGGGTGAGAGCGAGCGCATCCGCCGGCACGTCGCGGGTAATCGCGCTGCCGGCCCCCACGATCGCCTGCGCGCCGATGACGACCGGCGCCACCAGCGCCGTGTTGGAGCCGATGAACGCGCCCGGTCCGATCACCGTGCGATGCTTGGCGAACCCGTCATAGTTACAAGTGATCGTGCCGGCGCCGATATTGGCCTTGGCGCCCACCTCGGCGTCTCCAATGTAACTCAAGTGATTGGCCTTTGCGCCCGCATCCAGGACGGCCGCCTTGACCTCGACGAAATTGCCGACCCGCGCACCGGGACCGATCCGGCTGCCTGGACGAATGCGCGCGAACGGCCCGATGACCGCCCCTTCCTCGATCTCCGCTCCCGCCAGATGCGAAAAAGCCTCGATCCGCGCCGCGCCGCGGACCACCACGCCGGGGCCAAAGACGACGAACGGTCCCACGACGGTCCCGGGCGCCAGTTTCGTATCGAATGCGAAATGAACACTTTCGGGCGCCGTGAGCGTCACCCCGGCCGCCATCGCCTCCGCGCGCCGCCGCTCCTGGAAGAGCGCTTCGACGACGGCCAGGTCCGCCTGTGAATTGATGCCTGTGAGCCCTTCTGGATCCTCGGCTTCGACGGCGCTGGCTCGTCGCCCGGCGGCGACGGCCAGTTCCACCAGATCGGTCAGATACAACTCACCCTTGGCGTTATCGGGTCTCAGCTGCGGCAGCGCCTGGCGCAGAAAGGCGATCCGGCAAGCGATCACCCCCGCATTGACCAGACCGATCCGGCGGTCGGCCGCGCTTGCATCTTTTTCTTCCACGATGCGGACAAGGGCACCGGCCGCATCGGTGACCAACCGCCCATAACCGGTGGGATCCGCCGGACGAAAGCCGAGGACGGCGATCGCGACATCCTCTTGTGCAGCCGCAGCGATGAGCCGAGCGATGTCGGCGGGCGCAATCAGGGGCACGTCACCGCACAGCACCAGCGCAATCCCGTCCGGGCACGTCACCTCTTCCATGGCCACCCGCACGGCATCGCCGGTCCCGCGCCGTGTCTTCTGTTCGACGACGCGCGGGTGTAGCGGATGTGTAGCGACCACCGCTTCCACCCGCGCGCGCCCGGCGCCCAACACCACCACGGTTTCCGCCGGCGGCGGCGCCAACTCGGCCAAGCGGTCCAGCACATGCAGCACGAGCGGGCGATGTCCGACCTCATGCAGCACCTTGGGAAGGGGGCTGCGCATCCGCGTGCCCTCACCGGCCGCCAATACGATGGCCACAACCGCCTTGCCAAGCGAATCGGACTGTTCAGTCATGGGGATCGTCTATTCCTCAAGCCCTGCCGTCTCACCCACCCATAAGCGTGAGACCGATGGCGCCCGTGCCGTTTCATGGCGAAAATAGGGGGATGGCGCAAGAACAAGACGAAAATATGCCACTGGACAACCAAACCGGCCCACATCTCTATGGACTGCTGGCAACCGGCCGATGGAACGCTGCTGACGGCGATGCGCGCTGGAGCATGAAATCCTTGCCCAACCATGATCATCATGCAGGAAAAGACCGCAAGGTGATGTGAGGCTTTGGAGCGGGTGAGGGGAATCGAACCCCCGTCTCAAGCTTGGGAAGCTTGCGTTCTACCATTGAACTACACCCGCATGACCCCACCGCGGGCGGGTGAGTGTTCCATAGCCCGACCCAGCCGGTGTTGCAAGCGCCGTGCTTGACCATCCCGCCGCATACCACCTCCTGCCATCCCACCTGCTGACAAATCCGCCCGTCTGCCGTATGCTGGATCGACTCCATAACGGCGCAAGCAGTCAGCGACAGCCGAAGGCCGTGCCCATGTCCATCATCCGACGCATCCTCGCGATCCTGCCTTTGCTCGTTCTGGCCGCCGCCTGCACGAGCGGGCGGCTGCCGATGTCGGTCACACGCTTTCACGCGCCATCCATCGAACCGCTCACCGGACGCGCCGGGGATGTCGTGCCGGCGCGCTCGGAGCTTGCCCAGGATCCCCGTTTCGCAGCGTTCGGCGACCGGCTCGGCCGGCGCCTGGCCCGCATCGGCCTTCACCCGGCACGCGAGGAGCCGGCGCAAATCCATGCCCGGCTCGACTATACCAGCACGCCGCGGGAGGAACGGCGTGAAGGACCACGAATCGGTATCGGTATCGGTGCCGGCCATGTGGGACGGCATGTGGGTGTCGGCGGCAGCGTCGGCGTGCCGATCAAAACCGGTCGGCGGGTCAAGCTGTGGGATCATCGCGTCTCGGTCGCGCTCGTGCGTGCGCAGGACGGACGGGTGCTGTGGGAAGGCCGTGTGCTTGTCAATGGCACCGGAAAACCGCTGGACGCTGTCTTCGATGCGATGATCGATGCGCTGTTCGCCGCATTCCCGGGCGAGAACGGCGTCACGCAGACCGTTCTCTGGCCTCCCAAGGAATAAAACGCCGCGCCCGCTTGAAATATCCGGAAATTCGGGCAACAAGAAGCGGCGAGAGGAGACGCGCCGCTTTCGCCGGTTCCACAACCGAGCAAACCGGCCGCGACTCGGCAGATCCGACAAGGAGGGGAGCGATGATCGACATCACATCCAGCTTCGATGGCGGCAATATCGCAGTCGTCAAGGCGACGAGCCCGGGGGATATCCGGCTACGGATCCGCAAGGACAACAACTCAGATTTCTATCAATGGTTCTATTTCCGGCTGACGGGTGCGCAGAAGACCAATGTGCGCATCACCATCGAAAATGCTGCGGGTGCCGCCTATCCCGACGGCTGGAAAGGCTATCAGGCCTGTGTCTCCCACGACCACGAGCGCTGGTATCGCGTGCCCACGGAATACGATCAGGAAGCAGGGACGCTGACCTTGCATTTCCGGCCTGAGCACGACGTCACCTGGGTCGCCTATTTCGCCCCCTATCCAATGGCCCGTCATGCCGAGCTCATCGCCAGCGCCAACATGAGCCCGGAGGTGCGCGTGCGCTCACTGGGCCAGACGATCGACGGCCAGGACATCGACATGATCGAGATCGGCGGCCTTAGCACCGGGCGCGAGCCGCTCAAGATCTGGCTGATCGCCCGCCAGCATCCCGGCGAGACCATGGCCGAATGGTGGATGGAGGGGGCGCTCGAACGCCTGCTGGACCCCGACGATCCGGTCGCCCGAGAGCTGAAGGCCCGTGCGCGCTTTTATATCGTCCCCAACATGAATCCGGATGGATCACGCCGGGGCCATCTGCGCACCAACGCAGCCGGCGTCAACCTGAACCGCGCCTGGTCGAATCCCGACCCCGAAACATCCCCCGAGGTCTTCTGGGTGCGCAAGCATATGCACCGGCTGGGGGTGGACTTTCATCTCGACGTCCATGGTGACGAGGCCCTGCCCTACAATTTCATCGCCGGCTTCGAGGGTGTGCCCTCGGTAACCGAGAAGCAGCTCGATCTCCTCGCCCGCTACAAGACGACGCTGGCGCGCATCAACCCGGACTTCCAGACCGAACACGGCTATCCCGTAGACGAGCCCGGCACCTCCGATCTGCGCAAGTGCACCGACTATGTGGCTGAGACCTTCGGCTGTCTCGCGATGACGCTGGAAATGCCGTTCAAGGACAATGCGAATGCGCCGGACCCCCAATTCGGCTGGAATCCCGATCGCTGCAAACATCTCGCCCGCAGCTGTCTCGATGCGCTGCTTGCGGTCATCGATGACCTTAGGTGACAGGGGACCGGCGCCGCCCAAACAGCCGGCGGTGCCTCAATCCAGCTTGCCACCGGGCACGTAGAAGAAGCGTCCAAACCAGTACCATCCGCCGCCGGGACGGGCGAGGGTGCAGTTGATGCGCTGAC